>NZ_JBXAJV010000028.1:0-82180 GCF_058797635.1 Pseudomonas sp. GW823-FHT02C02 | reverse complement strand
GCTTCATCGGGGCTCAACCGTTCAGTTCGTGGGACAGCCGTATCTCACCAGATTTGGAAGTCTTTTTCAGAGTTTCCTTAGCGATTGAACTCCCACCGATTTTAAGGCTGCTGCGCAGCCCAGCGAGAGCAAGCTCCCTCGCCACAGGGGTTGTGTCGCGCACCTTTTCAACTGTCCGGCTGAGACCTTCGGGTCCCTTTTTTACTCTCTGCATCAACCTGTTTTCATGACAGTTTTGTTTCAATCACGTCTTTAGCTATGCGATGCTGGCGCCCAGACCGTTAGCCAACTACAGCTTAAGTACAGAACGTAGAACGTCGCGCGGCACCGTCAATTTGCCCCTCTGGGGCGCTACCACCACAGGGGGCCTGCATGCTCACCCTGCTTAATTTGTTATCGGCCGTGGCCTTGTTGATCTGGGGCACGCACATCGTCCGAACCGGCATCTTGCGGGTCTACGGTTCCAATCTGCGCCATGTGATCGGCCAGAACATGTCCAAACGCTGGCTCGCGTTCATCTCGGGGATCGTCGTTACCGCGATGGTCCAGAGCAGCAACGCCACGGCCATGCTCGTCACATCCTTCGTCGGTCAGGGCCTGATGGCGCTGACGCCCGCCCTGGCAACGATGCTCGGCGCGGATGTCGGTACGGCGCTGATGGCGCGGGTGCTGACGTTTGATTTGTCTTGGCTGTCGCCTCTGCTGATTTTTCTCGGGGTGATTTTCTTCCTGTCCCGCAAGCAGACTCGCCTGGGCCAGATGGGTCGCGTCAGCATCGGTCTCGGGCTGATCATCCTGGCGCTGCAACTGATCGTCGAATCCGCCGCGCCGATTACCCAGGCGCAGGGCGTGAAAGTGATTTTCGCCTCGTTGACTGGCGATATCCTGCTGGATGCCCTGGTCGGCGCGTTGTTCGCGATGGTTTCCTATTCCAGCCTGGCCGCCGTGCTGCTGACCGCAACCCTGGCTGGCGCCGGCGTCATCAGCCTGCCGGTGGCGATCGGCCTGGTGATCGGTGCCAACATCGGCAGCGGTATCCTCGCGTTTCTCAGCACCAGCATGCAAAACGCCGCTGGCCGTCAGGTGGCGCTCGGCAGCCTGCTGTACAAACTGATCGGGCTGCTGCTGATCATTCCGGTGCTGGACCCGCTGGTGCACTGGATCGACAGCCTCGACTTCAGCCCCCAGGAAATGGTCATTGGCTTCCACCTGCTCTACAACACCGCGCGCTGCCTGATCCTGTTGCCCAGCGTCGGCCCAATGGCCAGGCTTTGCGCGTGGCTGCTGCCGGAGCGGCCGGAGCTCAACGGCACGGCGAAACCCCGCCACCTTGATCCGACCGCGCTGGTTACCCCCAGCCTGGCATTGGCCAACGCCGCGCGAGAAACCCTGCGCATGGGCGATCTGATCGACAACATGCTCGAAGCAATGCTCGACGTGCTGCGTGGTAAACAATCCGCCATCACCCAGGAAATGCGCAAACTGACGGATGATGTCGAAGCGCTCTACAGCGCCATCAAGCTTTACCTGGCGCAAATGCCCCGAGAAGATTTGAGCGACCAAGACAGCCGGCGTTGGGCGGAAATCATCGAACTGGCGATTAACCTCAAGTTGGCCAGCGATTTGATCGAACGCATGCTGCGCAAGGTGCAGCAGCAGAAAACCTCGCAGCGCCGGTCTTTTTCCGAGGTTGGTCTGGAAGAACTGGCCGGGTTGCACAGCCAGTTGATCTCCAACCTGCGTTTGGGCTTGTCGGTATTTCTCAGTGCCGACAAGGAAAGTGCCCGCCAGCTTCTGCGTGAGAAACGTCGCTTTCGCGCACAGGAACGCCGCCTGGCCCATGCTCACGTCAGCCGTCTGCAACGTAAGATTGTGCAGAGTATCGAGACCAGTTCACTGCACCTGGAGTTGATCGCCGACATGAAGCGCTTGAACTCGCTGTTCTGCAGCAGCGCTTATGTGGTGCTGGAAACATCGGACACCGGTGCACTGGCGGTCGACGATATGGCTGACATCACGCATTCGCCTTGAACGTCTGGCGGTGTGGTCAGTCAGTAACAGTGGTTCCGGTTCAAGATCATCGCGAGCAGGCTCGCTTCCACATTTGAATTGTGGTGTTCACAAAACCAATGTGGGAGCGAGCCTGCTCGCGATGGCTGCCTGGAAAGCGACACGGATCTCCAATCAGCCGTATGGAAGCTTGCTATGCGTTGTCTGCTGTTCGCCTGTCTGTTGCTTGGCTCATTTCCTTCGTTTGCCCTGGATCGTTTCCAGGTCGAGGGCTATACGCTGCCCAACGGTTTGCAATTACTGCTCAAACCCGGCACCGAGCGCGGGCACGTGGCGATTCGCCTGGTGGTCGGCGTAGGTCTGGATGATTTCAGCTGCGCCGACAAGGAGCTGCCGCATCTGCTCGAACACTTGTTGTTCAGCGGCATCGATGCAACCGGCGAAGGCGGCCTGGAAGAGCGCATGCAGGCGTTGGGCGGTGAGTGGAACGCGTTCACCAGCAACGCTGACACGACGTTCGTCATTGAAGCCCCGGCGAAAAACCAGCGCAAGGTGCTCGACCTGCTGCTGGCGCTGCTGACGCAGACCCGAATCGACGACAACGCCATCAACGCCGCCAAACAAGTGGTCGAGCGTGAGGACGGCGGCCATTACTCGCACTTGCAGCGCTGGCTGGATCGTCAGGACCTGGGCCACACCGCGAGCAATCAGCTGGCAGTGGAGCTGGGCCTTAAATGCCCCGAGCGCCCGGAAGTCGATAACCTGACTCGCGAGCAACTGGAGACGGTACGCAAGGCCTGGTACGCGCCCAATAACATGACGCTGATCGTGGTTGGCGAGCTCGACAAGTTGTTGCCGGCGTATCTGGAACGCTCCTATGGTGAACTTGAAGCGGTCGAGCCTACCGATCACCTGCCCTTGCCGGAAATCCAGGCCAGTGCCGCCCACGAACGAACGCTGAGCGATGGTTTCGTCGGCGGCGGCGCCAAGTTGCATTGGCTGGTGCCGGAACCGGTGCTGCAGGATCAGCACGACGAAACCTTCGACCTGCTCAAGGACTATCTGGACTGGGCGCTCTACCGCCAATTGCGCCTGTCCCACGGTTTGTCCTACGGCCCCTCGGCCGAGCGCGAGGTGTTTGGCGGGGTGGGCTTCATGAGCCTGAACGCCGACCTTGAGCGCGATGACGTGCCTAAGGCCCGGCAGGTGCTGGAGGATTTGAAGGCCGATTTGCTCAAGGACGGTCTCGACGCAAACACCTTCAACCGCCTCAAACAGGCCGCCATCGCCCGCCAGGCTTGGGCCGTGCAAGGCAACAGCGCGCTGGCCGATTACTACTGGAGCGCGCTGGGCGACTACCAGGACGGGCGTTTCGCCGCCCCGGCCAGGGAACTGCAAGGCGTGACGCTGGAAGAAGCGAACAAGGCCATGCGCGAGTTGCTCATGCAACCGGGGTATGTGCGGATCGAGAAGCCGCTGATGAGTTATGACCAGTTGATGTGGGCGATGGCCGGGGTGTTTGGATTGCTTGTCCTCGGGGTATTGGCTTGGCGAGTCCATCGCCGCCGGTAACTGGCCGCCCTGGCAGCAGGGCTTTTGTGGCGAGGGAGCTTGCTTCCGCTCGGCTGCGCAGCAGTCGTAAAACCGGTGCTTGCGCTCTACCTGATGACACGCAGTGTGCGGGTTTGGGGGCGCTTCGCACCCCAGCGGGAGCAAGCGCCCTCTCCACAATGTTGTATAGGGAAAACGGACGTATCCCCCTCGCCACGCCCCCGCCCGGGCGGTACTCTGTCGAGGATTTTTCCCACGACTATTGCGAACCGCCGAATGCCTACTCTGACCCTGTACGTCCAGCGCATCCTGGAATTGATGAAGCGCTATCCAGGGGTCATTGCGCTCGGTGGTTTTATCTCCGGAGTCGGCAGCTTCATCCTGGTGGATCGGCAACAGGGCCTGGCGACCTGGATCACCATCATCATGGTGCTCAGCTGGATCTGGCTGATGCTGGAAAACAGCCTGACCAAGTTGTTCACCAAACTCTTCAAGCGCGAAATCCCCCAGCCTTTGCTGCGTTACGCCACGCAGATGATCCACCAGGAAAGCCTGTTCTTCGTCCTGCCGTTCTTTTTCATCACCACGACCTGGAACAGTGGCCAGTTTTTCTTCACCGGTTTGCTGAGCATGGCGGCGCTGATTTCCATCATCGACCCGCTCTACTACAAATGGCTGGCACCCCGGCGCTGGGCGTTCCTGGCGTTGCACACGCTGACGCTGTTTGCCGCGCTGCTCACCGCCCTGCCCGTCATCCTGCACCTGACCACTTCGCAAAGCTTCAAACTGGCGCTGGGCACCGCTGTTTTACTGTCGTTCCCGAGCCTGGCCTCGATCTTCCCGATCCGCACGGTGCGCAACGCGTTGGCGATCCTGAGTATCACGCTGGGCATCGGTGCCCTCGGCTGGGTGCTGCGTTCGTGGGTGCCGCCGGCCACTTTATGGATGACCGACGTGGCGATCAGCACGCAAATGCAGGACCGCACACCCGGCAAGAGTCTGGACGAGGTCAGCGCCGAGCAGATCCGTGGGGACGGGTTGTACGCCTACACCGCCATCAACGCCCCGCGCGGCCTCGATGAGCGGATTTATCACGTGTGGCAGTTCAACGGTAAAGAGGTCGACCGTATCCCGCTGGACATCCACGGCGGACGCAAGGAAGGCTACCGTGCCTGGACCCACAAGCAGAATTTCCCAGGCAATCCTGCCGGTAAATGGCAAGTGCGGGTGCTGACCGAGGATGGCCAGGTCATCGGCGTGCTGCGCTTCAAGATCACGGACAGCACACCGATCAAAGAAAAGTAATCCGGTTCGTGCTATTACGTAGCGCTGCGCTAATAGCCGAACAAGCACGGAGCTTATGACCAGCAGCACAATGGCCGGCAATGCCCAGCTAGATGTCTCTCACTCCCCTGCTCAACTGCGGGTCACGGGTGACTGGACGCTCGCCCACTACGCCGATCTCAAGCACCTGAGCGAAAAGCTCCGCGGCCAATACGACGACAGCACGCACATCGACCTCAATGGCCTCGGTGCGCTCGATACCGCCGGGGCGTCGTTGTTGGTGGAATTGCTCGGGTCCGAGCGTCTGGGGCGATCCGCCGAACACCCTGATTGCACCCTCTCTTCTGCAGACCGTGCCTTGTTGCAGACGGTTTATTGCTCGCTCAGCGACTTCTGCGTACCGGTCAAGGAACCGGAGATCAGTGTCGGCATTCAACTGCTGACCCGCATTGGCCGGGCAGTCGACACCGTCTGGCAGGACACCCTGCAACTGCTGGGCTTCGTCGGCCTGATCCTCGAAACCATCGCCCGCAATCTGTTTCGTCCCAAGCGCTGGCGCATCACGCCCATGGTCGCGCACATCGAACAGACTGGCCTTGACGCCGCGCCCATCGTCGCCCTGTTGACCTTTCTGGTCGGTGCGGTGGTGGCGTTTCTCGGGGCGACGGTGCTGGCCAGCTTCGGTGCGAGTATTTTTACCGTGGACCTGGTGGCGTTCTCCTTCCTGCGAGAGTTCGGTGTGTTGCTGACCGCGATTCTGATGGCCGGCCGCACCGCCAGTGCGTTCACCGCGCAAATCGGTTCGATGAAGGCTAACGAAGAAATCGACGCGATCCGCACACTGGGCCTCGACCCGATGGAATTGCTCGTGGTGCCACGGGTGCTGGCGCTGCTGGTGGCGTTGCCGATGCTGACCTTCCTGGCCATGCTCTCGGGGATCATCGGCGGTGGCGTGGTCTGCGCCGTGTCGCTGGGTATCTCGCCGGCGATGTTCCTGTCGCTGCTGCAAACCGATATCGGCGTTCAGCACTTTCTGGTGGGGATCGTCAAAGCGCCGATCTTCGCGTTCCTGATCGCTGCAATCGGTTGCCTCGAAGGCTTCAAGGTCAGTGGCAGCGCCGAGTCCGTGGGCGCGCACACCACGTCGAGTGTGGTGCAGTCGATTTTCGTGGTGATCGTGCTCGATGCCGTGGCCGCGCTGTTTTTCATGGAGATGGGCTGGTGAGTCGTTTACCCCGAGCGCCCTCCGAGGCGGTGATTGAAGTCCGTGGGCTGTGCAATCGCTTCGGCAGCCAGAGCGTGCACGAAAACCTCGACCTCGATTTGTACAAAGGTGAAATCCTTGCCGTGGTCGGCGGTTCCGGCAGCGGGAAATCGGTGCTGCTGCGCAGCGTCGTCGGCTTGCGCCAGCCCAGCGAGGGTGTGGTGAAGGTCTTTGGCAAGAACCTGCCGACGCTGCCCGAACATGAACGCTCGATGGTCGAACGGCGTTTCGGCGTGCTGTTCCAGAAAGGCGCCCTGTTTTCTTCGCTGACCGTGACCGAGAACGTCGCCCTGCCCCTGATCGAACACGCCGGCCTGAGCCGTGAAGACGCCGAGCATCTGGCGGCGGTGAAACTGGCGTTGGCCGGGTTGCCGCTGTCCGCGGCGGACAAATACCCTGCCTCGCTGTCTGGCGGCATGATCAAGCGCGCGGCGCTGGCCCGGGCGTTGGCGCTGGACCCGGACATTCTGTTTCTCGACGAACCCACCGCCGGCCTCGACCCGATTGGCGCCGCAGCCTTTGATCAATTGATCCTGACGTTGCGCGATGCGTTGGGCCTGAGTGTGTTTCTGGTGACCCATGACCTCGACACGCTCTACACCATCACCGACCGGGTGGCGGTGCTGGCGCAGAAAAAGGTGCTGGTGGCGGACGCCATCGACAAGGTCTCGGAAACCGACGACCCGTGGATTCACGAATACTTCCATGGCCCTCGCGGCCGCGCGGCGCTGACCGCCGCTCAACAGTTGAAAGAGGTCTGACATGGAAACCCGAGCCCATCATGTATTGATCGGCCTGTTCACCGTGATTGTGGTGGCAGGCGCCCTGCTCTTCGGCCTGTGGCTGGCCAAGTCCAGTGTCGACACCGAGTTCAAGGATTACGAAGTCGTCTTCAACGAGGCGGTCAGCGGTCTGTCCAAGGGCAGCGCCGTGCAGTACAGCGGGATCAAGGTCGGTGATGTGGTGACGTTGCGCCTGGACCCGAAAGACCCGCGCCGGGTTCTGGCGCGGATTCGCCTGGGCGGCGATACGCCGATCAAAGAAGACACCCGGGCCATCCTGGCGCTGACCGGGATCACCGGCACATCGATCATTCAACTCAGTGGCGGTACGCCGCAAAGCCCGACCCTCAAAGGCAAGGACGGCCATCTGCCGGTGATTGTCGCTTCACCCTCGCCTATCGCTCGCTTGCTCAATGACAGCGGCGACCTGATGGCCGGTGTGAACACACTGATGCATAACGCTAACCTGATGTTTTCCACAGAGAACGTCGAGCGCATCAGCAAGACGCTGGAACATCTGGAACAAACCACCGGGACCATCGCCGACCAGCGCGGTGATATTCGTCAGGCGATGCAGCAACTGGCCTCCGTCGGCAAGCAGGCTGGCGCCATGCTGGAACAGACGTCGACGCTGATGCGCAACGCCAACGGCTTGCTCAACGATCAGGGCAAGCAGATGTTCGGCAGCGCCGAGCAGGCGATGAAATCACTGGAACAAAGCAGCGCGACCATCAACAAGTTGCTCACGACCAACCAGGATTCCCTGAACAGCGGCTTGCAGGGCCTCAATGGCCTGGCGCCAGCGGTGCGCGAGCTGCGCGACACCCTGACGTCGTTGCGAGCCATCTCCCAGCGCCTGGAAGCCAACCCCAGCGGTTATTTGCTGGGCAATGACAAGAACAAGGAGTTCACGCCATGAAGCTTGCGACCTTCGCCCTCCTCGCCAGCTTCACGTTGGTCAGCGCCTGCTCGATCCTGCCCAAGTCCGAGCCCTCCGATGTCTATCGCTTGCCGTCGACCCAGAGCAGCGTTTCGGCCAGCCACGGCACGCCGCAACGCTGGTCGCTGCGCCTGACCAAGCCGCAGGCCAGCGAAGCGTTGAATAGCCCGAAAATCGCCGTGATCCCGCAAGGTGATCTGATCAGCAGCTACACCGCCTCGCGCTGGAGTGATCCGGCGCCGGTGTTGCTGCGTAATCGGTTGCTGGATGGTTTCCAGCGGGACGGTCGAGTGCCGTTGCTGAGCACGGATGACAGCAACTTCCAGGCAGATCTGGAGTTGGGCGGGAGCCTGCAAGCATTTCAGACTGAGTACCAAGGCACCGCTGCGAGCGTGGTCGTGCGGCTGGATGCCTTGTTGGTGCGTGGGTATGACCAGCGCATCCTCGCCAGCCGCCGCTTTGAAGTGCGTCAGCCATTGAGCGATGTGAAAGTGCCGGCGGTGGTGGCCGGATTTGGTCAGGCGAGTGATCAGTTGACGGCGCAGGTGGTGGCTTGGACGGTAGAGCAAGGCCAGAAAGTCGCCCTTAAAGCCAACACGGGCCCCATGTAGGCGTGAGCCTGCTCGCGATAGCGGTAAATCAGTCACCACTAATGTTGACTGTCACACCGCTATCGCGAGCAGGCTCGCTCCCACAGGGGATCGTTGGTTAACCGAAGAACCAGTAGCAAACGCCGATGGCGCCCAGTACGCCAGCAAGCTCCGCCAGCAACGCGCACCCTACCGCATGCCGCGCCCGCTGGATGCCCACCGCGCCGAAGTACACCGCCAACACATAGAATGTCGTTTCCGTACTGCCCTGGACCGTCGCCGCCACCAGCGCCGGGAAGCTGTCCACGCCAGAGGTCTTCATCGTTTCGATCAGCATCGCCCGCGCGGCGCTGCCGGAGAACGGTTTGACCATCGCTGTCGGCAGTGCGTCGACGAAGCGCGTGTCCCAACCGGCCCACTCCACCAGGTGCCGAATCCCGTCCAGACCAAAGTCCAGCGCCCCGGACGCCCGCAGTACGCCAACGGCGCAGAGCATCGCCACCAGATACGGCAGCAGGTTCTTGGCCACGTCGAAGCCCTCCTTGGCGCCTTCGACGAACGCTTCGTAGACCTTCACTTTGCGCAATGCGCCAACCACCAGAAACAGCATGATCAACCCGAACAGCGTCAGGTTGCCGAGGATCGATGACAGGCCGGCCAGAGCGGTCGCCGAGAGCGTCGCCAGCAGCGCCATGAAGCCACCGAGGGCCAAGGCACCGGGAATCAGGTACGCGAGCACCACGGGGTCCCACAGTCGCAGACGTTGCATGAACGCCACCGACAGCAGGCCCACCAGTGTCGAGCAGCTGGTTGCCAGCAAAATCGGCAAGAACACCAGCGTCGGATCGGGTGCACCTTGCTGGGCGCGGTACATGAAGATCGTCACCGGCAGCAGGGTCAGGGAGGAGGCGTTGAGGACCAGGAACAGGATCTGCGCATTGCTGGCGATGGTGGCGCTGGGGTTGAGTTCTTGCAGCGCCTTCATGGCCTTCAGCCCGATCGGCGTGGCGGCGTTGTCCAGGCCCAGGCCGTTGGCGGCAAAGTTCAGCGTGATCAGGCCGATGGCCGGGTGACCGGCCGGCACTTCCGGCATCAGGCGCAAAAACAAGGGGCCCAGCGCCTTGGCCAGCCATTCGACGATCCCGGCCTTCTCGGCAATTCGCAGAAAGCCCAGCCAGAGGGTCAGGGTGCCGAACAGCAGGACCATGACTTCGACCGATAACTTGGCCATGGCGAAAATGCTTTCCACCATCGCCGCGAAGATCCCGGCGTTACCGCCGATCAGCCATTGCGCCAGTGCCGAAACGGCAGCCACGATGAAAAAGCCAAGCCACAGGCCATTGAGCACAGTTAAATCCCCCGAAGAATGCCGCGAATGATAGCGGGGTGTGCAGAAACGACAAACCCCGGATTTCTCCGGGGTTTGTTTGTTCGGCTTACACCGGACCTTTGTAGGAGTGAGCCTGCTCGCGATAAGGCGGCACATCCAACATCTCTGTTGTTTGATGCACCGCTATCGCGAGCAGGCTCACTCCTGCAAGGTTTTGCGTTAGTTCTTGGAAACCTCGCCAACTGGCAGCTTTTCCTTGCTGCGCCAGTGCGGCAGCGAATTCCAGTAGCGTTGGCCCTTGGCATCGTCGTACATGCCTTCCCAGCGGGAGATGACCAGCACGGCCAAGGCATTGCCGATCACGTTCAAGGCAGTACGCGCCATGTCCATGATGCGGTCTACACCGGCGATGAAGGCCAGGCCTTCCAGCGGAATACCCACGCTGCCCAAGGTGGCCAGCAGCACTACGAAGGACACGCCCGGTACGCCGGCGATGCCTTTGGACGTCACCATCAGGGTCAGCACCAGCAGCAATTGCTGGCTGATCGACAGGTCGATGCCGTACAGCTGGGCAATGAAGATCGCCGCGATGCTCTGGTACAGGGTCGAGCCGTCGAGGTTGAACGAGTAACCGGTCGGCACCACGAAGCTGCAAATGGCTTTCGGCGCGCCGTAGGCTTCCATCTTCTCGATCACGCGCGGCAGCACGGTTTCGGAACTGGCGGTGGAGTAGGCCAGCACCAGCTCATCCTTGAAGATGCGCATCAGCTTGATCACCGAGAAGCCAAACATCCTGGCAATCAGGCCGAGAATGACAAAGGCGAAGAAGGCGATGGCGACGTAAACCAGGATCACCAGTTTGGCCAGCGGTATCAGAGAAGCGAAACCGAAGTTGGCCACGGTCACCGCGATCAGTGCGAACACGCCGATCGGGGCATAGTTCATGATCATGTGGGTGACTTTGAACATGCTCTCGGATACGCCCTGGAACATCTTCACCAGCGGCTCGCGCAGGTCCGATTGCAGGCTCGACAGACCGAGGCCGAACAATACGGAGAAAAAGATGATCGGCAGCATTTCGCCGCGGGCCATGGCCGCGAAGATGTTCGACGGGATCAGGTTGAGGATGGTTTCGATGAACGCGTGTTCATGCTGAACCTCGGCAGCTGTGGCCTGGTACTTGGAAATATCCACCGTACCCAGGGTGCTCATGTCGATGCCGGTGCCCGGATGGAACACGTTGGCCAGCACCAGACCGACCACGATGGCGATGGTGGTGACGATCTCGAAGTAAATGATGGTCTTGAGGCCGATACGCCCGAGTTTCTTCGCATCGCCTACGCCAGCGATGCCGACGATCAACGAGGAGATGACGATCGGGATCACGATCATCTTGATCAGACGGATAAAGATATCGCCTGCCGGTTGCAGGACGTTGCTGATCCACCAGGCTTTTTCGGCACTGAAATGGTTGAGCAGCGCACCGATTGCTATCCCCAGAACCAGACCGATGAGGATCTGCCAGGCGAGGCTGAGCTTTGCCTTCTTCATATCTTTACCCTTACTTGCGTTTGACTCAGGCGAATGCAAGAACTGGAACGCTCGTGGCGAAAAAGTCTGCGCATCTGCCCCCGTATAAGGTGCCCCGGAGCGCTTTGTTTCGGCTCTCTGGCAGGCGAAAAAAGGCGCAACTATTCCGATGCAAGGATGCGACGTCTAATGCCGTAAACGCCTACCCTATGCCGAATCGGCATGAGCTTTTTTAATTGAAACTCGCGTCCCAACCGGTTCGAATACGACATTTCGGCAGGCATAAGTGCCGTGAACCGGCCATTTCAGAGGAGGTTGGTTGTTTTTTAAACAGTTGAATTCATGACGAAATTTCGGAAAAAGCCTACGTTTGGCAGCGAAAACTCTTCTGCCGAAAGTCGAAGGTTTCTCGATATACGGTCGTGAAGAAACACCGCGAAACGGTTTTGTGGGGAATATGCAGTAGGGGGAATAGGGTGCAGTGCTCTAGATCAACGCTTTGCACGTTGAAGCTCTTCGCAAGTCCGTCCAGCCACTCTGGGCTGGCGAACTTGCGTCGCAGCTTTATTACCTGACCCGGCCCTTGCGCAGACACTCCATGTGCCCGTAGGTCACTCCGACCCTGAAACAGTCAGAACGTCCCGACCCCTTGGTCATGCGTCTACCTTCCTCGGGTAGCGCACTGGAAAGAAGCGATGCTGCTCCTTTCGTGTTTCAAACTCAGTACCAGTTCGGATCTTTCTTGAGCTGTTCCATCAACATGTCCTGCATGCCTTGGTTCGGTTTCCCGAGGAAGCGGTAGTCGGCATGTCGCGTTGGCGACTTGTCGGCCGGCAATCCTGCAGGTACTTCGACCAGCATGGCGTAGGCGTCCTGTTTGTCGAAGCTGAAAGCTACGATCAAGCGCTTGCTCAGGCACGTCGGTTGCGTTTCGCAAAGCGGCCCGACCAGGTACTTGTCGCCATCCTCTTCAACAGCATTCATTTGCTCGGCATCGCCAGACAGGTTCATCACCCATTCCGGCAGTCGTTCTTCCTTTTTAACGACTTTAGTCCACGTTTCACGGTACTGCGGGTCCGAATTCAATAATTCGCTGGCCCGCGTCTGGCCGTCATTGGCCGCCATCGCCATGGCACTACCGCCCAGAAGCAGGGCGGCTGCCAGTGTCTTTAACAAAACGCTCATGTTCAGCCTCGACCGCGACGGCCAAAGAAGAAGGAAGCAATAAACATCACCAGGAACACGACAAAGAGAATCTTGGCGATACCCGTGGCGGTGCCCGCGATACCACCGAAGCCCAGTACTGCAGCAATGATGGCAATGATCAAGAATGTGATTGCCCAGCTCAACATGGTGATTCTCCTTACGCTTCTATATTAGAGGTGCAGCTTGTGTTGCTTTTCCCGGCGCATTGAGCGCGCCAAGTCCGGTTGCTCAGAACACCCAACGTTCCTGACGGGGCATCTCATCCACAGGCTGCGCCTGGTCGACGTCCATCATTCGCATCGGTGCGAGGTCAGCCTGGCTGCTGCTGACGGCGCTGAAATGGGTCTGGGTAGCGCGTTGAATCGACAGGTGCGGAGCCTCTGGTTGCTGGCTCTGTTCCCAAAGCAAAAACTGCTGACCTGCGATCAACGTGATCAGCAGCGCCAGAATGCCAAACAGTCCTTGTTGGATATGCAAAGGCGAGATACGCAATTGGGCGACACGTTGGCGATTCATCCTGAAACTCCTCCCACTCTGGTGGTGATCTTGTTTAGTGGGCGTCGATTCAAAATGGCCCTGGTTATCTAGGCTATTGCAGCCTGCATGCCAGCTTTTTCAAAGAAAAAAATCGTTTTAAATCAATATGTTAAATCTGACGTATAAATCATGACGGACGCATCCTGCACGATGGGCCGTGCAGGGTCGTGCGTATTGCACGATCGTTTCCCGGCAACTTTGATTATTTTTGAATTGAGAGGAGGGCGCGGATGTCAGAAAAGAACGCAGGTAATCGCCTCAACGGCGATTTTTGTGCAAAAAACCAGAGAAATCAGTCCATTAGCTAATGGATGAGTAGAGAGCTACCCTGCCATGGCCGGAATGGATCAGAATCAACCATGCAACTTGCCCGATTTTTCCGGGACTAACTCAAGATCATTCATTAAAGGAGCGCAGGAACATGGAATCAGCCACTGAGCATCAAGGCCGCATTCTGCTGGTGGATGACGAATCCGCCATTCTGCGAACCTTCCGCTATTGCCTTGAAGATGAAGGCTATAGCGTCGCCACCGCGAACAGTGCAGCGCAGGCCGATGCGTTGCTGCAACGTCAGGTGTTTGATCTGTGCTTCCTCGATCTGCGCCTGGGTGAAGACAATGGCCTGGATGTGCTGGCTCAGATGCGCATTCAGGCACCCTGGATGCGGGTGGTGATCGTCACCGCTCACTCGGCTGTCGACACCGCCGTGGATGCGATCCAGGCCGGTGCCGCCGACTACCTCGTCAAACCTTGCAGCCCCGACCAGTTGCGTCTGGCCACCGCCAAACAGCTGGAAGTTCGGCAACTCTCGGCACGGCTGGAAGCCCTTGAAGGCGAAGTGCGTAAACCCAAGGACGGACTGGATTCCCATAGCCCGGCCATGAAAGTGGTTCTCGAAACCGCACGGCAGGTCGCCAGCACTGACGCCAACATTCTGATTCTCGGCGAGTCCGGTACCGGTAAAGGTGAACTGTCCCAAGCCATCCACGGTTGGAGCAAACGCCAGAAGAAATCCTGCGTCACCATCAACTGCCCGTCGCTGACGGCGGAATTGATGGAAAGTGAACTCTTCGGCCACAGCCGAGGCGCCTTCACCGGTGCCAGCGAAAGCACCTTGGGGCGGGTCAATCAAGCGGACGGCGGTACCTTGTTTCTCGACGAGATCGGCGACTTTCCCCTGACGTTGCAACCCAAGTTGCTGCGATTCATTCAGGACAAGGAATACGAGCGCGTGGGGGACCCCGTGACCCGCCGCGCCGATGTGCGCATCCTCGCCGCGACCAACCTGAACCTCGAAGACATGGTGCGCGACGGCCGTTTCCGTGAAGACCTGCTCTATCGCCTGAACGTCATCACCTTGCACTTGCCGCCACTGCGCGAGCGCCGGGAGGACATTCTGAACCTGGCCGACCGTTTCCTGGCGCGTTTCGTCAAGGAGTACGCACGTCCGGCACGTGGCTTTAGCGACGAGGCTCGCGAAGCGTTGCTGGGTTACCGCTGGCCCGGCAACATCCGCGAACTGCGTAACGTGGTGGAGCGGGCGAGCATTATCTGCCCTCAGGAACGGGTCGAGATCAGCCACTTGGGCATGGCCGAGACCCCGACCAACAACGCCCCCCGAATCGGTGCGGCGTTGAGCCTGGATGAATTGGAGAAAGCCCACATCGGTGCCGTCCTCGCCACCGCCGATACCCTCGATCAGGCGGCCAAGACACTTGGCATCGATGCCTCGACCCTGTATCGCAAACGCAAGCAGTACAACCTGTGAGCCGGCAATGAAACTGGCGATGAAGCTGCGTACTCGGCTGTTCCTGAGTATTTCGGCGCTGATTACCGTGGCGCTGCTTGGGCTCTTGCTCGGGCTGGTCAGCGTGATGCAGATGGCTGGCACCCAGGAAGTGCTGGTTCGCAACAACTTTGTCACGCTGGACCTGGGCTTGAAATTGCGTCAGGCCTTGGGCGATCAACTGATGATCATGATCGACGAAAATCCCGATCCCGCAGCGTTCCAGGCCTCCCGGCAGCACTACCTCGAGCTGCTTGACGAAGGCACTTCCCTTCAGCAATCCGGCAATGGCGGCTACGGTTTCACACAGGCGAAGGCTGACTACCTCGACTTTCTTCAGGCCTACGATCACACACAAGCCTCGGTGCCCGTATTGACCGGCAACGAGGCGCTGTTGGAAAAATTCAATACCCTGCGCAGCGGTCTCGTCTCTGAACAAAAGCGTTCCCTGGATAACATCAATGACATCGAACGCCAGGCCCGGGAACGCGCGTTGCTGATTGCCGGGCTGCTCGGTTTGATAGGGCTGGCCGTGCTGATCATCGGGTTCGTGACCGCCCATGCAATCGCCCGGCGGTTTGGCGCTCCGATTGAAGCGTTGGTCCAGGCTGCCGACGACATCGGCCAGGGTAATTTCGAGGTGACACTGCCGGTTTCCTCCGCCGAGGAAATGAACCAGCTGACCAAGCGCTTCGGCATCATGGCAGAGGCGCTGCGTGAGCATCAGGCGATGAACATCGACGAGCTGCTCGCCGGTCAGCAGCGTTTGCAAGCGGTACTCGACAGCATCGACGATGGGTTGTTGATGATCGACCGCGAAGGGTATCTGGAACACCTCAACCCCGTGGCCCAGCGTCAGTTGGGGTGGGACACCGACCGACTCGGTCAAGGGCTGGGCACAGCGCTCGATCGTCCTGAACTGGATGAGCAGCTGCAATTGGTGCTGCGCGGCGGGACCCTGGAGCGGGCGCCGGAAGACCTGAGTATTGAGGTCGACGGTGAGTCGAGGTTACTGACGTACAGCCTGACCCCTGTCAGCCATACGCAGGGCCACATTCTTGGCGCCGTGATGGTGCTGCATGACGTCACAGAACAGCGTGCATTCGAACGGGTGCGCAGCGAGTTCGTCTTGCGCGCCTCCCATGAGTTGCGCACCCCGGTGACCGGGATGCACATGGCCTTCGGGCTGTTCCGCGAACGGGCGAAATTTCCTGAAGACTCTCGCGAAGCCGATTTACTGGACACCGTGAACGAAGAAATGCAGCGCTTGATGCAGCTGATCAACGACCTGCTGAATTTCTCGCGCTACCAAAACGGGTTGCAGAAACTCACGCTGGCGCCTTGTTCCATTGAAGAGTTACTGGAACAGGCTCAGACACGCTTTGCCGGGGCTGCGGCGCAGAAGGGTATTGAGCTGCGGGTGGAAGTGCAGGGGCCGTTACCCCGATTGCAGGCCGACCAGGCGCAATTGGACCGGGTGCTCGATAACCTGATCGATAACGCTTTGCGTCATACCGCCCAGGATGGACTGATACGTTTGCAGGCGCGGCGCCATGGCGAGCGAGTGATCATCAGCGTTGAAGACAACGGTGAAGGCATTGCCTACGGTCAGCAGGGGCGGATCTTCGAGCCCTTCGTCCAGGTCGGACGCAAGAAGGGCGGTGCCGGGCTTGGTTTGGCGTTGTGCAAGGAAATCGTTCAGTTGCATGGCGGGCGAATGGGCGTTTATTCGCGGCCGGGACAGGGCACGCAGTTCTATATGGCGCTGGCGGTGTAGACCCAGCAGTCTGCTCAGGCTTCATCATCCAGGCGTCGATTGCTCAATCGGCGCCCACGGGTAATCAGTTCGATGAACTGCACGGCGCTCAGTGCATGGGCGAACAGCCAGCCCTGACCATACTTGACGCCTTCGCTGCTCAGAAACGCCGCTTGGGCTTCATGTTCTATGCCCTCGGCAATCACCCTGAGTTGCAGGGCCTGGGCCATATGAATGATGTGCGGTGCCACGCCGCTGCTGGCGGCATCATGGCCCAGCGCATCAATGAACGCCTTGTCGATTTTCAGGCAGTCCACCGGCAGGGTTTGCAGGTAGGCGAGGCTGCAATAGCCCGTGCCGAAATCATCGATCAGGACCTGATGCCCGACATCGCGCAAGGCTTGCAGGTTTTCCCTGGCCACCACTACATCGATCAAGCCCCGCTCAGTCACCTCAAAAGCAATCTGCTTTGCCGCGACCCGGTGCAAGGTCAGCAGGCGTGCCATCACCTGGCCGATACGCGGCACCATGACGTCGCAAGCTGCAAGGTTGACGGAGATGTACAACTGCGGATTGGCGCGTAGCAGTTGCCCCAGTTGTTCGAGAAGTCGCTGCAATACGAAGTCGGTCATCTGGCGGATCTGGCCGGTGTTTTCCGCCATCGGGATAAACAGGTCGGGGCTGGTCAGCGTGCCGTCCGGCCTTCGCCAGCGCAGCAAGGCTTCGGCCCCGACACAGTTGCGGCTGTCGAGATCGAAGATCGGCTGATACAACACCTGCAATTCGCCCCGTCGAATGGCGCCGTTCAGTTCAGCGTCCAGTGACTGACGCTGGCGCACCAGCAGAAACACCATGAAACCGACCAAGGCACTCAGCGCCAGACTGGCCGGCAGCAGCCACCACCACACGGCTGGCACATGCATGTTCGTGCGTGGGGTGATCAGCACCAATTGGTATTCGGGGTTGTTGGTGGGCATGCGGTAAATCAAGCGGGTTTGTGTCACCTGCAGCGCATCGCGGCTTTCCAGTGGCCAGAATTCCGTGGGCGGCCAGGCCTGTGCGGCACCGAGGACAGGAATCGCACGAGTGCCATGGGAGAGCACCACCAGCAGGCTACTGCCCGGGGATAGATCGACCATGTCGGTCAAATGGCCGCGTGAGGTTGCGACCCGAAAGTTGCCGCGTCCCAGCATCAGCGCAGCACGGTTTTCATCGGGCTCGGTGGTGGTGTTCAGCCAGTAGCTGTAGGTGGGGCCCTTGATGTCCGGTGGTCGACTCAGCGACAGCCCTTCCTGGCGAGGGCGATTCGAGCAAATCCGCGAGGCGTCCATATAGGCAGCTTCATAAACGAATCGGTAATTGAAGCTGACCTGTTGCAAGGTTGCGATCATTTCATCATCGCAGCCACGCAGGGGCTGGGCTTCCAGATCGTCGAGGCTTTCGCGTAGCTGCCCGAATAGCTGTTCAAGCCGGGCGAGGAAACGCTCGCCCTGGGCATTCATTTCCTGGCTTTCCCGCTGCTCCACTTGATGCATCGCCAGAAACAGGCTGGCGGTCATCAATAGCGTTGCACTCAAGGCAGCAGCCAGCGTCGCCAAAAACCAAGGGCGATAGAACCAGCTACGGAGCGTCTCTCGAGCTACAGCCATTATGGATATCCGAAGAATTACCAATGAGTTATAGCTGCTGATTGAGAAAAAGCCCTTACCGTCGGGCGGCCGTCATTATTTTGTCTGATTCAAAACTTGTAGAAGCGCCGCCGTCTGAGCGTCAGGAGTGCCATCGAATCGAGCGGGGCGGAAATGCATTTGAAAGGCCGCCAGTACATGGCGCGTGGCGACATCAAGCTCGCCCGTTTGTGGCGTGGCATAACCCAGTCGGGCCAGCTGTCCCTGATACCAGCTGATGCTCGGCAGTTCTGCTGCGAACTGGGTTTGCTGGCGTGCGACGGCCTGCTCGTTTGGCCAGACGCCTATGCCTTCGCCGGCCAGGCGCTTCCAGGGGAACAGCGGGCCGGGATCGAGCTTGCGCAGCGGCGCGATGTCGCTGTGCCCGATGATGGAACGAGGGTTGATGTTGTAACGCTTGCTGATGTCTTTGAGCAGGAAGATCAGCGACTGAACCTGATCTTCACTGTAGGGATACCAAAGGCGGCCCGTCGGAGTGTCTTTGAAGCCAGGATTGACGATCTCGATGCCGATGGAGCTGGAGTTCAGCCAGGTCCGGCCTTGCCATTCGCTTTCGCCTGCGTGCCAGGACCGAAGATTTTCATCCATCAGCTTATAGATGGTGGCGCCTTTGTCGTCACCGATCAGGTAGTGACTGCTGACCTCGCCGTGGGTCAGCAATTGCAGGGAGCGCTCGAGGGAGGCGGAGGTGTAATGCACCACCACGAACTGAATACGACTGTCGTGATTGGCTGAAGGGTGACTGGTGTCGATCCGCGGGCCGCTGGCACAACCGGCCAACAGGAGCAGCGACGTAAAGAAGGCAAGACATTTCATGGCAGGAGGCAGTACGCGCAAGTCAGTAATGCAACAGTGTAACGTACTGACTTGCGCGCAGAGCGCAAAAGCGCTGTTTTAAATAAAATGGAACAATTGGCTGTCAACCAGCCTCGACGCGATTGCGACCAGCATTTTTCGCACGGTATAGCGCCTGATCGGCTCTTTTAAGCACCAGGTCGCTGTGTTCTCCGGGTTTGAATGCCGTAAAACCTATGGAAATGGTGATGGTCACCCGCTCGCCCTTGAAGTGAAAAGGGCAGGCTTCAATCGATGCGCGCAAAGTATCCAGCAGTTGTGCGCCATTTATCGGTGACGTGTCGGGCATCAGCAAGACAAACTCCTCACCCCCGAACCGCGCAATGAAATCCGTCCCGCGCAGGCGTTTGCGCAACACGCTGGCAATGATTTTCAGCACTTTGTCACCTGCCAGGTGACCGTAGTTATCATTGATGCGTTTGAAGTGGTCGAGGTCGAGCATCGCCAGCAACAGGATGTTGCCGTGTTGCTGCCATTCGCGGACTTCGTGTTCCAGCCGCTCACTCCAGGCCGCGCGATTGGGCAGGCCGGTGAGGGGATCGAGCAGCGCTTTCTGCCGTTGTTCTTCAAGGTGTTCGCGGTAGCCCAGCGCTTCCTGTTCCATGTGCGCCACGCGTTCGGCCAGGCTTTGCAACCGAGCCGCGACTTCCTGCTCACGTTCGTCGCGCTGTTTCTGGTGTTGATCCATGGTGCCGAGCAGGCCTTCGAGGTGGTTCTCCAGGACGTGCTTGAGGTCGTCCAGGTCCGCCGCTTCTTGCACGCTGCTCTGCAGGCCGTCGACTTGCTCGCGAATCTGCGTATCCATCTCGCGTGCAGCCGAGCGGTTGTCGGCATGGCCGTCGCTGGCAGCTTGCAAGTTGCTCTGGAACGATTCAAGACGTTCGTTGAGTTGCTGCAGGTACGCTTCGAATTCGTGCTGGCCGCTGTCGGTGATCGCCAGCATCAACGTCGCCAGATCATCGAGGATCGGGATCAGTTCGTACCAGTTCAACCCGTTTTGCAGACGATCACGCATCGCTTCGGCTTGTGGTCGATGGCGTTCGGGCAGCGTCAGGTCGTCGAGGAGGCCAAGGAGCGTGTCTTCGATATGCTTGGCGACTGAACTATAGGACGGCTCGGGTGAGTCGGGCAGGGCGTAGAGAACTTCCTCTGGCGCCAGGTGCTCCGCCTCGATGGTCACCGGGGTCAGTTCATCCGGGTTGACTGCCTGTGGCTCTTGCTCGGCTGGCGTTGGATCTATCGGTTGTTCGATGTTCGGCTGGGTCTGTGGCTCTACCGCTTGCGCAAATGCAGTCTCTGACTGAAGCACAGGCGGGACAAACACCACCAATTCCGGAGCAGGTTCCGTTGCCTGTACTTCCAGTGATTCAGGGATCGCAGCGGCAGGTTGGACGTCGATGACCGTTGGCTGTTCGACTGGCGGATGCTCCACCGCGGGTGCAAGATCAACCGTTGCCGGCGGGGTCTCGGCAATCGGTTCGACAGTTTGCAGGGGCGCCGCTTGCACCGCAGGAACGGTGGCCTGCGGGGTGGCTTCATCCGCTTCCCGGTTACCAAAAAGGCGCTGCAGAAAACCGGGGCGATCAGGTTCTGCCGGGGTATCCAGTTGACGTAAGGCTTTGCCTTGCAGGCCACTCAGTTCGCTGAGCAGCAACGGAATCTCACGGGCCTGACTGACTCGACCATCCAGTTGTTTGGCAAAGTTCTTCAGCGTCCGGCTGACTTCTCGAGGCAGTGGCAGTGTTTGCAGCTGAGTCACCAGTGCAGTCAATGCGGCGCTGGTCTGGTTGACCCGGGTTTCCCGGCGCTGCTCGGAGTCGAGTACGGCTTTTTCCAGGCGCGGAAGCAGGGCGGCCAGACCGGCGTCCATGTCATCGGTGCGCACGACTTCGCGCATTTCCTTCATGCACTGGTCAACGGCGCGATCGGTGCCTTCTGCGGCCAGGGTGCTGCGCACCAGCCCACGGCGCAGCAAGTCGAGCCGGGCATCCCATCGGCGTTCGAGCTTTTCCTGTTGTTCGATGCTTTTAAGGTATTTCTCTTTCCAGCGCTGTGTTTCGTCGCTCATTCATGGGATCCGCGAAGGGGCAGGACTCAACGCGGGGAATGCATCGGCCGTGAGCGAACCCGGCAGACGAATCTCTACCGCGACGGGCAGGTGATCTGAAATCGGTTGTGCCAGCACTTCGACCTTTTCAAGGGTCAGTGTGGGGCTGAGCAGAATATGGTCGAGGCAGCGCTGCGGGCGCCAGCTGGGGAAGGTCGCTTCCAGTTGCGGTGCTAGCAGACCGAGGTCACGCAACGGGGAGTTCTGCAGCAAATCACTGGCGTGGGTATTCATGTCGCCCATCAGCACCTGGTGTTTGTAACCGCCGATCAACTCGCGGATGTAAGCCAGTTGCATACTGCGAGCCCGAGCGCCCAGTGCCAGGTGCATCATCACCACCACCAGCGCCTCCGGACCTTCGCCGAAACGCACCAGAATCGCCCCGCGGCCCTTGGGCCCCGGCAGCGGATGATCTTCGATTGCCCACGGGCGCAGGCGGCTGAGCACGCCATTGCTGTGCTGGCCGAGGCGACCGAGATTGCGATTGAGTTGTTGATACCAGTAGGGAAAGGCGCCGAGCTGCGCCAGGTGTTCAACCTGATTGACGTAGCCTGATCGCAGGCTGCCGCCATCGGCTTCCTGCAAGGCGACCAGATCGAAGTCGCCCAGCAGATTGCCGATCTTTTGCAGATTGTCGGCACGCCCGGTGTGCGGCAGCAGATGCTGCCAGCCTCGGGTCAAGTAGTGCCGATAGCGCTCGGTACTGATGCCGACCTGGATATTGAAACTGAGCAAGCGCAGACGGCTGTCTGCGGGCAATCCCGTCGATTCCAGGTGATGCTCGTTGACCCGCGGATCATGCAGGCCAACGACACGTTCAGTTCCCCAGCGGCGCATGGTGGGCCCCGCGCTTAGTTGGCAGCAGCCTTGTTAGCCGCTCGCTCTTTGTTGACGAGTTTGTCGGCCAATTCCAGCGCTTTTTCGGCACCGCCGGCAGAGCCCACGTCAAAGCGGTATTTGCCGTTGACGATCATGGTTGGGACGCCGGAGATTTCATATTTCTTTGCCAGTTCTTTGGCTTTGTTGATCTGGCCCTTGATGGCGAAGGAGTCGAAGGTGGCCAGGAACTTGTCCTTGTCTACGCCTTGAGTGGCCAGGAAGTCGGCCATGTCGTCTTTGTCGGTCAGTTTCTTGTGTTCTTTCTGGATTGCGTTGAATACCGCAGCGTGAACCTTGCTCTCTACGCCCATCGCTTCAAGGGTCAGGAACATCTGGCCGTGTGCGTCCCATGGGCCGCCGAACATGGCAGGGATACGGACGAAGTTCACGTCGGAAGGCAGTTTCTCGACCCAAGGGTTGATCACCGGTTCAAAAGCGTAGCAATGCGGGCAGCCGTACCAGAACAGCTCCACGACTTCGATCTTGCCAGGCACGGCGACCGGAACCGGATTGGTCAGTTCGACATAAGGGGCGGCGGGTGCTTCGGCGGCTTGGGCAGTCATGCCGAACAGGCTGGCAGCGACGAGTGCGGCGCTGATGATCAGATTACGCATGCTTTACTCCTGGACAATTTGGGTCGCCTCGCGCGACCTGTTTTCAGACAGGTCCTGGCGGGCTTGAGTTCTGTAGTGTAACGGCAGCGGCCACAAAAAAGGGCGGCCTGAGCCACCCTTTTTATACTTGCTGCGACGGATTAATAGAGCGTTAACGTTGCAGGAGATGTACTTCCCGCGGCACGCCCTGTTCGCCGGTCTTAGTGCAGGCCTTGAATGTAGCTGGACACCGCAGCGATATCTTCGTCGCTGAGCTTTTTGGCAATGCTTTGCATTGGTTTGGTATCGCCATCGTTGGCACGACCGCCTTCTTCCTTGCGGAAGTCGGTCAATTGCTTGGCAACGTATTGAGCGTGCTGACCACCCAGATGCGGGAAGCCGGCAGCCGCGTTGCCCTTGCCATCCGGAGAGTGGCAGCCGGTGCAGGCTGGCAGGCCCTTGGCCAGGTCGCCACCGCGGAACAAGGCCTCACCGCGAGCCACGACTTTCGGGTCGGCGGCGCCAACGCTGCCTTTCTGGCTGGCGAAGTAAGCGGCGATATCAGCCAGGTCCTGATCGCTCAGGTTGGTCAGCAGGCCGGTCATTTCCAGAACGGTGCGTTTGCCGGACTTGATGTCGTGCAGCTGCTTGTTCAGATAACGCTCGCCCTGGCCTGCCAGTTTCGGAAAGTTAGGCGCCATGCTGTTGCCATCCGGGCCATGACAGGCGCCACATACTGCGGCTTTCGCCTGACCAGCAGTTGCATCACCTGCAGCATGGGCTACGCCGGAGATCCCCACGGTCAACAGCAGACTCACGATCAATTTGTTCATCAGCTAATCCAACTACGGCTAAGGGTTAAAGAGTTATGGACCGGGATCACTCGCTCATCCACTGGATGATTGCCTGGTAATCCTCGGCACTGCAGTCCATGCACAAACCACGCGGCGGCATCGCCTTGAAACCCTGGGTCACGTGTTGCACCAGCGTCCCCATACCTTTCGCCAACCTCGGCGTCCAAGCTTCCTGGTCGCCCTTTTTGGGCGCCATGGGTAGTTGGCCGGAATGACAGGCACCACAAACACGGTTGTACACAGCTTCCGGATCCTGTGTAGCCTGAGCGCTGTAAAGCGGCATCAAGACACCGGCAGCTAGCAGCCATTTCGTCATAAAACGACCTTTTCAGGGTTGAGAGCGTTCTGCGTTCTAATGCGCAATCAAGGTCAATCGCTCTCGTGAACTTCATCCTACGCTGGGACAAAGCGCACACAAAATCTGCGGCATTATATACTGGCGTCACTGAAACGGAAACGACACCGCTTGCCGCGTCCATTCCCGGCGCCGCCCACATCGGAAATCCCATGCAACTCAAGAACCCCATCCTCGGCCTGTGCCAACAGTCCACCTTCATGCTCAGCGCTGCCAAAGTCGATCAATGTCCCGACGACGAAGGCTTTGAAGTGGCCTTCGCCGGGCGTTCCAACGCCGGCAAATCCAGCGCGCTGAACACCCTGACGCACGCTAGCCTGGCGCGAACCTCGAAAACTCCGGGTCGCACGCAGCTCTTGAACTTCTTCAAGCTAGACGATGATCGTCGTCTGGTCGACCTTCCGGGTTACGGTTACGCGAAAGTGCCTATCCCGTTGAAGCTGCACTGGCAGCGTCACCTGGAAGCTTATCTGGGTGGTCGCGAAAGTCTGAAAGGCCTGATTTTGATGATGGACATCCGTCATCCAATGACCGATTTCGACCTGTTGATGCTCGACTGGGCCGTCGCCAGTGGCATGCCGATGCACATTTTGCTGACTAAAGCTGACAAGCTGACCTATGGCGCGGCGAAAAACGTGCTGCTCAAGGTTCAGGCAGACATCCGCAAAGGATGGGGCGATGCGATTAGCATCCAGCTGTTCTCGGCGCCAAAGCGCATGGGTCTGGAAGACGCCTACACTGTATTGGCAGGCTGGATGGAGCTGGCGGACAAAGGCTCCGAGGTTGCGGAGCAATAAATCGCAGGCAAAAAAAACCCCGGACTTCTTATGGGGAGGGGGAAGTTCCGGGGTTCAAGTTCCGGACCGCTAGGGCGGGGTCCAGATATCTGCCAACACTTAACACAACATAGGAGCATCGAAGGGCTTCACCAGCCATTCAGTAACTCTGAGTGGCAGTTCACAGGTTTAGTTCCGGAGCTTCAGAAACCATTTGTAATAAGTGTGATTTCTTTCCGAAATAAGGGCTCTTGACCCATCTGCCGCGGCACTATGCCGCAGCAGAAAACGCCCTTTCAGACGGCTCAGTGAGCCTCATCCCAGTTATTGCCTACGCCAACCTCGACCAGAAGCGGTACATCCAGCTTCACGGCGTCGCTCATGTGCACGCGAATTTCATCGCGGACCTGGTCGACCAGATCTTCACGCACCTCAAGCACCAATTCATCGTGCACCTGCAGGATGACTTTGGCGTCGAGGCCCGAGGAGGTCAGCCAGTTATCCACCGCCACCATGGCTTTTTTGATGATGTCCGCCGCCGTACCCTGCATCGGGGCGTTGATCGCCGTGCGTTCGGCGCCTTTGCGCAGGGCCGGGTTTTTCGCGTTGATTTCCGGCAGGTACAGGCGTCGGCCGAAGATCGTTTCGACAAAACCTTGCTCGGCCGCCTGGGTGCGGGTGCGTTCCATGTACGCCAGAACACCCGGATAGCGGGCGAAATAACGGTCGATGTATGCCTGGGATTGCTTGCGATCAACGCCGATCTGCTTGGCCAGGCCAAACGCGCTCATGCCGTAGATCAAACCGAAGTTGATCGCCTTGGCGCTGCGACGTTGATCGGTGGTGACGTCGGCCAGTTCCACGCCGAACACTTCGGCGGCGGTGGCCTTGTGCACGTCCAGGTCATTGCGGAAGGCGTGCAGCAAACCTTCGTCCTTGGCCAGGTGCGCCATGATCCGCAGCTCGATTTGCGAATAGTCCGCCGCCAGCAGCTTGTAGCCCTTTGGCGCGACGAACGCCTGACGAATCCGCCGCCCTTCGGCCGTGCGGATTGGAATGTTCTGCAAGTTCGGATCGCTGGACGACAAGCGCCCGGTTGCCGCGACAGCTTGATGATAGGACGTGTGAATCCGCCCGGTGCGCGGGTTGATCTGTTCCGGCAGGCGATCGGTGTAAGTGCTTTTCAGCTTGCTCATCGAGCGGTACTGCATCAGCACTTTGGGCAACGGGTAATCCTGCTCGGCCAGTTCCGCCAGGACGGCTTCGGCGGTGGACGCCTGGCCCTTGGCGGTTTTGCTGAGGATCGGCAACCCGAGCTTTTCGTACAGGATCACGCCCAATTGCTTCGGCGAGCCCAAGTTGAATTCTTCACCGGCGATGGCGAATGCCTCACGCTCCAGCGCGACCATTTTGTCGCCGAGCTCGACGCTTTGGATGCCCAGCAGGTTGGCATCAACCAACGCGCCCTGGCGTTCGATTCGCGCCAGTACCGGCACCAACGGCATTTCGATTTCGCTCAGGACTTTGCTCAGGCTCGGAATGGCATTGAGCTTTTCCTGCAAGGTCTGGTGCAGGCGCAGCGTCACGTCGGCGTCTTCGGCGGCATAAGGCCCGGCCAGTTCCAGCGAGATCTGGTCAAACGTCAGCTGCTTGGCACCTTTGCCGGCGATGTCCTGAAAGCTCGTAGTGGTGTGGTTCAGGTACTTGAGCGCCAGGCTGTCCATGTCGTGGCGGGTCGCGGTGGAATCCAGCACGTAAGATTCGAGCATGGTGTCGAACGCGATGCCTTGCACGGTGATGCCGCAATTCTGGTCGCCACCGATGGCGCAGTTGGCGAGGATGTTCATGTCGAACTTGGCGTGCTGGCCGACCTTGAGTTTGTTCGGATCTTCCAGAATCGGTTTCAGCGCGCGCAGCACGGTGTCGCGATCAAGCTGATCCGGCACACCCATGTAGGAATGGGTCAGCGGGATGTAGGCTGCTTCGTTGGCCTGTACAGCAAACGACAGGCCGACAAGCTGCGCCTGCTGCGCATCGATGCCGGTGGTTTCGGTATCAAAGGCGATCAATTTGGCGTCGTTGAGCTTCTTCAGCCACAGGTCGAAATCGGCCTGGGTGAGGATCGTGGTGTACTTGAGCTCGGTCTCGACTGCGGCTTCTTCAGCCACCGGCACGGTAACTTCCTGGCCGGAACGCTTGGCATCGCGCTGGTTCTCTTCGAACCAGCTCTTGAATTCGAGTAGGGTGTAGAGCTCAGCGAGTTTGTCGTGATCCGGCCGGCCCATTTGCAGGTCGTCGAGCCCGATGTCCAGCGGCACGTCGATCTTGATGGTTGCCAATTGATAGGAGAGGAATGCCATCTCCTTATGCTCTTCGAGCTTGGCCGGCAGGGTCTTGGCGCCGCGAATCGGCAGGGTCGGAACGATGTCGAGCTGTGCGTACAGCTCGGTCAGACCGCCGTTCACGCCCACCAACAGGCCGGAAGCGGTTTTAGGACCAATGCCTGGAACGCCCGGAATGTTGTCGGAAGAATCGCCCATCAGTGCCAGATAATCGATGATCTGCTCGGGAGCGACGCCGAATTTCTCCTTCACGCCCTCCACGTCCAGCGCGCTACCGGTCATGGTGTTGACCAAGGTAATGTGGCCGTCGACCAGTTGCGCCATGTCCTTGTCGCCGGTGGAGATCACCACTGGTCGGTCAGCTGCTGCGCTGCTGCGGGCCAAAGTGCCGATCACGTCATCGGCCTCGACGCCTTCGACGCACAATAACGGGAAGCCCAGCGCGATCACGCTCTGATGCAGTGGCTCAATCTGTACGCGCATGTCGTCGGGCATGCTCGGACGGTTAGCTTTGTACTCGGCGAACATTTCGTCACGGAATGTCCCGCCCTTGGCGTCGAACACCACGGCGAACGGACTGTCCGGGTACTGCTTGCGCAGACTCTTGAGCATGTTCAACACGCCTTTGACCGCTCCGGTCGGCAAACCCTTGGAAGTGGTCAGCGGCGGCAGGGCGTGAAAGGCGCGATACAGGTAAGAAGAACCGTCCACCAGGACGAGGGGGGCTTGGCTCATGAGCAGGATCAACCTTTTCGGCGGGTCCGGCGCTAGAATAGCGGGACCGTTGACGACAAAGGGACAAGGTTATCATGCGCACACTAAATCGCCTGTTGCTGGCTGGCTTGTTTGCAACCGTTCCCCTGGCCGTCATGGCGGCGGATGATGCGCCCACACCGGAGCCGGAAGTCACGATCCGCACGGAAGGGGACAAAACGATTCAGGAGTACCGCCAAAACGGTTTCCTGTACGCGATCAAGGTCACGCCGAAGGTCGGACCGCCGTATTTCCTGGTGCGTGCGGATGGGACAGATGCAAACTTCATCCGCTCGGATCAGCCGGATATGCTGATTCCGTCGTGGAAGATTTTTGAATGGAAGTAGTTTCTTAATTTCAATCGGCGCTGGCTCATGCAGCGGCGCCCGTACTGGCAGTTTAAACATGTCTGTGTTCACCCCGCTGGCTCGGCCCGAGCTGGAAACCTTTCTCGCCCCATACGGGCTCGGCCGCCTGCTTGATTTCCAGGGAATTGCCGCCGGTAGTGAAAACACCAATTTCTTCATCAGCCTGGAGCAGGGCGAATTTGTCCTGACCCTGGTCGAGCGCGGTCCGGTTCAGGAGATGCCGTTCTTCATCGAACTGCTCGATGTGCTGCACGAAGCCGACTTGCCGGTGCCTTACGCACTGCGCACCACTGACGGCGTGGCCTTGCGCGAACTGGCCGGCAAGCCTGCGCTGTTGCAACCACGCCTGGCCGGCAAGCACATCAAGGAAGCCAACGCGCAGCATTGCGCCCAAGTCGGCGAGTTGCTGGGCCATCTGCATCTGGCGACCCAGGCCAACATGATCAAGCGCAAAACCGATCGTGGCCTGGACTGGATGCTGGAGGAGGGCACGCAGTTGCTCTCCCACCTGAATGCCGAGCAGAGTGATTTGTTGCAGCGGGCGCTGGACGAAATCACTCAGCAGAAGACGAAAATCCTGGCGTTGCCACGGGCCAACATCCACGCGGATCTGTTCCGCGACAACGCGATGTTCGAAGGCACGCACCTGACCGGGTTGATCGACTTCTACAACGCGTGCTCGGGACCGATGCTCTATGACGTGGCGATTGCCTTGAATGACTGGTGTTCGGATGACGACGGGCTGATCGACGGGCCGCGGGCGCGGGCGTTGCTCGGGGCCTATGCCGCGTTGCGTCCGTTCACTGCCGCAGAGGCTGAACTGTGGCCGACCATGTTGCGCGTGGCGTGTGTGCGGTTCTGGTTGTCACGGTTGATTGCCGCGGAGTCGTTTGCCGGTCAGGACGTGTTGATTCACGATCCGATGGAGTTTCAGCAGCGGTTGGCGCAGCGGCAGAAGGTCAGTACGCCGCTACCGTTCGCCCTTTAACAGCTTCGCGGGCAAGCCTCGCTCCTACAGGTTTGTGTCGTGCACATTATCTGTGAACGGCACAAAATCCGTAGGAGCGAGGCTTGCCCGCGGATGGGGCGTCGCAGATCCCGCCGTTACAACGACTCCAGACACCCCGCCAAATCATTCCCCAACTTCTCCAGCACCTGCTCATACCCCTGCGCAGTCGCCGGCGTGTACCCGCCCAACGCATCCAGCTCCGCCAATTTCACCGGCAGGCCTGCCACCAGGGTTTCCGCCAGGCGCGGACGCAACGGCGGCTCACTGAACACACAGGTCTTGCCGACTTCCTGCAACCGCGTGCGCATCGCTGCGACGTGCTGGGCGCCCGGCTGGACTTCGGCGGCGACGCTGAATACGCCGGCGTGCTTGAGGCCGTAGGCGTCTTCAAAGTAGTCGAAGGCCTCGTGGAATACGAAGTACGGTTTGCCTGCGATGCTGGCCAGACGCGCTTTCAAGCGAAGATCCATTGCATCCAGACGCTCATCGAACGCCTTGAGGTTGCTCTGATAACGCGTGGCGTTGGCCGGATCGGTTGCACTCAAGTCAGCAGCCATTTTTGTGGCGATCACGCGAGCGTTTACCGGAGACAACCACAAATGCGCGTCCAGGCTGCCAGGGCGATGATCGTGGTCATGCTCATCGGCTTCTTCCGCGTGCGAATGGTTGTCTTCGCCGAAGTGGCGAAGTTTCAGTCCCGGCAGATCCTGCACAGCGACGCTCGGCAGCGTTCGACCGTTCAGCACGCGAGGCAGGAACCCTTCCATGTCCGGACCGATCCAGTAAACCAGATCCACCGATTGCACCTTCCGTACGTCGGAAGGACGCAAGGCATAGTTATGCGGTGAAGCGCCCGGTGGTAGCAGCACTTCCGGGATTGCCACGCCGTCCTGCACCGCAGCGGCAATCAGCTGTAGCGGCTTGATGCTGGTGAGGACTTTGACGTCGGCTTGAGCTGAGCCAATGAACAGAAAACTTGCGGCAAATGTGACAAAGATAGAAAAAAGTCGGGACACGATGACCACTCGAAGAGGCGAGAACGGGTAACATAATAACGTCTCTCACAAAACTCGTCGCCGCTCATGCCTAAAACACCGATTGCCAGCCGTCCCCACGACCACTCTCATTGCGTACATAGCGCACTGACTGAGGCCGATGCCTTGTGCGCACGTCAAGGCCTGCGCCTGACCGCCTTGCGTCGGCGGGTGCTGGAGCTGGTGTGGCAAAGTCACAAGCCGTTGGGTGCCTACGACATTCTCGCGGTACTCAGTGAGCAGGATGGCCGCCGCGCTGCGCCGCCTACCGTGTACCGTGCGCTGGATTTCCTGTTGGAAAACGGCCTCGTCCACCGCATCTCCTCGCTCAACGCCTTCGTCGGCTGCAATCACCCGGAGCATGCCCACCAGGGTCAATTCCTGATCTGCCGCGAATGTCACGCCGCCATTGAGCTCGAACAGAAATCCATCAGCGACGCGATCATCAGCAGCGCCAAGGATGTCGGTTTCGTCGTCGAAGGCCAGACCGTTGAAGTGGTCGGCCTCTGCTCGGGTTGCCAGGGGGCTTGATGAGCAATGCGCTGATTCGCCTCGAGCAGGTTGTCGTCACCTTTGCCGGGCAAAACGTGCTGGATAACATCGAGCTGAGCGTCGAGCCGGGGCAGATCGTCACCCTGATCGGCCCGAATGGCGCGGGCAAGACCACGCTGGTGCGCGCGGTGCTCGGTCTGTTGAAACCGGACAGCGGCAGCGTCTGGCGCAAGCCGAAACTGCGGGTCGGTTACATGCCGCAAAAACTTCACGTCGATCCGACGCTGCCGTTGTCGGTACTGCGCTTTTTGCGTCTGGTGCCCGGCGTGGACCGTGCCAGGGCCTTGGCTGCACTCAAGGAAGTCGGCGCCGAGCAGGTGATCGACAGCCCGGTGCAAAGTGTTTCCGGTGGCGAAATGCAGCGTGTGCTGCTGGCTCGAGCCCTGCTGCGTGAGCCGGAACTGCTGGTGCTCGACGAACCGGTGCAAGGCGTCGATGTGGCCGGCCAAGCCGAGCTCTACAGCCTGATCACGCGGCTGCGCGACCGTCACGGCGGCGGGGTATTGATGGTCTCCCACGATTTGCACCTGGTCATGAGCACCACCGACCAGGTGGTCTGTCTGAATCGTCATGTCTGCTGCTCCGGGCACCCGGAACAAGTCAGCGGCGATCCGGCTTTCGTCGAGCTGTTTGGCAAAAACGCACAAAGCCTGGCGATTTATCACCACCACCACGACCACGCCCATGACCTGCATGGTTCGGTGGTCAACGCGGCCCCGACGGCCCAACCCCATGTCCATGGAGATAGCTGCAAGCATGGCTGATTTTCTGCTCTACGCCCTGCTTGCAGGTCTGGCTTTGGCGCTGGTCGCAGGACCGCTGGGTTCGTTCGTGGTCTGGCGGCGCATGGCCTATTTCGGCGACACGTTGTCCCACGCGGCCTTGCTCGGCGTGGCATTGGGCTTTCTGCTGGATGTCAGCCCTACCGTTGCCGTCACCGTCGGTTGCTTGCTGTTGGCGGTGCTGCTGGTGACGTTGCAACAGCGTCAGCCGCTGGCGTCCGACACGCTTTTGGGAATTCTCGCACCAAGCACGCTCTCTCTGGGCCTGGTCGTACTAAGCTTCATGCACGAAGTGCGGATCGACCTGATGGCGTATCTGTTCGGTGACTTGCTGGCGATCAGCCCGACCGACTTGGCCTGGATACTCGGTGGCAGCGCCGGTGTTCTCGCGTTGCTGGTGACGTTGTGGCGGCCATTGTTGGCGATCACGGTGCATGAAGAACTGGCCCGGGTGGAAGGTTTGCCCGTGCCGGCGCTACGCCTGGCCCTGATGTTGCTGATCGCGGTGGTGATCGCTGTGGCGATGAAAATCGTCGGTGTGTTGCTGATTACTTCGCTGTTGATTATCCCGGCGGCTGCGGCACAACGTCACGCTCGCTCGCCGGAACAGATGGCGCTGGGCGCGAGCCTGCTGGGCATGCTCGCGGTCTGTGGCGGGCTGGCGTTGTCGTGGTTCAAAGACACCCCGGCGGGCCCGTCGATTGTTGTGACGGCCGCCGCACTGTTTCTGCTGAGTTTTGTCCTGCCCCGTCGAGGGGTGTAGACTTGCTCGTTTTTTGCGCAAATAGAGAGTCGCAGGAATGAAGCTGTCAGCCTCCCGTTATCTGCTCCTTGTCGCATTTTCGCTGCTACTGGGCGCTTGCCAAAGCACGCCATCGGCCACCACTGCGGCGACCGATGCCCGGGCCACGGCCATCGCGCAGCTGGAACAAAACCTGGCCAGCAGCGAGCTGGCCACCGCCGAAGACCAGTTGGCGACCTTGCAGGCCCAGTCGCCAGACGATCCGTCCCTTGTGCACTATCAGCGGCAATTGGCCGAAGCCTACCTGCGTCGCAGCCAGATCGTGCTGCAAAAGGGCGATGTAAATGCGGCCGCTACGGCGCTGGCCCGGGCCCGGGCATTAATGCCAAAGGCTCCGGCGCTGACGGGTGGGGTCAACAACGCCATCGTCAATGCCCGTAAAGCTGAACTGGACAGGGCTGAAGCGGCGCTCATGGCGGCCGAGGCCAAGCCACCGGCCAAAGTCATTGATCCTACGGCTGAGAGCACCACAATTGCCTTGAACCTCACTGATATGAGCAAACTTCGCCGTCAATTGGATGCGATTGCCGCCGATGTGGTGAATTACCAGTGCGATGTCAGCATTCAGGCGCCGCGTACCCAGGATTACCCATGGTTGGCGACGTTGCTGACTAAGCGGGTGAAGAAGCTGGATTCGGAGTTCGATCTGAATCTGCAGAAGCAGATCCTGCGCAACGTTCCGGCGCAGATCGTCTTGAGTCCGCGTAAACCCTGAAAGCGTCGCGAGCAGGCTCGCTCTCACAGTGAATCGGGGTTGATTACACTTTCTATGATCAAACCCAAACCCTGTGGGAGCGAGCCTGCTCGCGAAGGCGTCCTCCCTAACGATACAAAGCCTTAAGCCGGAATCGCCTTGGCCTTAGGCTCCCGATCCCAAACCCGATGCTGCCCGATGGCGGCAAAGAACGGTTTGATCAACTGGGCATCCGCACCCACGACCAGCCCCGCATCCACCTCAAGCTTCAACACGTCCAGCAACTGCTTCGCCTCGCCATGCAGCGCAATCGCTTTCAAGTGTTTGTATGCTTCCAACAGGTAATGCAGCGCTACGCCATCGCCACTCAACGCCTTGATCGACGCCGCGCCACCGGGTACGAACACCGCATCGAATGCCACCGAAGGCAAGCCTTCCATTGAAGCGTCCACCGGCAGTGTCTTGCCATCGACGGTGGTCACTGGCGCGGAAGTCGGGCCAAGCAGCTTGGCGTGCGCACCTTCTGCCTTCAGCGCCTTCTTCATCGCATCAATCGCAGCACCATCGACACCGTTGGCCGCCAGAATCGCCACTTTCCGCGTTTTGATATCCCCCGGCAGCAGGTTGGCCTGGCTCAAGGCCGGTGAGCGATCGGGTGAAGTTTTACGCACTTCGACGGTGCCAGCCTTCGGCGCCGGCAAACCAAGGTTCTGCGCCACGCGTTTGGCCAGTTCCAGATCGATATTGGCCAGGATCTCGTTCACCTGACGTGCACGGATGAATTCACGCTCAACCTTGCCCAGCTCAAAGCTGTAAGCCGAGATGATGTGTTCCTGCTCGTGCTTGCTCATGCTGTGGAAAAACAGGCGCGCCTGGGAGAAATGATCGCCGAACGACTCGCTGCGCTGGCGAATCTTGTTGGCGTCGATGCGCTCCGGATAGGTCTCGAATCCACCGTCCTGCGCGGCAGGCGGCGTTTCTTTCGGCCAACCGCCATCGATGGAATTCGGCTCGTAGGAGGCGCGTCCCTTGTCGATGGTGGTGCGATGCAGCGCATCCCGCTGGCCGTTATGGAAGGGTGCTACGGGACGGTTGATCGGGATCTCGTGAAAATTCGGCCCACCGAGTCGGCTGATCTGCGTATCGGTGTAGGAAAACAGCCGCCCTTGCAGCAGCGGATCATTGGAGAAGTCGATGCCCGGCACGATATGGCCCGGGCAGAACGCAACCTGCTCGGTTTCGGCGAAGAAATTATCCGGGTTGCGGTTGAGCACCATCTTGCCCAGCGGGGTAATGGGCACCAGTTCTTCCGGGATCAGTTTGGTCGGGTCGAGGATGTCGAAGTCGAAGTTATGTTCGTTTTCTTCTTCGATGACCTGCACGCCCAACTCCCACTCCGGGTAGTCGCCCATCTCGATCGACTCCCACAGATCGCGGCGGTGGTAATCGGTGTCTTTACCGGCGAGCTTCTGCGCTTCATCCCACACCAGTGAGCAAGTACCGGCGGTAGGGCGCCAGTGGAATTTGACGAAGCGTGATTTTCCTTCGGCATTGATCAAGCGGAACGTGTGTACGCCAAAGCCCTGCATGCTGCGCAGGCTTTTCGGGATCGCCCGGTCGGACATGGCCCAGATCACCATGTGCGCCGACTCTGGCACCAGCGAGACGAAATCCCAGAAGGTGTCGTGAGCCGAGCCGCCGGTAGGGATCTCGTTGTGTGGCTCCGGTTTCACCGCGTGCACGAAGTCAGGGAACTTGATCGCATCCTGAATGAAAAACACCGGCATGTTATTGCCCACCAGGTCGAAGTTGCCCTCGTCGGTGAAGAATTTCACGGCGAAACCTCGCACGTCCCGCACGGTATCGCCTGACCCTCGCGGGCCCTGCACCGTGGAAAAGCGCACGAAGACCGGGGTTTTCTTGCCGGGATCTTGTAGGAAACCGGCTTTGGTCAGTACGGAATGGTTTTCATAGGTCTGGAAAAAACCATGAGCGCCAGTGCCCCGAGCATGGACGATGCGCTCTGGAATGCGCTCATGGTCAAAATGCGTGATTTTTTCACGCATGATGAAGTCTTCCAGCAACGACGGCCCGCGCGCGCCGACCTTCAACGTGTTCTGGTTGTCCGAAACCTTCACGCCCTGATTGGTGCGCAGGGCTTGTTCGGTGGCGTCGGAGCGAAACTTTTCCAGGCTCTCGAGCTTGGCATTGGTGTTGCCGCGGTCCAGGGTATCGGTCCCGGCCAGTGCGCTTTTAGGTGCGGCAGGCTTTTTAGTACTCATCAGTCGTAAACTCCTCGTTGCGATCCCGTAGCCAGGACTTATGTGCATTCCCCAGGCACGGCACCGGGGGCGTTTTCGAGTTGCCTTATTAGTGACTGGCGAGCTTTTTAGCCGTTCCTTTTTTCTAACCTTCGATCGCGTTATTGCCAAATGGAAGGTTGAATGCGGAATAAATGCTAATAACCTCTATACGGACAGGCTAAAATGCGCGCCCGGCTAACCGCTGACCCTTTTCCAACGCGCCCCACAAGGTTCGCTACGTGATCGAGTTTCAAAACGTCCACAAAACCTACCGCGTCGCCGGTAAGGATATTCCCGCCCTGCACCCGACCAGTCTGACGATTGAGAACGGTCAGGTCTTCGGCCTGATCGGTCACTCCGGCGCGGGAAAAAGTACCCTGCTGCGTCTGATCAATCGCCTGGAAGAATCCAGCGGCGGCAAGATCTTCGTCGACGGTGAAGAAGTCACCGCGCTCGACGCCAACAGCCTGCGCCGCTTCCGCCAGCAGGTCGGGATGATTTTCCAGCACTTCAACCTGCTGGCGTCCAAGACCGTGGCCGACAACGTCGCGCTGCCGCTGACCCTGGCCGGTGAACTGTCGCGCAGCGAGATTGACCAGCGTGTCGCCGAGTTGCTGGCGCGGGTCGGTTTGTCTGACCACGCCAAAAAGTACCCGGCGCAGCTGTCCGGCGGCCAGAAGCAGCGCGTCGGCATTGCCCGCGCCCTGGCGACCAAGCCAAAAATCCTGCTGTGCGACGAAGCCACCAGCGCCCTGGACCCGCAGACCACGGCGTCGGTCCTGCAATTGCTGGCTGAGATCAATCGCGAGCTGAAACTGACCATCGTCCTGATTACCCACGAGATGGACGTGATCCGCCGGGTCTGCGACCAGGTCGCCGTAATGGACGCGGGTGTGATCGTCGAGCAAGGTTCGGTGGCCCAGGTGTTCCTGCATCCGAAACACCCGACCACCAAACGTTTCGTGCAAGAAGACGAGCAGATCGATGAAAGCGAACAGCGTGACGACTTCTCCCATGTGCCGGGCCGCATCGTGCGTCTGACCTTCCAGGGCGAAGCGACCTACGCACCACTGTTGGGGACCGTCGCTCGGGAAACGGGCGTGGACTACAGCATCCTGGCCGGTCGTATCGACCGCATCAAAGACGTCCCTTACGGGCAATTGACCCTGGCTGTTACCGGTGGCGACATGGAGGCGGCGTTCGCCCACTTCACCGCGGCTGACGTCCACATGGAGGTCCTGCGCTGATGGAAGTCCTGACAAGTTTCTTCGTCAACATCGACTGGTTCGAAATCTGGCTGGCTACCGGCGATACCCTGCTGATGCTCTTCGGTTCGTTGTTGTTCACCGTGTTGCTCGGCCTCCCGCTGGGCGTGTTGTTGTTCCTGTGCAGTCCGCGTCAGTTGCTGGAATCCAGAACGCTATACGCCGTGCTGTCGCTGGTGGTGAACATCCTGCGTTCGCTGCCGTTCATCATTTTGCTGATCGTGATGATCCCGTTCACCGTGCTGATTACCGGCACCTCGCTCGGCGTCGCCGGTGCGATCCCGCCGCTGGTAGTGGGTGCCACGCCGTTCTTCGGGCGACTGGTGGAAACCGCCCTGCGTGAAGTGGATCGCGGCATCATCGAAGCCACCCAGGCCATGGGTGCGACGACCCGGCAGATCATCATCAACGCCCTATTGCCAGAAGCCCGCCCGGGCATTTACGCGGCGATTACGGTGACGGCTATTACACTGGTGTCCTACACGGCGATGGCCGGTGTGGTCGGTGCCGGTGGGTTGGGCGACCTGGCGATCCGTTTTGGTTATCAGCGTTTCCAGACCGATGTGATGATCGTCACCGTGGTGCTGTTGCTGGTGCTGGTACAGGTTCTGCAAATGGTTGGTGACAAACTGGTCGTCCATTTCTCCAGAAAATAAACAGTTCTCGTAAACAAGACATGAGCCGGCCATTCGCTGGCAGGCGCCAAATCCAGGCGCCGCAAGCGGGTACCCACAAGGAGTTAGCTGAATGAAAAAACTACTCGTCGCGTTCGCAGCCGTTGCAGCGTTTTCCGCTCACGCTGACACTCTGACCGTTGCAGCCACCCCGGTGCCGCACGCGGAAATCCTCGAATTCGTCAAACCGGCCCTGGCCAAAGACGGCGTGGACCTGAAGGTCAAAGTGTTCACTGACTACATCCAGCCAAACGTGCAGGTTGCCGAAAAACGCCTGGACGCCAACTTCTTCCAGCATCAGCCGTACCTCGATGAGTTCAACAAGGCCAAGGGCACCGACCTGGTCGCCGTTGCCGGTGTACACCTGGAACCGCTGGGCGCTTACTCCAGCAAGTACAAGGCCCTGACCGAACTGCCAGGCGGCGCCAACGTGGTGATCCCGAACGACGCCACCAACGGCGGTCGCGCGCTGTTGCTGCTGGCCAAGGCCGGCCTGATCAAGTTGAAGGATTCCAACAACATCCTCTCGACGGTCAAGGACATCACCGAGAACACCAAGGACCTGAAATTCCGTGAGCTGGAAGCCGCGACCATCCCGCGCGTGCTGACCCAGGTCGACCTGGCGCTGATCAACACCAACTACGCGCTGGAAGCCAAGCTCGATCCGTCCAAGGATGCGCTGGTCATCGAAGGCAACGACTCGCCTTACGTGAACATCCTCGTAGCCCGCCCGGACGACAAGGACAGCGAAGACATGAAGAAACTGATTGCTGCCCTGCACAGCCCGGAAGTGAAGGCCTTCATCCTCGAGAAGTACAAAGGCGCGGTATTGCCGGCGTTCTGATCTGAGTCGTTAACAAAAAATGGGGCGCATCGAATGCGCCCCATTTTTTTATGCCTGAAACACCGTCCCCTGTAGAAGCCAGGCTTGCCGGCGACGGCGATCTCACGGGCGCTTTCGCCGGCAAGCCTGGCTCTTACAGGGGGCGTGGTGTTTATTTGCGGTTGAGCATCACCGGCAACTGCGCCACCAACTTGGCGTTATTCAGCGGTGCACGAATGAACCCACGCTGTGTCCCGTCCGGCCCGATCACCGCGAGGTTGCCGCTGTGATCAACCGTGTAATTCGGCTTGCTGGTGTCTGCCGGAATGAACGGAATGCTCACCGCATTGGCCAGTTTCTGAATGTCTTCAATCGACGAAGGCGTCAGGCCTGTGAACTGCGGATCGAAGTAGCCCAGGTACTGCTTGAGCTGCTTGGGCGTGTCGCGGTTCGGGTCGACGCTGACCAGGATGATCTGCAACTTCGCCACAGCCTCTGGCGGCAGTTCACTTTTGATCTGGCGCAGCTGGGCGAGGGTGGTCGGGCAGATGTCCGGGCAGAAGGTGTAGCCGAAGAACAGCAGTGACCATTTGTCTTTCAGCTCGTTGACCATCACCGGCTTGCCGTCCTGATCGGTCATCGTCACGTTTGGCAGGTTGCGGCTTTGCGGCAGCAAAATGATCCCGGCATCGATCAATGCCGTCGGATCGCCCTGGCCTTTTCCGGACAGCACTTTGTTGATGGTCAGGCCCAGAACCAGCGCGATCAGGGCGACGAGGATAAAGACGGTTTTCTGAGTTCGAGTCATAGGTTCAACAGTAAGTAGTGGTCTACGAGCAGCGCGATAAACAGCAGGAACAAGTAGTAGATAGAGTACTTGAAGGTGTTGATCGCCGCGTGCGGCCGAGTGCCACGGTACAGCACCACGGCCCATTGCAGAAACCTTGCGCCCAGTCCCAGGGCGCAAATCAGGTAAAGCATGCCGCTCATGTGGATCACGTAGGGCATCAGGCTGACCGCCAGCAGCGCGAAGGTATAAAGCAGGATGTGGACCTTGGTGTAATGCTCGCCATGGGTCACCGGCAACATCGGGATGTTGGCCTTGGCATATTCCTCTTTGCGGTGAATGGCCAGGGCCCAGAAGTGAGGCGGGGTCCAGGCGAAAATGATCAACACCAGCAACAAGGGTTCGGCGCTGACATGACCGGTGGCAGCGGTCCAGCCGAGCAACGGCGGGGCAGCGCCGGCCAGGCCACCGATAACGATGTTCTGCGGCGTCGCGCGCTTCAGGAAACCGGTATAGATCACCGCATAACCGAGCAGGGACGCGAGGGTCAGCCAGGCCGTCAGCGCATTGGTGAAGGCCAGCAGCACGGCTTGCCCAATCACCGCCAATACCAGGGCAAATGTCAGCGCCGCCGCAGGTGAAACCCGCCCTTCAGCCAAGGGACGTTTGTGGGTACGCGCCATCACTGCATCGATACGCCGGTCCACCACATGATTCACCGCCGCCGCACCCCCGGCACACAACGCGATCCCCAGGTTGCCGAACACCAGCACCGTCCACGGCACCCCGGCGCGGGTCGCGAGGAACATGCCGACCAGCGAGGTGATGAGCATCAGCACCACCACTTTAGGCTTGGTCAGCTCCAGGTAGTCACGCCAGATCGCCTGACTGTGACGTTCGCCGATCAAAGTCGCCATGGCATCTCTCCTTTTATTGTTATGGGCCCGGCTGAGTGTTTACGCGGGCTGAACCGCCAGCGTGCAAGGTTTTGCTGTTTGACCCGAACCAGGCTGGTTCGCGCGTGATAATTGACCAGCACCATCGTGAGCAACAGCGCTGCGCCCCCCGCGTTATGCGCGACCGCGACCGGCAGCGGCAGGTGGAACAAGACGTTGCTGATACCGAGGGTGATTTGGGCCGCAAGGGCGATCAGCACCATTGCGGCCAAGCGCGTCATGCCAACCACTTTCAGTTGCCAGGCCAGCCCCAGCAGCACGAGCGTCACCAGCAACGCGCCGATGCGGTGAGTCAGATGGATCGCTGTGCGGGCATCACTGTCCAGTTGCCCGCCCAGGTAATTGGGGCCGATGTGTTGGGTCAGGTGAAAACCGTTGGCGAAATCAGCCGGTGGCAGCCATTGCCCATGGCAGGTCGGGAAGTCGATGCAAGCCACGGCTGCATAGTTGGAACTGACCCAGCCCCCGAGGGCGATTTGCAGGATTACCAGCAGCAACCCGGCCGTCGCCCAGTGCTGCAAACGCCGTGGCACGGTCAGCGCCGGCAGTACGCCGGACAGGCGCAAGGTCAGCAAAAACAGCAGGCTCAAGGTCGCAAAACCGCCGAGCAAATGCCCGGTCACCACCTGCGGCCAGAGCTTGAGCGTCACCGTCCACATGCCGAACGCCGCTTGGGCGATGACAACCACCAGCAGAAACAGCGGCAGCTTCACCGGTTGCCCCGGATGATGACGATGCATCCAGGCGCGACCGGCCAGCACTGAAATCAACAACCCAAGGGTGCCGGCGAAATAGCGGTGGACCATCTCGTTCCAGCCTTTGTGGGCTTCGACGGGTGCATCGGGAAAATGCAATTCGGCATGGGCCAGTTGGGCTTCGCTTTTCGGCACGCTGATAAAGCCGTAGCAACCCGGCCAGTCCGGGCAGCCGAGGCCGGCGTGGGTCAGGCGGGTGTAGGCGCCGAGCAACACCACAATCAGTGCCAGCAAGGTGGCAAACAGCGCGAGGCGAAATCCAGGTTTGGCCATGACGATGCCCTTATCCGATGTTCGACAGTTTCAGCAAATGACGCAGGTCGTTGAGCAGGTCCTTACCCTTCACCGTCGGGTCGTAGCGCAGCACCAGATTGCCGTGCGGGTCGATGATCCACAGTTGCGGTGCGGTTTTGCCTCCCGCTGTTTTGGTGAAAGTGGTCAGGTCCATTGGGTAGCGTTGCAGTTGCGGGTATTCGCGGGTCAGCTTGGCGTCGTAATCGGCCGCCAACGGTTGGGCCGCGGCCAGGGCGTGACTGGCACGCCCGGCATCGCGACCGAGGCCGATCTGGATCTGCCGCGCCAGATAAACCAGCTGCTGGCAGTCCACCGAACACTCCTTGGGCGCCGTGACCAGCAATTGCCAACGGTCCTCCTGCGCTTGCACGCCAAGGTCGGCGCGGGTCTGGCCGTTGCCGATCAGCTCGCCGTGATAACTGCGGCCTTCCGGCACCCAGAACTGCAACTTGTACATGCCCGTGGCGAGGATCATCGGACCGATCACCCCCAGCAGGATCAGCAATAACTGCAACCGGCCCTTGCGCCGACTCGCCGGCGTTTTCGCCTCAGACATGCTGGGTGGATTCATGGCCGCTCCCATGGTGTTTCTCCTTTGCGTTGTGCCAGCCGAGATAGAGATAAAGGCCGAACAGGGCGATCGACATGGCGAACCACTGCACGGCATAAGCGATATGTTTTTCCGGCCCCATGGCCACTACCGGCCAATCGGCCTGGTAGGACGCGGGGCCGGCTTCTGCGCGTAATTCGTAGGCAAAACCGTCACGGTCGAGCGCCGTCCACAGCTTGGCGGGTTCGACGGCAGTGATCAGTTGTGGCCAGGTGGTGGTGCTCGGGTCGGCGTGCAATTGGAAGGTGGCGCCGGGGGAGACGTAGACCCAGGCATCCAGGCTCAGGGCCTGAGTCGGTGTCGTGAACTGCGGCGGGGTACGCCGATCCGGCCACGGCAGCCAGCCGCGATTGACCAGCAACCAGAGCCCGGTCGCCTGGTCCTGAAACGGTTGCAGCAGTTCGACGCCGACCTTGCCGTCGCGCTGGCGGTTATCCAGCAGCAGGCTGTGTGCGGCATCGAACTGGCCGTGAATTTGAACCCGGCGAAAGGCTGGATCCTCGGTGTGTAGCAGCTCGGTGCTGGCCATCGGTTCAGCCGTGCGGCGCTCGGCGTAGCTGTGCAGCAGCGCGCTTTTCTCCGCGCCCCGGCTCAATTGCCAGAACCCCAGTGACACCAGCATGGGCAATAGAAGTGCGACCACCAGGGTCGGCACGATGCCCGGCCGGAAGCGCTTCATGGCGTCGCCAGAAAGTCGCTGGTTGCGATAGCTATACTCAAGTGCATCGCCTTTCCCCCGGAGTCCCACCATGCTCAAAGCAGCCATCGTCCTGATGCTGATTGCCACGGTTGTCAGCCTGTTCAGCGGCCTGTTTTTTCTGGTCAAGGACGACAGCAGCTCGAACCGCCTCGTCATTGCCTTGAGTGTTCGTGTTGCCCTGGCCGCTATCACCGTCGGCTTGATTGCCTGGGGTTTTTTCAGCGGCCAGTTGGTTTCTAGTGCGCCTTGGTAAAGCCTCAGAGCACGTAGACGAAAACGAACAGCCCGATCCACACCACGTCCACGAAGTGCCAATACCAACTCGCCGCTTCAAACGCGAACTGGTGCTCGTTATCGAAGTGCCCACGCATGATCCGCATCAGCATCACAAACAGAATGATGGTGCCGATGGTCACGTGGGCGCCGTGGAACCCGGTGAGCATGAAGAACGTCGCGCCGTAGATGCCGGAACCCAGGGTCAGGCCCAGTTCGCGATAGGCGTGGATATATTCTTCGGCCTGAAAACCGAGGAACGCACAGCCGAGCAAGACAGTGATCGCCAGCCAGATTTTCAGCGCACCGCGATGGCCCTTTTTCAAAGCGTGGTGGGCGATGGTCACGGTGACGCTGGAGCTCACGAGCAATACGGTATTGAGCAGCGGCAGGCCCCAGGGGCTGATAACGTCCTTGGGTGCCGGGAAGAGTTTCGGATCCGGGTTGTTCAACAGCGGCCAAACGAACTCGAAGTTCGGCCACAGCATGTGCGCCAGGCCTTTCGCGCCTTCACCGCCGAGCGCCGGACCGGACACATGCCGCACATAAAACAGTGCACCGAAGAAGGCGATGAAGAACATCACCTCCGAAAAGATGAACCAGCTCATGCCCCAGCGGAACGAGCGGTCCATCTGGGCGCTGTACAACCCGCTGCGACTTTCCTTGATTACCGTGCCGAACCAGCCGAACAGCATGTAAGCCAAGAGCAGGCCGCCGACGAAAAAGATCAGCGGGCCGTGGGATTCCGGCCGCGCAGCCTTCAGGTCGTTGAACCAGGTGGCCAGGCCGAACACGGTGACGAACATGCCGACGGTGGCGATGATCGGCCATTTGCTCTGGGCCGGTACGTAATAGTGTTCATGAGTTGCCATTTATTGTTCTCCTTATCGGGCACGCTCAGCCGCCAGTGTTTACAGCTACCGGTGGATGTCGGGCGGTGATATCGAACAGCGTGTAGGACAGCGTCAGGTGCTTCACTTCCTTGGGCATGTCGCGGTCAACGATGAAACGTACCGGCATCTCGATCCGTTGACCGGGCTGCAGCACTTGCTGGGTAAAGCAGAAACATTCGGTCTTGTGGAAGTACGCTGCCGCGTTGCTGGGTGCGATGCTCGGCACTGCCTGGGCGCTCATCGGTTTGTCGGTCGGGTTGTGCGCGATAAAAATCATCTCGTTCACCGCCCCTGGGTTGGCCGTCAGTTCGTCACTTTTGGGATAGAAATCCCAGGACATGTCGGCGGAATTGGTCGACAGAAACTGCACGCGCACCTGCCGCGAAGTGTCGACCGTCTGCTCGCCCTCGTACTGCCCGGCGGTCTTGCCATTGATGCCGAACGCCTTGCACATCACGTCATAGATCGGCACCAGGGCAAACCCGAAGATAAACATCGCCACCACCACCAACAGCAGACGCGTGACCAGCTTCTTCATCGAAATCGAGTCAGCCATGGTTTCCAACCTCTTCGCCGAACCCTGTGGGAGCGAGCCTGCTCGCGAAGCAAACACCGCGGTTTAACAGGCAGACCGCGTCATCGTTCTTCGCGAGCAGGCTCGCTCCCACATAGGTTTGTGTGTTCATTTCACTTCCGGCGGCGTAGTGAAGGTGTGATACGGCGCTGGTGACGGGATGCTCCACTCCAGGCCTTCCGCGCCATCCCACGGTTTGGCGGGTGCTGGCGGGCCGCCGCGGATGGTCTTGATTACGATGAACAGGAAGAAGATCTGCGTGGCGCCGAACATGAACGCACCAATCGACGACACCATGTTGAAGTCGGCGAATTGCAGGTTGTAGTCCGGAATCCGCCGCGGCATGCCCGCCAGGCCCACGAAGTGCATCGGGAAGAACGCCATGTTCATGCCGATGAACGAGAGCCAGAAATGCAGCTTGCCGAGGGTTTCGTCGTACATGTGGCCGGTCCATTTCGGCAACCAATAGTAGGCCGACGCGAAGATCCCGAAGATCGCCCCCGGCACCAATACATAGTGGAAATGCGCGACCACGAAGTAGGTGTCCTGGTACTGGAAGTCCGCCGGGGCAATGGCAAGCATCAGCCCGGAGAAGCCGCCGATGGAGAACAGGATCACGAACGCCACCGCGAACAGCATCGGTGTCTCGAAGGTCAGCGAGCCTTGCCACATGGTGCTGGCCCAGTTGAACACTTTCACTCCGGTTGGCACCGCGATCAGCAGTGTGGCGTACATGAAGAACAACTCGCCCACCAGCGGAATGCCGACCACGAACATGTGGTGCGCCCAGACGATGAACGACAGGAACGCGATGCTCGCCGTGGCGTAGACCATCGAGGTGTAGCCAAACAGCGGCTTGCGCGAGAAGGTCGGGATGATCGAGCTGACGGCACCGAAGGCCGGCAGGATCATGATGTACACCTCGGGGTGACCGAAGAACCAGAACACATGCTGGAACAACACCGGGTCCCCGCCACCGGCGGCACTGAAGAAGCTGGTGCCGAAGTGGATGTCCATCAGCATCATCGTCACGCACCCGGCCAGCACCGGCATCACCGCGATCAGCAGGAAAGCGGTGATCAGCCACGTCCAGACGAACAGCGGCATCTTCATCAACGTCATGCCGGGGGCGCGCAGGTTGAGGATGGTGGCAATCACGTTGATCGCACCCATGATCGAACTGATCCCCATCAAGTGGATGGCGAAGATGAAGAACGTCACGCTTTCCGGTGCATAGGTCGTCGACAGCGGGGCGTAGAACGTCCAGCCGAAGTTCGGTCCGCCACCGGGGGTGAACAGGGTCGACACCAGCAGGATGAAAGCCGCCGGCAACAGCCAGAAGCTGAAGTTGTTCATCCGTGGCAGGGCCATGTCGGGCGCGCCGATCATCAACGGGATCATCCAGTTGGCGAGGCCGACGAACGCCGGCATCACCGCGCCGAACACCATGACCAGACCATGCATGGTCGTCATCTGGTTGAAGAATTCCGGCTGGACGATTTGCAGTCCCGGCTGGAACAGCTCGGCGCGAATCACCATCGCGAACGAGCCACCCAACAGGAACATGGAAAACGCAAACCACAGGTACAGCGTGCCGATGTCCTTGTGGTTGGTGGTCAGCACCCAACGCATCAGGCCTTTGGCGGGACCGTGGGCGTGATCGGCATGACCATGGTCATCGATGACGGCGCTCATGGCGTGTCTCCTGCAAACAGATGGGCTGGGCAGGCCGGGGCGCGCTGCCCCGACCGGTTCCTTGGTTGCGCAATAGAGCGGGTCATTTGCTTTCCGCCTGTTTCAGCTCCAGCACTTCTTTAGGAGTGACCATGTCGCCTTTGTTGTTGCCCCAGGCGTTACGTTCGTAGGTCACCACCGCCGCGATATCGACTTCCGAGAGCTGCTTGCCGAACGCCGCCATCGCGGTACCCGGCTTGCCGTGGTAGACAATGCTCAGGTGACCTTCCTTCGGTCCGGTGGCGATTTTCGAGCCTTTGAGCGCCGGGAACATCGGCGGCAAGCCCTGACCTTCGGCCTGGTGACAGGCGACGCAGGCGGTGTGATAGACCTTGTCGCCGCGCTCCTTGAGCTCGTCGAGGGTCCATTCCTTGCTGGTCAGTTCTTTAAGCTGCAGGGATTCGGCCTTGCGTTCGGCCAGCCATTTTTCGTAATCGGCCTTTTCCTTGACCTCGACCACGATCGGCATGAAGCCATGGTCCTTGCCGCACAGTTCGGCGCACTGGCCACGGTAGATGCCGGGTTTGTCGACGCGGGTCCAGGCTTCGTTGACGAACCCGGGAATCGCATCGCGCTTGACCGCAAAGGCCGGCACCCACCAGGAGTGGATAACGTCGGCGGACGTCACGAGGAAACGCACCTTGGCGCCAATCGGCAGCACTAAAGGCTTGTCGACCTCAAGCAAGTAATGCTCGCCCTTGGTTTCCTTGTTGTGGATCTGGTCGGCAGGGGTCGTCAGGTTGCTGAAGAATTCGACGTCCTGGCCCAGGTATTTGTAGTGCCACTTCCACTGATAGCCGGTGACCTGGATATCGATATCCGGCTCACTGGCGTCGTACATCTTGATCAGGGTTGCCGTCGCAGGAACCGCCATGGCCACCAGAATCAGGAAGGGCACGATGGTCCAGAGGATTTCGACGGTGGTGCTTTCATGAAATTTTGCGGCCACCTGCCCGGTGGAGCGGCGGTGGACCATCATCGACCAGAACATGGCGCCGAAGACGATGATGCCGATCACTACACAGATCCAGAAAATGGTCATGTGCAGGTCAAATACTGCGTGACTGATTTCAGTCGCTCCCGGCGCCATATTCACAGTCCAGGCGGCTTGCGCCTGGCTGAAAATCGACCACAACAGGAGGCCCATCCAGACGTGTGGATGTCGCATCATTGCGGGTTCCCCTTATCGTTCTTGTTATCCCGCCGGCTTTCACCTGCGGCAAGGGAGCGGCTTTTTCAGACTACGAAACTTGAATCGCCGAGCCTTGCTGCGTGTGCAGTCGGGCGTCATCAGCTAACTCCATTCCCACCCGAGTATAGACAGCGACTGCTACCTCGCAACGTGATGGCGTAAATGATCTGAAACAGCTGGGACTTGCGTTCAAGGTCACGAATGGAGAAGGATGCAGACGAGTGGTGGCAAATCGATATAACGGAGGCGTCTCAAGGATGAAACAATTATGACAAATGCGTCTTAGCATTTTTCATAAGCAAGCTAAGTTATGTCTTCCCTATTTCATTGCCTTTGTTTCCTGGAGTTTTCATGAACACCGCCGCATTGCGCGAGCAGATCCAAAAAGCCCAACAACACGAGGCCGAGACCGGCCTGCTGACTCGTCAGCTTGAAACTCAATTGCCACACCTTCACTCCGCCATCCAATTGCCGGATGCCGACGCCAACGGCGTGATGACGCGTTTTGTGGCCGCGTACATAGAGCAAGTGCCGGACCTGCTGGACGCAGCCAATGAAGTCGCCAGGGAAGCGGGTATCGAATCACAGATCAAGCCGGTGCTGACAATCGCCGAGCAGTTCTTCCTCCAGCCACCGGCAATCATGGCCGGTCATGTCGGCCTGGACAGCCTGCTGGATGAAGCCTATCTGGCGCATCGGTTGGTGGAAGAGGTCAATGACCTGTACATCAAGCATTTTGGCCAGCCACTGATCCCCTTGGACATGACGGTCGCCAACCTGATTGCCCACCAACTGATCGGCGAGGATTTTGCCAACCAACTGGATGAGGCGGTGCATCACGCTGTGGATGAGATGCTCAATGAAGACAGTTTCGCGCTGGAGTCCGTGGAGGCCTACCGCGAAAAACTCAACAGCCCGGACACCGGCGCCGCCTGGAAGCGCTGGCCGTGCCTGTCGCGCCAGCTGGGCGTAGGGCTGGAGCTGGATCAGCCGGCGGCTTGATTCTTTAGAATCAGCACCGTCCCCTGTGGGAGCGAGCCTGCTCGCGATTGCGATATGTCATTCAACATTTATGTCGATTGATACACCGCCTTCGCGAGCAGGCTCGCTCCCACATTGATTACTTCTATGCCGTAGAGCCCACTCCGGAGGTGGTTCGTAAACGCCCCTCCAACCGACGCTTCAACCCCCGCGCTTCAATAATCAGCTTCGACCCCTTGGCCGCATTGGCCCGACCCCATTCCTCAAGCAACTCCAGACACGAGTGATCGATGTAGCTCAGGTTATTGAGCGGCACATGCACTGTCGCGCCTGGGGGAATGGTCCCCAGCACCTGGGTCAGCGCCGGCACCTTGAGAAAGGTTGCGGCCCCCGTCAGTCGTAACTCCATCTCACCGTCGGCCGGCAGGTCGATCAGGCTGATTTTCAACCGCGAGGCCTTCCAGGCCAGTTTGGCCAGGGTCAACCCGAAGCCGATCAGCACGCCGGTCAACAGGTCGGTGAAGATGATTGCCAGCGCTGTCGCCGCGTAGGTGAACATCGGCATCCGGCCATAACGGCCCAGACCGCGAAAGGCCTTGAGGTCGACCAGTTTGAAACCGGTGTACACCAGCACACCCGCCAGGCTTGCCACCGGAATGCTTTGCAGCACGCTGGACAGCAACAACACGAAAGCCAGCAACCACAGACCGTGGAAGATCGCCGACATTCGCGTGGTGGCGCCAGCCTGGACGTTGGCCGAGCTACGCACGATCACGCCGGTCATGGGCAGCGCGCCAAGCAGGCCGCAGAGCATGTTGCCGACGCCCTGTGCCGACAACTCCCGATCGAAATCGGAGCGCTGGCCGCTGTGCATGCGATCCACCGCCGCTGCGGAGAGCAGGGTCTCGGCGCTGGCGATGAAGGCCACGGCAAATGCCGCGATCAATAACGTCGGGTCGGCCAGATTGAGCAAGTCGGCAGGCTTCAGCCAGTCGATGGCTTCTGCCAGGTTGGCCGGAACTTCCACGCGTTTGACCTGCAAGGCGAGCATCAGGCTGGCCACCGTCGCCAGACCTACGCCAAGCAGCGCGCCGGGTATGAAGCGAAGGGAGTGCGGACGGAATTTTTCCCACAACCACATCACCGCAATCGTCGACAGGCCAAGCAAACCGGCTTGCCAGCCAAGGGAGGGCAAGGCCTGGAGGACGGCCGCCGGGAAGGCTGCGAGGTTATCCAGCCCCGAAGGCTTGGGCACAGCGTCCAGCATCACATGCACTTGCGACAACACGATCAGCACGCCGATCCCGGCGAGCATGCCGTACACCACCGCTGGCGCCGTGACCCGAAACCAGCAGCCCAGCTTGAAGCGCCCGGCCATCAGTTGCAGAAAACCCGCCAACAGCAGGATGGGACCGAGCATGGCAACACCATGCTGGCGCACCAGTTCAAAGACCAGCACCGCCAGACCCGCCGCCGGGCCGCTGACTTGCAGAGGCGAACCTGCAAGCCAACCGACGACCAGTCCACCGATGATCCCGGTGATCAAACCCTTGGCCGGCGGCAGGCCCGAGGCGATGGCGATGCCCATGCACAAGGGCAGGGCGACCAGAAACACAACCACGGACGCCAGCAGCTCCCGTGGCAGAACAGCTTTGAGTTGAGCAGCACGCATGGTGACTCTCCCGAAGTTTTCTTCAGGCGTGGCAAAGCCAGGCTGCTTGATCAGCAACCTCGGCTAAACCACACCTGGGAGGATTTAGAAGCGCGCTTTGGGCGTCGCCACGGGGATCGGATGGCTGCCATCAAGCGGCAGGAAACACCCTTTGTCCGCGTCGTAAGCTCTGATTTCGCTGGTTTCGATGTTGTAGATCCAGCCATGGATAAACAGCTGACCGTTAGCCATGCGCGAGGCGACCGAAGGGTGCGTGCGCAAATGCTGAAGCTGGGCGATCACGTTTTCTTCGGTGAGGACATGCATGCTTTCGCTTTCGTCAGCGCAATGGCAGTTTTCCTGGACCATCGATTTCGCCACTTCGGCATGACGCAGCCAGGCTTTGACCGTGGGCATTTTTTCCAGGCTTTGCGGGTTGAGCACGGCGCGCATCGCGCCACAGTCGGAGTGCCCGCAAATGATGATGTGCTGTACGCCGAGGGCCAGGACCGCGTATTCGATGGCCGTGGAAACACCGCCGTTCATCTGCCCATAGGGCGGCACAACGTTGCCGACGTTACGGGTCACGAACAGGTCGCCGGGGGCGCTTTGGGTGATCAGTTCAGGAACGATGCGCGAATCGGCGCAGGCGATAAACATCGCTCGAGGGCTCTGAGCCGTGGCGAGTTTTTTGAAGAGTTCTTCCTGCTGGGGAAAAACTTCGTGATGAAAATGCAAAAAGCCGTCAACGATATGCTTCAGCGCTGCATCGGCGGTTTCCGCCTCGGGTTGGGCTGAAGCCGACGCAGCCAACGGCTGTTTATCCTTGTCACTCATGATTCATCCTCTTTGGCGGAGTCAGGGAATTTTCCCGTTTTGTCCGGTGTGAAGCCAGTGGCTGTTTAAAAAACATCCAGGCCGAAGATCTCGACCCGTCAGTCACTCGATGAACAAGGTATCTGTCGAAACTTAACTCAAACTGAATCAAGCGCTCTAGGACGTGTGTTCCAGGTCACAAAAAACGTGACCAGCCTAATGGCCAAGTGCTTTTCCTCCTACTCAACCATAGGCCAATTGTCCTCAAATCAACGACATCTGGCGACCTGGCGGACAGAAGGCGTCGCAGTCCAGGTTAAAACCTTCGCGATGATTGAGCCCCAACCGTTTGATCGATTTGGCAAAGCGTTGCGCCAACAGATCGGCAAACGGCCCCTCTCCGCGCATTCGGGCTCCGAACCGACTGTCGTAGAGCTCCCCGCCACGGCTTTGGCGGATCAGGCTCAACACATGAGCGGCACGCTGCGGATAGTGGGCGGCCAGCCATTCTTCGAACAGCGGCGCCACTTCCAGCGGCAGCCGCAACATCATATAGGCGGCGCTCTGGGCACCGGCAGCATGGGCTTCGTTGAGCAGGCTTTCGAGTTCGCTGTCGTTGATCATCGGAATCATCGGCGAACACAGCACGCCCACCGGTATCCCGGCTTCGCGCATGACCCGGATGGCACGTAGCCGGGCCTTGGGCGCAGCCGCGCGCGGTTCGAGGATGCGTTTGAGTTCATCGTCGAGGGTGGTGAGGCTGATCATCACCGCCACCAGCCGTTGCTCGGCGAGTTCGGCCAGCAGATCCAGGTCCCGAAGAATCAGCGAGCCCTTTGTAATGATGGTCACCGGATGCCGGTAACGCAGTAGCACTTCAAGGGTCTTGCGGGTGATTTTGTGTTCGCGCTCGATCGGCTGGTAGGGATCGGTGTTGGAGCCCAGATTGATCGGCGCGCATTGATAGCCGCGCTTGGACAGCTGTTCTTCCAGCACATCGGCGGCGTTGGTCTTGGCGATCAGTTTGGTTTCGAAATCGAGCCCGGGTGACATGTCCCAATAGGCATGGCTGGGGCGCGCGTAGCAGTAGATGCAACCGTGCTCGCAGCCGCGGTAAGGGTTGATCGAGCGGTCGAAGGGCAAGTCCGGGGAATTGTTGCGGGTGATGATGGTTTTCGCCGTTTCGATGCGCACTTGTGTGCCCTGCGTGACGGGCGCTTCCTGATACCAGCCGTCATCCTCGGCCACCGAGCGATTCGGCGCGAAGCGGTTGTGCGGGTTGGTGGCGGTGCCGCGGCCGCGAGGGGGAATAGGAATGGCCATTTGAGCTCCTGCTAGCTGTATAAATACACAGTATTAGAAGCAACAAGATTTGCCTAGCTCCGTTCGGCGTGTTCTCCAAGGTAGAGGGGACTGGTTGTGTATATACCTGTCATGTTTGACAGTAGACGGGGCAAGAAATACATCCTATGAATAACAAGGCACCGATATCTGGCCGCTGTTTCACGTTTACGTCATAGGAGATTTGGTTATGGAGACGAGTAAAGGGATATTGTTGACGGTACTCGACGTTAATAAAGACGGAGTTCAAGAGGTCAAAATAGAATTTGTTACTCGGGAAACTGACTTCGATCTGGGCTCCGGGAATTTTAGCGACACTATCGTTAATTCATATGCGGTTTTGGTTTCTAAGAAAAATGGCTCGACAACATTCAATAAGGCTTCCGTGCATGGCGATATTGACCAAGATGGAGATATTGATATGGAGGGTGAGCAACTGCTTTTTGATCTTGCAAACACAGTCATTAAATTCAAGGCGAGTAGCGGAAATTGAAGGCGCTGAACAGTACTGGATATACAGCCACCTGTCATGTATGACAGTAGACAGCTTGTGAGTGGGCGGCCTACTTTGGGTTGGAGGATTCCAATTCAATGGAACCTCCCTCTCAATTGACTGACTCACGAGGTGTCATGATGGCCGTTAAAGAGATTCGCATTTCCATTGAAGATTTTAACAACGATAAAGTCCCAGAAGTCTTGCTCGAGTTCTATGATAAAAAGAAGGAGCTCGAGTTTTCAACTTCCGTTTCGGCGTCAAAAAAGAAAGGTGTTTACGATAAGGTTGACGTTAAAGGTGACGCCGATGGTGATGGGGATTTCGATCCCGCCGATGATAAAAAATTCATCCGCCTTGCGGCTGCCGCCGCTGAAATGTTGAAGTAAGTATTGGTGAGGCCGTACGGAATGCTCCCTACGGCCTATTTAGTTTTGGATTTGTTGGAGTATTGATGGGTTCTATCAAATATTTGCAATCATGAGAAACACATCGCAAGTGGCGCAATTATAAACTTCATTAGTAGTATTCGTTTTACGCGAAATTGTCGTGTTTAAAACATTAAAAGGATTTAATGAATGTCGAATTACAATCAGCGCGGTATCTTTCTTCAGCTGTTGCCCGCCTCTATCGTTAGTCCAAAAGAAGTTCGGGTTTCCATGCAGTTTGCGTTAAAGGAGGAGGGTTATGACCCGGAAAACCGCACGAGCACTTACTCCCTGCTGGACTCCAGCACCCGCGAGGCTGTATCGAATGACGGCGGCGTGACCTTCACCATGGGCGCCGCTCGTTCTGATGTGGACGGTGATGGTGACATCGACGCGCAAGACAAGGCCGTTCTGCTGGCCCTGGCGAAAGCTTATTCGAAAATCACTAATCCTTGAGTGCTACTGAACGCAGGCTTGTATAAAAACTGCATGAGTATGTCTTTGAACTAAGCACTTATAAGCGGTGCGAAAATTTCCGTGCCGCTTCTGTGTTATTGAATTGTGTAGGTCGCGCGATGAAAGCAGGATGAACTGTTCGATTCACAATTCTTTGACGGTTGACTCACGGGCCTTTGACCGTTCAGGGCCGAAGCTGTGAGTCATCTATCCACTTCTTCACACACGGTCGTCCGAGCATGTCCTTAACGCGCCTCTTTCCTGTGACGCTCCTGTTGTCGCTGGCCGCACTTTTCAACCTGACGGTGGCCTTCGCTGACGACAGCGCATCGCCCCGCCCGGCGGAATGGGCTCAATCGGTAGAGGCGCAATACAACCTCTACCAAATGACCCCGACGCTTTACCGCAGCGCTTTGCCCGACAGCGGCGCCGTATCGCTGCTGAAGAAACTCAACGTCGCGACCGTCATCAATTTTCTGCCCGAGTCGGATTCAAGCTGGTTGTCCACGCCGGACATTACTCAGGTGCAGCTGCCCTATCGCACCAATCACGTGGATGACGCCCAGGTGCTCAAGGCCCTTCGTGCCATCCAGACCGCCGAATCCCACGGCCCGGTGCTCATGCATTGCAAACACGGTTCGGACCGCACCGGCCTGATGGCGGCGATGTATCGGGTGGTGGTGCAAGGCTGGAGCAAGGAAGACGCCCTGAACGAGATGACCCAAGGCGGCTTTGGTGACAGCACCCATTTCAAGGACGGTGTGCGTTACATGATGCAGGCCGATGCCGACAAGCTTCGGACCGCGCTCGCCAACGGCGATTGCAGCACCAGTCCGTTTGCGGCCTGTTCCATGAAGAGTTGGTTCCAGTCCGCCCACGTCGAATAAGCATCAGTTCAGTGGGCAGCGGCTGCTGGACGGCGTTGCGAAAAAGCTGTCGGCGATCGGTTGTCCGAGGAATTCTTCCAGGGCGACCAATAGCGATCGCGAATCCCCCGGCGAAAAAAAGGCTTCGCGAAAGGCCTTGCCGGTTTGCGGGTTGAATACCCACTCGCGTTGAAACCGTTTGAACACCTCGGTCGCCAGTACACCCGACCATTTGTAGGCGTAAACCGACGCTGCGTACCCGGTCACCAGGTAATCGAAGCTGTTGGCGAACCGACAGTAAGGCGGCAGTTGCAGGTGAGGGATCTCGCGCTGCACGTCGTCGAAGATCTGTTCAACGCTTCGGCCATCGCCTTGGCTGCGGTGCAATTCGAAGTCAAACAACGCGGACATTAACAGCTCTGCGGTTTGCCGGCTGGTCTGGGTCTGGATGGCTGCCAATGCGGCGTCGACTCGGGCTTCGGCCAGGCGCTCGCCGGTCTGGTGGTGAGCGGCCAGCCACAGCAGAAACTCCCCTGACAGGCACCAAAGCTCGAACAATTGCCCGGTGAACTCTGCCGAATCGCGTCCCAGCTGGGTGATACCGGACAGGCGATGGTGAGGCGAGCGGGTCAGAACGTGCTGCAGGCAATGGCCGAACTCATGGAACAAAACCCGCAGGTCCTTATGAGCGAGAAGGCAAGGATGCTCGGCAATCCCGGGCGTGAAGTTGCCATGAAGCACGGCGATCGGCAGCGTCAATCGACCTTCGGCGTTCACCCGTCGATTACGTGGCGTGGCGGTCCAGGCAAAGTCCGGCGCTTCGTCCCGATGAAAAGGGTCGAGGTAAATGTACCCGACGACCTGGCCATGCTCGCTGATTTCAAACAGACGCACGTTGTCATGCCAGCGACTGCACTCTTTCTGTTCGACGATCCGGATGCCAAACATGCGCTCGCTGAACAGGCAGAGCCGCTGCAAAGTCCCGTCCAGTGGAAAGTACGTTCTCAGGTTTTTCAGCGCCCCGCCGAGACGTTGCTGGCGCAATTGTTCGGCGAGAAACTCGTGGTCCCAAGGATGGACTTCAGTCATGCCGCGCTCAAGCGCAAACGCCTTGAGTTCTTGTGCGTCCTTCTCGAGTTCCGGTGTTGCCTGCACGATTTGCCGCCGCAGGAAACCGGTGACTTGCTCGGTGGACTCGGCCATTTCCGTTACGAGGCTGAGTTGCGCAAAGTTCTCATACCCCAGCAACCTGGCTTTCTGATGACGCATGGACAGCAGCAGCTCCAGCACCGGACCATTATCGAATTGCCGGTCGTGGGGGCCTTGATCGGAAGCCCGGGTGGAGTAAGCGACAAAGTATTCTTCGCGCAGGGATCGGTCTTCGGCATAGGCCATGACACGAGTGTAGGTGTCCTGGTCCAGACGCATCAGCCAGCCGTCGTGCCCTGCCTGTTGCGCGTTGACTGCCAGGCGCTCCAGTGTCGCCGCAGACAAACCGCGCAACTGCGAGACGTCATCGATGCGCTTGCTCCAGGCTGCGCTGGCGCCTTCCAGGTTGGTCAGGAACAGGCTTTGCAGCACCCCGATGTCGCGATTCAGCCGGGCCAGCGTCTGCTGTTGTTCGATGGGCAAGTCGATGCCGGACAAGCGAAACCGGCGCAGAATTTTGTTCAAAACCGCTTTGCGCGGTTCATCGTAATTCGCCGCAGCGGGACTTTGCGCCAGCCGCTGATAAGCCCGGAACAGTGCGTGATTACCCATCTTTTCAGATTTGTACTGCGCAGCGGCATCGCGGCAAGTCCCGCTGGCTGCGTCCCAGGCCTTGCCCTCATGTTTCACCATTGAAAGGGTTTCGATGACGCCCATGGCCTCATCCAGGCGCGCATCGGTTTCATCAACGGCCAATACCAGATCATCCCAGTTCGGGGTCGTGGATTGGCTCGCGATAATCCCGGCAATGGCCTTGCGGTTGTCGGCAACAAGGGCGTCGATGGCATGCACCAGGTGCTCGGCGCGGATGTCCGGCCAGGGCGGCAGGTCCCAGTGTTGTAGCAGCGGATTGTTATCAGGCATGGCGTCTTCCTTGAGTAGGGCTGAGGGATTCAGCCTAAGGAAGAAGCGCGGGGGAAGGGTGGTAAATAGATACCACCTTCCACCCGGTCAAAGGGTGGAAGGTGATGTTGACTCAATGGTACTCGTCAGGCTTCTTCTTCAGCTTCGGGTTCGGGAAGAACTGCACCGCCTGAACCTTGGCGTCCGGCACCTTGAGCGCCGAAGTGTTGACCCGCGTGCCCAATTCCTTGGGCACCGACAGACCTTGTTCATTGAGCGTATCCGAATAACCGCAGGCCACGCATTCGCGATGCGGGACCTCGTCTTCGTTCCACATCATCAATTTGTCCGGCTCGCTACAGGCCGGGCAGACCGCCCCGGCGATAAAGCGTTTCTTCGTGATCACAGGCCCCTCGCTCATGCTGCCGCGTCCTCACTCAGGCCGCTATGGCGCAAGAGTGCGTCAATCGATGGCGCACGGCCACGGAAGTCGACGAACAGCACCATGGGTTCCTGCGAACCGCCACGCGCCAGAATCGCTTCGCGGAACGCACGACCTGTTTCGGCATTGAGCACGCCGTCTTCTTCGAACTTCGAGAAGGCGTCGGCCGAGAGCACTTCAGCCCACTTGTAGCTGTAGTAACCCGCTGCGTAACCGCCGGCGAAGATGTGGGCGAAGCTGTTCGGGAAGCGGTTGTAGGCCGGTGGACGCATGACCGAGACCTCGTCACGCACACCTTCGAGTACTTGCAGCACGCTGCGACCGTCGCCGTGGGTGGCGTGCAGTTCGAAGTCGAACAGCGAGAACTCGAGTTGGCGCACCATCATCAGGCCGGACTGGAAGTTCTTCGCCGCGAGCATTTTCTCCAGAAGATCCTGAGGCAGCGGCTCGCCGGTTTCATAGTGACCGGAGATCAGCGCCAGGCCTTCCGGCTCCCAGCACCAGTTTTCCATGAACTGACTTGGCAGCTCCACCGCATCCCAGGCTACGCCGTTGATGCCGGACACGCCGGCGTGTTCTACGCGGGTCAGCAGGTGATGCAGGCCGTGACCGAATTCGTGGAACAGGGTGGTCACTTCATCGTGGGTCAGCAGGGCCGGTTTGCCGCTGTCGGCTGGGGTGAAGTTGCACACCAGATTGGCCACCGGGCTTTGCAGCACGCCGCTGATGGTGCGGCGACGGTCACGGGCGCCGTCCATCCAGGCACCGCCGCGTTTGTTGGCGCGGGCATAGAGGTCGAAGAAGAAGCGGCCGACGTGCTGGCCGTTTTCCTTGATTTCGAACAGGCGAACATCCGGGTGCCAGGCGTCGAAGCCTTTCAGTTCGGCGATCTCGATGCCGTACAGGCGCTGGACGATAGCGAACAGGCCGCCCAGCACTTTGTCGATCGGGAAGTAGGCGCGCAGTGCTTCCTGGGCAACGCTGTAACGTTGTTCGCGAAGCTTTTCGCCGTAGAAACCGCTGTCCCAGCTTTGCAGGTCCGGGCAGCCTTGTTCGGCGGCGTAGGCCTTGAGCTGTTCCAGGTCCTGGGCGGCGAACGGTTTGCTGCGTTTGGCCAGATCGCGCAGGAAGCTGAGGACCTGATCGCTGGATTCAGCCATTTTGGTGGCCAGGCTCAGTTCCGAGAAGCTGGCGAAGCCGAGCAGCTTGGCCAGTTCCTGACGCAGGTCGAGGATTTCTTCCATGACCGGGCCGTTATCGTTCTGACCGGCGTTCGGGCCTTGGTCCGACGCACGGGTGCAATAGGCGGCGTAGACTTCTTCGCGCAAGGCACGGTCCTGGGCGTAGGTCATCACCGCGTAATAGCTCGGGAATTCCAGGGTGATGAGGAAGCCATCCAGATCTTTGGCCTGGGCTGCGGCGGCCATTTGCGCCTTGGCCGAATCGGTGAGGCCGGCGAGGGCGGCTTCATCGGTCACGTGCTTGGTCCAGGCTTGAGTCGCGTCGAGCAGCTGGTTGGAGAAGCGGCTGCCCAGCTCCGACAATTTGCTTTGCACTTCGGCGTAACGCTTCTGCTCGGCGTCCGGCAGATCGATACCCGACAGACGGAAGTCTCGCAGGGCGTGTTCCAGGATGGTTTTCTGCGCCACGTCGAAACCGGCGGCTTCCGGGCTGTTGGCCAAGGCTTCGAAGGCCTCGAACAGCTCACGGTTCTGGCCCAGCTCGGTGGAGTAGGCGCTCAAGGCCGGCAGGCAGGACTCGTAGGCTTCGCGCAATTCGGCGCTGTTGCACACGGCATTGAGGTGGCTGACCGGGCTCCAGGCGGCGCCCAGACGATCATTGAGTTCGTCCATCGCCAGCACCAGGCCGGCCCAGGTCGGTTGTTTGCCCTGGCTGTTGAGGATCTCGATAATGGCGGCACGGTTGTCAGCCAGGATCTGTTCAATGGCCGGTTGTACGTGTTCGGCCCGGATCGCCGAGAAGGGCGGCAGGTCGTAGGACTGCAAAAGAGGGTTGTTCACGCTCACGGTTGGCACCTTGGCTGGAAGAAACATGGGGCCATCTTAATTACAATCGACGCTCACCGCAGCTATCAGCAAAAGAGAGAGAGCCTATCGTGACCCTTCGCAAGTATCAGAACCACACGCCGCTACTGGGTAAAGGCGCTTTTGTCGACGGCTCGGCGGTGGTGATCGGCGACGTTGAAATCGGCGAAGACAGCTCTGTCTGGCCGCTGACGGTGATCCGTGGCGACATGCACCGCATCCGTATCGGTGCGCGCACCAGCGTTCAGGATGGCTGCGTGCTGCACATCACGCATGCCGGGCCGTTCAATCCCGATGGCTTTCCCTGCTTGATCGGAGACGACGTGACCATTGCCCATAAGGTCATGCTGCATGGCTGCAGTGTCGGCAACCGGATTCTGATCGGCATGGGCAGCATCGTCATGGATGGTGCGGTGATCGAGGACGATGTGATTGTCGGCGCTGGCAGTCTGGTGCCGCCGGGCAAGCGTCTGGAAAGCGGCTTCCTGTATGTGGGCAGCCCGGTGAAACAAATCCGCCCGCTGACGGACAAGGAAAATGCCTTTTTCACCTACAGCGCGGCGAACTACGTGAAGCTCAAGAATTTGCATCTGGCTGAAGGCTACGACCAGCTCTGACCCCGCGCCCTTATTCAGGATTCAACATGCATTACCAAACCGTTTTGTTTGATCTCGATGGGACCCTGACCGATCCGCGCGAGGGCATCACCCGTTCGATCCAGTTCGCCCTGAGCAAACTGGGGATCGATGAACCCGACCTGACCAAGCTCGAACACTTCATCGGCCCGCCGTTGTTGCAGGCGTTCATGCAGTTCTACGATTTCGACGAGCCCAAGGCCTGGGAAGCGGTGAATTTCTACCGCGAACGCTTCAAGGTCACAGGCCTGTACGAGAACCGTGTGTTCGACGGCGTCACACCGCTGCTGGAAACCCTCGGCGGGCAAGGGCGACAGTTGTTCATCGCAACCTCAAAGCCGTGGGTGTTCGCCCGGGAAATCGCCCGGCACTTTGACTTCGCCAGGCACTTCAAGGTGATTTACGGTAGCGAACTGGACGGGACACGCACCAACAAAGTCGAGTTGATTGCCTACCTGATGGCCGAAGAAGGCCTGGACCCGGCCAACACCCTGATGATCGGCGACCGCAAACACGACCTGATCGGCGCGCGCAGCAATGGGCTGGATGCGGTGGCGGTCGGTTATGGGTTTGGCAGCCGGGAAGAATTGAGCGCAGAAGCACCGGCCTATCACTTTGAGACGCTGGAAGAGATGCATCAGGCGTTTTTGCGGCGTTGATCAGTACGCCTTCGCGATCAGCCTCGCTCCTACAAAAGCAACATAGATCCCGTAGGAGCGAGGCTTGCCCGCGAAGAGGCCCGCCCAGATACATCCTGTGCAACAGTTACCACCCAAGTCCCTTCTAATCGTCCTAGGCTCAAAGTCTGAGGTCACGATCAAGGAGGATCATTAATGACAGAGCTAAAACATGCTCATCGATTGCGCACCGGCCGATATTCGGAGCCCGGACAGATTTACCTCCTGACAGCCGTCGTTTTGAACCGGCAACCGTTATTCCATGACTTCAAGAGTGGGCGACTGGTAGTCGATGCCCTGAAAACTGCTGAGCAGGAAGGGTTTGCGACGTCACTGGCCTGGGTCGTCATGCCCGATCATTTCCATTGGCTGATCGAGTTACAGAATATTCAGTTACCCAGTTTGATGGCTCGAACCAAATCACGCATCGCAGTAACGCTTAATCGCTCGGCAGGACGCCAAGGTCCGGTTTGGCAACATGGTTATCACGATCGCGCCATTCGTAAGGAAGAAGATCTACAGGCAGTTGCTCGCTACATCGTCGCCAATCCGTTGCGAGCTGGCTTGGTCGAGAGGGTAGGGGATTATCCGCTATGGGACGCGATCTGGTTGTGAGGTTGAAAACGCCTTCGCGGGCAAGCCTCGCTCCTACAAAAGCAACATAGATCCCGTAGGAGCGAGGCTTGCCCGCGAAGAGGCCCGCCCAGCCACCAGATTTTATGACCCCGTCAATGCCTTCAGCGCTACCTTGCGCTCAACCACTGGCAACGCACCAAGCTGCTCGACGGCGGCATAAAACTTCAGCCAGTCCCCACCCTCCTGCCTGTACAGCGCCGCAAACGCCGGCACCCATTGGTCATACAACCCAAACGGTAACAACCGGGCGTTGTTCATTGGCGCGTTGATCCACGCGTCATAGCGTTTATCCCCGGCCCATTGGCTATCGCGCAGCTGTCGATAGTCATGGCGCAGACGTTCGAATTCCGCCGCTTTGCGTTGGCGCATCTGGTCGGCGGGCAGTGGCAGGGCGTAGAGATTTTCAAGCCGCGTGCGGGTATCCATAACCAATTGAATAAATTGGTCTCGATGCTGCGCCTGCGCGCCATTGTCCGCTGCCAGACCGCGTGATGCCCGCCATTGCCGGGTGCCTTCCTGCTCGACGAAGGTGGCGAAGGACTCGTTGAACTCGGTGTCGTCCTTCACATAAAAGCGCTGGTGCGCGAGCTCGTGGAAGATCAGCGTTGCCAGCCGCTCGTCGCCCCAACCCATCATTGAGCTGAGAATCGGATCGTTGAACCAGCCGAGCGTCGAATAGGCCTCGACGCCGCCAATGGACACGTCCATACCTTTCAGGCGTTGCAAGGCCGCTTCGCCGCGGGCAGCACTCTGGCTGTAGTAACCGCGATAGGCGACGCAACCGGCGATAGGGAAGCAATGGTTTTGTGCTGTCAGGGAAAATTCCGGGGTGGCAAAGACGTTCCAGACCACGAACGGCCGGCCAATGTCGGCGTACAGACGGTAGCTCTGGTTATCCGGCAGATGCAGCTGTTGGCTGGCGAATGTCCGGGCCTTTTGCGATTGGGTCAGGTGCGCACGCAGCATCGGATCGCGAGACGGATCGGCAAGCACCTGGGCCACCGGCTCCCTGGCCCGCAGCAATTGCAGCTGACCGCTGGCCAACTGGCTGTAATAGCTGACGCTGGCGCAACCGCTGAGGAATAAAAGCAACATACCCGGAAACAAAATCCGCAAAACGCGATCAAGTAACCCAAGGCTTGGAAGCGGCCTGATCAAAATAAAATCATCCCTGGAGAGTCTGCCCGCAAGACTATCCCGCCTGACTGGAGCTCCGCTATGCGCAAATTGATGCTGACGGGAGGCTTGTTGATGCTGACCGGCTGTGCTGGTTTCGGTTTACCTCACCATGATCCATCGCAAGCATGGATCGAACTGGACTCACAGCAAGAAGACACCGCCCTGCAAGCGCTGGAAGTCGATGACAAGGCCTCTACCGACAAGCGGTATTTCGAGGTGCATCCGGGCCGTCATGAGCTGACGGTGCGCTACCAGTTTGCGGTCCAGCCCACCAACATCGGCCCCGACGCCGAGCCGCTGTGGCGTGACTGCCAGTTAAACGTGAAATTCAACGACTTCAATGCCGGTGAGCGATATCAGCTGCAAGCGGGGAATATCGGCTTCCGGCCATGGGCAAAGCTCTATGACCAGCAACGAAAAGTGATTGGCCAAGGCACGCCGGCTGGCTGCCAAAGCAGCTGATCGGCGCTATGCTGAATGACCATCCTTTGGGACATTCATCATGCGCAGATTGATGCTGTTGCTCGCGGCAGGCGTGGTTGCCGGCTGCCAGAGTCCGTTACCGGCGGTAAATCCGCAGATGGCCTGGATCGACTTCTCGACGCCATTCCCCAACGACAGGTTGCTGATGGCAGAGCGACTGGACAAACAGCGATTGCGTGACGGGCGTTTTTTCCAGGTGACGCCCGGCAGCCATGAGCTGGTCGTCAGGTTCGACTTTGAGGTGCCCGGTGGTGGGGGCATGAACATGATGAACACCCCCACGGAACGGCTGTGCTACCTGACCGTCAAATACGATCATTTCGAAGCCGGCCAGCGTTATGTGCTGGAAGGCCGTTCGATCGCCTTCACCCCAAGCGCCCGATTGTTCAACGCAAAGCGGGAGATCGTCGCTGAAGATCGGCAGACCTATTGCGTCCCGTGAGGTGAATCAGCGGTCGTTTTTCTGGTAGATGATTTTCTTTGTGCCGTTTTCGCAGCTGCCGACGACCATGTTCTGATCGTGGACTTCGTCATTGGTGACGATTTCCAGGGTGTAGGACGAGACGTTATTGGCCTGGATCTTGGCCTCGATCTCGGCCTTGAGTTCTTCACAGGATTTCGGTGCCGCCAGGGCCGAAGTGGCCAGCGTGCAACCGATAATCGCCAAGGCAAAACGTTTCATGGTTGAAGCTCCCTTGAGGCCGCGCGCAGTTTTTGCGCTTGAGCGGCTGTCATTTATTCGACCACAGTTTTGCAAAGCGAGTTCTGACACCGCTCACAAAGCGCAGCTTTATCGTTGGAATTGTGTTGTTTACAAGTTCGCCTTCGCGAGCGGGTCGGGTCGCGAAGGCGTCAGTACATTCAGCGCCTGATCATCAGCTGACCAACGTCGCATCCAGGCTGATTTTCGCATTCAGCACTTTGGACACCGGGCAGCCTTCTTTGGCCTTGTTGCTCAGCTCCTCGAACTGCGCCTGAGTCGCCCCGGGGATTTTCGCCTTGAGGATCAATTTCACCGCAGTGATCGCAAAACCACCGTCGACTTGATCCAGGGTCACTTCAGCATTGGTATCGATGCTGTCAGCCTTGAGCCCGGCATCACCCAGGATCATCGAAAACGCCATCGAGAAACATCCCGCATGCGCCGCGCCGATCAGCTCTTCCGGATTGGTGCCTTTGCCGCCTTCGAAACGAGCCTTGAAGCCGTAGGGCGCTTCTCTGAGTACACCGGTTTCAGTAGAGATCGAGCCGATGCCGGTTTTCAGATCACCTTCCCAATGAGCCGATGCTTTCTTCGTAATAGCCATGTCTGCCTCCTCAAGATCCGGTGCGAGCGTCGCACCTTCGTGGTTTTCGGTTGCTAGGGTTCTGAGGGTAGACGGTTGTGCAAAGTTCACCTCATCTCATAAAGTCCTACTGCTTTCGTAGGATTTTTTGGCCTGGCTATTGAATCTCGGGTATATGCCCTCATTGCATGAAGCACGCTTATAGATTCGGCAGGTTTTCGTTCGCAAGAAAAACCTGCGCCCACCATTGGAGAAGCAGGCTTATGAAACGACTGTCCGATATCAAGTTTTCGACCCTTGATCTGGTGCCCGTGCGCGAGAACGGCAGCGCGGCCCAGTCGCTGCGTAATTCCCTGGACCTGGCGCAGCATGTCGAAAAATTAGGCTATACCCGCTTCTGGGTCGCCGAACACCACAACATGGACGGCATCGCCAGTTCGGCCACCTCGGTATTGCTCGGCTACCTGGCCGGTGGCACGTCGACCATTCGTGTCGGCTCCGGCGGCGTGATGCTGCCCAACCACGCGCCGCTGGTGATCGCGGAGCAATTCGGCACACTCGAAAGCCTGTATCCAGACCGGATAGATCTGGGTTTGGGGCGCGCCCCCGGTTCCGATCAAATGACTGCACGCGCCCTGCGTCGCGAACGTTCCGGCAGCGCCGACGAGTTTCCGGAAGATGTTACGGAGCTGATGCGATATCTCGGCCCACGCACGCCTGACCAGCGAATCATCGCCATGCCGGGCACCGGCACCAATGTCCCTGTCTGGTTGCTGGGCTCCAGCCTGTTCAGTGCACAATTGGCCGGTGAGCGCGGTTTGCCCTACGCCTTCGCCTCGCATTTCGCACCGCGCTTCATGCACGAGGCGATTCGCGTCTACCGTAATCACTTCAAGCCTTCTGCTGTGCTGGATAAGCCGTATGTGATGCTCGGTGTGCCGCTGGTCGCCGCTGACACTGACGAGCAGGCGGATTACCTGGCGACATCGGTCTATCAGCGCATCCTGGCGTTGATGCGTGGCCAAAGCCTGGTGCAGCGTCCGCCGGTGAAAACCATGGATGGCCTGTGGCTGCCCCATGAGAAAGAAGCCGTCGGCGATTTCCTCGGGCTGGCGATGGTGGGCAGCCCGCAGAAGATCCGCGCCAAGCTTGAAGTGCTGATCGAGCAGACTCAGGCGGACGAGCTGATTTTCACCTGCGACCTTTACGAACATGCGGATCGGGTGCATTCCTATGAGCTGCTGGCGCAGGTCATGAAGGGCTGAGGCGCCGACGCCGCCACACAAAAAAGCCGACGCATTGCGTCGGCTTTTTGATTTGTAGGGACATCAGTCTTTCTTGTAGACGATTGCCTTGGTGCCCTTTTCACAGGTACCGACGACTGTTCCGCCGGCCTCAGCGCCTTTATCGACGATTTCCAGTGAATAGCCGGCAACGCCCTTGACATCCAGTTTTGCTGCGATTTCGGCTTTCAGCTCTTCGCACGATTTGCCGTCAGCAAAGGCTGTTCCTGCAAGGCTCAACAAACCTACCGCTAAAATAAAATACTTCATCTGTCGCATTCCCTGGTCGGATCAAAGGGAGCATCCAGCCATCAGCCGGAGGCACTCATGTAGCGCTTTGCCATTTCCCTATGGCATTCGGCCAGCGCGCAAGTTCAGGAGACTAGCTCAAACTCAGCTGCTGGCAATCCGGAACCCGACTTTGAGCGTCACCTGAAAGTGAGCGGCCTTGCCATCCTTGATGTGCCCGCGGGTTTCGGTCACTTCAAACCATTCCAGGTGCTTGATGCTCTTATTGGCTTCGGCCAGCGCGTTATTGATGGCGTCCTCAATGCTGCTGGTGGACGAGCCAACCAATTCGACTTTCTTGTAGGTGTGATGGTCAGTCATGGCGTTCTCCTTGGGTGTGAAATACAGCCTAGCAGTGATTTTTCGTATTACTTCTGTCGGCTAATGCCATGCAGAAGTTCAGATTTACTGCACTTTCTCGAACCGTTGAAGTCCCAACCAACACACGCTACTCATCATCAATGAAGGAGAGCCACCATGGCCAACACCTCTTTACGTAAAGCCTCATTGCAAAGCATGGAAGCCGAGATCGAGAGTCTGCTGAAATCTTTGGAAAATCTGAAAGACGACGCCTCGGACGAGTCGCGTAAAACCCTCAAAGCGCTGAAAGGCAACGCCGAGAACGCGCTGAAACATTCGCGCCATCTGCTCAGCGATGCGTATGAAGAAGTCAAAGTCAAAACCCGCGAAACCGGGATTGCCACTCGGGACTACGCCCAGGAACACCCTTGGACTACTGCGGGCGTCGCTGTCGGCGCACTGGGTCTGCTTGCGGCTTATCTGCTGTTCAAGCGCGGCGACTGATCGGTTTGGTGCAGCTCGGCCTTGAGCCACTGCGCCAACTGTCGAGCGCGCCCGTCCGCGGCGCGCTTGGGTAGCCACAAGGTCAGTTGCGCCGGGGTTTCACTGAATCCCCAGGGCGCAACCAGGCGACCGGCCTTCAAGTCCTCAGCCACCAGCGGCTCAGGCGCAATCGCCACCCCCAGCCCCGCTACGGCTGCTTCCAGCAAATAATACAAATGCTCGAAACTTTGACCGTACTTCAACGCCTTGGCGTCGAGGCCACTTTGCTGTGCCCAGCTCGGCCAAGCCTGTGGGCGCGAGGTGGTGTGCAGCAAGGGTTCGTTCAATAACGCTGTGGCCTGCGCAGCTTGCAGCCTTTCATAACCCGCGAAACGCGGGCTCATCACCGGGCCGATTCGTTCGCTGGCCAACTCATAGACTTGCATGTCCGCCGGCCATGGCGGCTCGGCAAACACCAGCAGGGCATCGAGCCCCGGCCGTCGCGGATCGAGATCGCCTTCCCCGGCCGACAGGTGCAGGCGCAGGTCGGGCAAGTCCGCATTCAGTCGTCCCAGGCGTGGAATAAACCAGCGCGCCAACAAACTGCCCGAGCAACCCAAAACAAATGGAGCGTCAGCGGTGCTTTGGGTCAGCTCTGCGCAAACGGTGCGTAGACGTTCAAAGGCCTCACCGCTGGCATCGCGCAAACGCACGCCGGCATCTGTGAGTTTCAGGCCGCGTCCATCCTTGATGAACAGGCTCACACCGAGGTGTTCTTCGAGCACCTTGAGTTGTCGGCTGACCGCGCCATGAGTGACGTGCAGCTGTTCGGCAGCCTGACTGACGCTGTTCAGCCGTGCCGTGGCTTCAAAGGCGCGAAGGGCGTTGAGCGGGGGAAGGTCGTGGCTCATGGGATCTGTGAGTTTTCCTGACAGGTTGTGGCGATCTTATCGGTTTTCAGGCTGGGACGTCAGGGGTAGAGTGACCGTCATTGTCATCTCACGAATCCCACTGGAGCGACCCATGACCCAGACTAATCTGCGCAACGGCCCCGACGCTAACGGCCTGTTTGGCTCGTTCGGCGGCCGTTACGTCGCTGAAACCTTGATGCCGTTGGTGCTCGACCTGGCCCGTGAATACGAATTGGCCAAGGAAGATCCAGCATTCAAAGAAGAATTGGCCTACTTCCAACGGGACTACGTCGGACGTCCAAGCCCGCTGTACTACGCCGAACGCCTGACCGAATTCTGCGGCGGCGCAAAGATTTATCTGAAACGCGAAGAGCTGAACCACACCGGCGCGCACAAGATCAACAACTGCATCGGCCAGATCCTGCTGGCTCGGCGCATGGGCAAGAAACGCATCATTGCCGAGACCGGCGCCGGCATGCACGGCGTGGCGACGGCGACCGTGGCTGCACGTTTCGGCCTGGATTGCGTGATCTACATGGGCACCACCGACATCGAGCGTCAGCAGGCCAACGTGTTCCGCATGAAACTGCTGGGTGCCGAAGTGATCCCGGTGGTCGCCGGGACTGGCACCCTGAAAGACGCGATGAACGAAGCGTTGCGTGACTGGGTGACCAATGTCGACAGCACCTTCTACCTCATCGGCACCGTGGCCGGCCCGCACCCTTATCCAGCGATGGTTCGCGACTTCCAGTCTGTTATCGGCAAAGAAACCCGTACTCAACTGCAAGCCCAGGAAGGTCGTCTGCCGGACAGCCTGGTGGCGTGCATCGGTGGCGGTTCCAACGCCATGGGCCTGTTTCACCCGTTCCTCGATGACAAAAGCGTCGAAATCATTGGCGTGGAAGCCGCCGGTTACGGCATTGAAACCGGTAAACATGCCGCCAGCCTGAACGGCGGTGTTCCGGGTGTGCTGCACGGCAACCGTACTTTCCTGTTGCAGGACGACGATGGCCAGATCATCGACGCCCACTCGATCTCGGCCGGCCTCGACTATCCAGGCATCGGCCCGGAACACGCTTGGTTGCATGACATCGGCCGCGTTCAGTACACCTCGGTGACCGACGACGAAGCCCTCGATGCGTTCCACAAATGCTGCCGCCTGGAAGGGATTATTCCGGCACTGGAAAGCGCCCACGCCTTGGCCGAAGTGTTCAAGCGCGCACCGACCCTGCCCAAAGATCACCTGATGGTGGTCAACCTGTCCGGTCGTGGCGACAAAGACATGCAAACCGTGATGCACCACATGGAACAATCGAAGCAGGAGAAACACTGATGAGCCGCCTGCAAACGCGCTTTGCCGAACTCAAGGAACAGAATCGCGCCGCCCTGGTGACCTTCGTCACCGCTGGCGACCCGAGCTATGACACTTCCCTGGCGATCCTCAAAGGCTTGCCCGGTGCGGGTGCCGATGTGATCGAGTTGGGCATGCCCTTCACCGATCCAATGGCCGATGGCCCGGCCATCCAGTTGGCCAACATCCGTGCCCTTGGCGCCAAGCAGAACCTGGCGAAAACCCTGCAAATGGTTCGCGAGTTCCGTGAAGGCAATACCGAGACGCCGCTGGTGCTGATGGGGTATTTCAACCCGATCCACATGTACGGCGTGCCGCGCTTCATCGCCGACGCCAAGGAGGCCGGTGTTGATGGTTTGATCGTGGTCGACCTGCCGCCGGAGCATAACGGTGAGCTGTGCGAGCCGGCGCAGGCCGCGGGACTGGATTTCATCCGCCTGACCACGCCGACAACCGACGATGTGCGCCTGCCGACCGTTCTGAACGGCAGCTCTGGCTTCGTCTACTACGTGTCGGTTGCCGGTGTGACCGGGGCGGGCGCGGCGACGCTGGAACACGTTGAAGAAGCGGTTGCTCGTCTGCGTCGCCACACCGACCTGCCGATCAGTATCGGTTTCGGCATTCGTACACCGGAGCAAGCGGCGTCCATCGCGCGTCTGGCCGATGGTGTGGTGGTGGGTTCGGCATTGATCGACCACATCGCCAATGCCTCAACGCCGGCGCAGGCGGTTGATGGCGTGCTGAGCCTTTGCTCGGCGTTGGCTGAAGGCGTGCGTAAGGCCCGCGTCAGCTGAAGGTAAAGTTCCTGATACAGAGGAATTAGAGCCTCGCGGCACAGACTAAACAGCAAGACCGAGGGCTTCAGGACTACGTTCTGAAGCCCTTTTTGCTGTGTGTGCAGTGAGGAAAGACCTGATGAAAATGCCGAAACGTCTGATTGCCAGCCTGGGCGTGCTGATGCTCAGTGCCACGCCGCTGCTGCATGCGAGCGCCGATCAGCGCGACGATCACGACCGCGGCGGCCCGCCGCAGGGCCATTACGATAACCGTGGTGACAACCATGGCGATGACCACCGTGGCCCGCAGGACAATCATCGCGGCGGCCCTCCGCCACGGGACTTCGGCCCGGTGCGCCAGACTATTCACGATAACCACGGCTATTTTGTACGCGGGGCACCCCCTCCTCCAGGTGTTCATCTGGTGCGTGGTCGACCATTGCCTCACGGCTATTACGGTGAGCGTCTGGATAATCGTGCCTTGGGGCGGCTGCCGCATTACCCGGGCTACGAATGGCGCCGTGCAGGGGGCGACATTGTGCTGATCGCCGTGGGCACCGGGATCGTCTATGAAATTCTGGAAGGGGTGCTTTGATTTAACGTGCAGGCAAAGAAGGCGTCATGGATCATCCACGACGCCTTCTTGCTTATGGCAACTCCAGCCCGCCTGCTGCTTTATGCAATTTGCGCAAATGTTCGCCAACCAGTTTCAGGTTGGCTTCATTGGCGGCCATCTCCGCTGCCCGGCCTGGTTCGAGCAGCGCTCTGACTTCCTTGTCCAGATCGCCGGTCAGCAGCTGAAGCTGCTTCTGCCGCAGGTTGCTTTCCGATTCCAGGCGCTGCCATTCATTCGGTTGAGGCAATCCGTAACCGCCGGTGCCGAGCAGCTCTGCGGGACGACTGAGGAAGCCGCTATTAGCGAGAATTTGCTGCAAGGTCGCGTTTGCCTTGTCCATACCGCCGTTCTTCAATTCCCGTGCGCCCAGATAACGCTGTTTAACTTCATCCTGGGCCAGCACCAGTTGTTGACGGAAGCTTGCCTGCTCCAGCAACAGCAACGCCGCGCTGGTGCGCAAGTCAGCCTGCTCAAACCATTGCCGGCGCTCGTCAGCTTTTAATGCCAGCCAGTCTTCGACTTTTTCCTGCTTGATCGGCAAGTGCTTTTTCAGCACTTCGAACATCGCTTGGTAACGATCACGGAAGGAGTCGAAGCGGTAACCCAGGCGCAACGCTTCGCGTGGGTCATCCAGCACGCTGGTATTCGCCAGTCCGCGGCCCTTCATCACTTCCAGCAAGCCGTTGGGCATGATGCTGTCGAGCCCGACCAGTTTCGCGTTGTTGCTGCCGCTGCGCAGCAACTTCAAGCCTTCCACCGCGCAGTTGTTGGAGAGGAAATAATAATTGCCGTCGTAACTCCAATGCATCTCGGCGGCGTGTTCCACCACGTCTTCAATTTCGTTGCGCGTCAGGTTCAGCGGTACCGAGGCCAGGCTGCGCAGTTCAGTCTTGGTGTATTCGTCGATCACTTGGGCCAACGGCAGTACAAACAGGCGCGAGGGGTATTTACCCACCAGCCCATCCCAGCTCGAGAGCTGCACGTCGCCGACGAAGGCGCGGTAGGACAAGACCAGGTGCTGGTCGAGATCCAGTCGGCAATCTGGCCCGCGAGGCCGACCCGGCGCGCAGATCACCAGGCGCAACATGCTGTGCCCCCAGCGACTGACCCAGTTCTGGTTGGCTTCGGCCAGCAGATAGTCGACGGCGTACACCCGTTCCGGATCGACTTGGCCCAGCGGTTGTTTAGCAAAGTCGTTGCCGGCATTGAGGAAGGCAAAGGATTTGCTGCACGGGTCCTTGGCGGCGGGAGCCCAGCCGAAATGTTCTTTGTAGTAGCGATACAGCGCGGGGCGACGGCAGGCATAGCTCGGGTCGAGGAGGAAATACTCCATGTTGACCGCGACAAACTCTTTGGGACTGCTCGTTTCGTAGATGTCCGGGCTGCGGGCGATCTGCCGGTTGTGCTGCTCGCGCTCGCCACGGCGACCGACGTATTGCGGCCAACCGGCCAGGTCGAGCAAGCGCGGATCATCGCTCAGGGTAAAGCGGCGGTCGGATTGACCACGGCATTCATCCGGGATGCCGATCAGGCCGGAACTGTTGTTGCGCCGGGTACAGCGCTGGATCAGCGTACGTCCCGCGTCCGGCCACAGGCGCGAACGGTCGTAAATATGGGTGAGTTCATGCAACACCGTTGCGAGCATTTCGCGGCGGACGGTGCCGTGGGGGCGATAGGTTTTCTTGGTGGCAGCGCTGCCGTCCGTGAGGCTGGCGAGTAGGTTGCGGTTCAGGTCGAGTTCGGACACCAGCGAAGCCTGGCCATAGGCATTGCTCGGCATGTCGTCGGTCCAGCCAACATCAATGCGCCGGTCCAGTTTTTCGATAAAACGTGGCGGCAAGGCCTGCATGGCTTCATCGAGCAACGCCTGACTGGCTTGCTGTTGTTCGGCGCTCAGACCCTCGGTCTTGAGTCGTAATTGCAAGCCAGCCTGGGCCGTGTTGCACAGCAGCAACATCAGCCCGGCCAGCAGCCAGGCGTTTGGCGACCTCACAGTGCGAGGATGGCTTCGGCGAGCACCTGATCACTGGCGTCCCGGGCTTCCGGCACACGGGTGCGCAATGTACTGAAGGCGGCCTCCAGATGCGCACCACGAATATCCCCATCGCTGGCGACGAAACTCGCGGCATCATCGTGGGCTTCGCGAATAATTTTCGAGTCGCGAATGGACGTCGTGGTATCGGAAGTGAAATCAAGTGTGCGTTGGGTGGCATTGATGAGGATGTTGCTGGTGGCAACCAAGGTGTGCGCCTGGGTCACATCGGCCAATAAAAGCAGGCCAAGGGCAACAGCAATCAGAGGGCTACGCATGGAACGACTCCGCAAGGACAAAGGATAACTATTGGACGAGAATTGCCTGCGCCAGTTCAAGGTCGCTTGCATGAAGTTTTGGCTGGCTGCGGCGCAAGTAAATCAACGCGGATTCCAGTTGCGCTCCGCGTAGTTGGCCGTCACTGGCAATGAACGCCGCAGCGTCATCGTGTGCGGCGATCAGCAGCTTACGGTCGAAGGGGGCGGCGGTCACCATGCTGGTGGCGTAACCCGTGACGACGATGCCTTGGGTCGACAAGTTGAACGCGTCGAAGGCATAGGTCGGGGCCGACCAGCAGGCCGCGAGAAATACTGAAATGAAAAGCTGCTTTGAAAGAAGACGCATGAGACTCGTTTGTCGAAAGCGAGTCCAAAGGCTAGCGCAATCCCCGGGCTAGAGCCAGTGCCGAAACATTGGGACACGACAGGCGTGTCCCATGTGACAGCGTTGCTTAGATCGTCAGGATGGCCTGTGCCAGCTGTGCATCAGTGGCGTTTAGCTGAGGAGCCTGGTGGCGGATGTGGTCAAGTGCGCTTTCCAGTTTCACGCCACGAATGGCGCCTTCGCTGGCGACGAAGCTGGCGGCGTCGTCACGGGCAGCGCGCACGATCTTGTCATCGCGAAAGGAGGAAGTGACATCGGAGGTTGCATCGGAACTGGACTTAAGTGCGCCTACGACGGCATCCGTGGTCACGATAAAGCTGGTCGCGTGGGAATTGGCAGCCACGGCAAGCAGGGCTGCAGCGCTGAGCAGACGAAGACGGGACATGGTGTAACTCCTTTGGATAACCGATTGAGAGGTGTTGAGGTAGCTGTTGAGTCAGACGCCTGTCGAACAGCGCTCGCCACGTTCTGGCTTGATATTAGGCCTGCTTTTATCGGTTCGAACAGTCCCTTCTGTTAAAGCAGCGGCCTAGCGCCAGAACGGTTTATCCAATTCATTAATCCGATCCGCGTGGCTGATGCCTAGGTCCGAGAGTTGCTGATCATTGAGCTGGCCCAGCAAACGCCGGGTTCTGGCTCTCTCAAGGGCGGCGGCGAGCGACTGCAGCAATCGTTTAAGTCTGTGGAGTCGAGGCTTCTTTAGAAGGGCGGGGGCAGAAACATTCAGTAAGTTATCCATGGCGCGAAGTCCTTTTGCCGGAGAGTCAGGACTTCATGTTGAGCGCAGCGACACTGGGCCTACAGATACACTGTCGTAAAATTGTACTGGTGCAATATGATAAATATTAAAACTGTACTCATTGTCGGCTAACCCTTTTGTACGGCCGCCGACCAGGGCCGAAAACGACAAAGCCCGTCGTGGTTTCCCACGACGGGCTTTGTTTTTTCAATTTGGAGTGCTGGCGGTGGACCCGGTGGGTCAGAGCCAGCGACGCTAACTTAGCGCCAGAACGGCTTGCTCAGCTCTTCGTAGCGTTGTGCTTCGCTAATCCCGGCATCAGCCAGCAGACGCGAATCCAGACGAGCCAGTTGATGGCGGCTGGAGATGCGGCGCTGCCACAGCATCAGGTTGGCAATAACGCGAAGAGGCATGGAAGCCTGGGTTTTTGCAGCGGTATCTTCGAAGAACAGTTCGGAACTGAGTGTACGTTCCATGGTTGACATCCTTCCGCTTGTGGCGGGATTAGGTAGTGGTTTAACTGATGCCAATGATCCTCTCGTTTGGCTAGTCTCTGTAGATACAGTTCACCTGTATTGTGAGGGACCAGTTAACTGTTAATAGGGGGTGTACTGGTCGAAATTGAGGCAACTGTACCTGTCGGCACTATATTGGTGCGATTTTGATGTTTTCGCTTGAATGGGTAGGCAAATACGGTAGGAAAAGACCAGTACAGCAGTACAGTTTTAAACAAAATCTAGTGTGGCCAAAGCCAGCTGACGCAACTGTGTTTGCGTCAGCTGTTTTTTTGCTGAATCAGACCGCCAGCATTCGTCCGGTTTCTTCCAGGTTGATGTGCCAGCGCAGGGCATCGCGCAGGATATGCGGGGTGTGCCCGCCCAATGCGCAGGCCGACGTAAAGTAGTCATCCAGCGCCTGGCGATAGTCCGGGTGCACACAGTTGTCGATGATCACCCGTGCTCGCTCCCGTGGTGCCAGGCCACGTAGGTCGGCCAGGCCAATCTCCGTCACCAGGATGTCGACGTCATGCTCGGTATGGTCGACGTGGCTGACCATCGGCACCACGCTGGAGATCGCGCCACCCTTGGCGATGGATTTGGTCACGAAGATTGCCAGGTGCGCGTTGCGCGCAAAGTCCCCGGAGCCGCCGATGCCATTCATCATGCGTGTGCCGCAGACATGGGTAGAGTTGACGTTGCCGTACAGGTCGAACTCCAGAGCGGTGTTGATGCCGATGATGCCCAGGCGCCGCACGACTTCCGGGTGGTTCGAGATTTCCTGTGGCCGTAGGACCAGTTTGTCCTTATAGCGCTCGAGGTTGCCAAAGACGTCGGCGTTGCGCCGGCTCGACAGGGTGATCGAACTGCCTGACGCAAAACTCAGCTTGCCGGCGTCGATCAGGTCGAAGGTCGAGTCCTGCAGCACCTCGGAATACATGGTCAGGTCTTCGAATGGCGAGTCGATCAGGCCGCACATTACCGAGTTGGCGATGGTGCCGATACCGGCCTGCAATGGGCCGAGCTTGTTGGTCATGCGCCCGGCAGCCACTTCTTGCTTGAAGAAGTCGATCAGGTGATCGGCAATGGCTTGGGTGTCGACGTCCGGCGGCAGGACAGTGGAGGGCGAGTCGGACTGGTTGGTGATCACGATCGCGACAATCTTTTCCGGCGGGATGGGGATGGCGGTGCTGCCAATGCGATCGTCAACCTTTACCAGCGGAATCGGTGTACGAGTCGGGCGATAGGTCGGGATATAGATGTCGTGTAGACCTTCGAGATTCGGGTTGTGCGCGAGGTTGATCTCGACGATCACCTGTTTGGCGAAAATCGCGAAGCTGGCCGAGTTGCCAACCGAGGTGGTCGGCACGATATGGCCCTGCTCGGTGATCGCCACGGCCTCAATCACGGCGATGTCCGGCAGCGTGAGTTGCTGGTTGCGCAATTGCTCCACGGTTTCCGAGAGATGCTGGTCAATGAACATCACTTCGCCGGCGTTAATCGCCTTGCGCAAAGTGCTATCAACCTGGAATGGCATGCGTCGCGACAGTACGCCGGCTTCGGTGAGCTGTTTATCGAGGTCATTGCCCAGACTGGCGCCGGTCATCAACGTGATTTTCAGCGGGGTGATTTTGGCGCGCTCGGCCAATGCGTGGGGGACGGCTTTGGCTTCGCCAGCGCGAGTGAAACCACTCATGCCGACGGTCATGCCGTCCTGAATCAGAGCGGCAGCGTCAGCGGCGCTCATCACCTTTTCCAACAACGAAGGCAAGCGAATACGATCACGGTACATGGATGGTTATCTCGGGCAACGGAAGCAAGGTGTGCAGTCTAGTGATTTGAAAAAAATCCGTCCCGCTACCATGGTCGAATGCAGAGGCCTGATTTAGAGCCTTTGGTCGGGTTTCACGGGGAATAAAAAAACCCCAGCCTACTAAAGGCTGAGGTTTTGGGTATTGCGTTGGAGCAGGTTTTACTCGACAGCTTTGACCATGTCTTCGATGACTTTCTTGGCGTCGCCGAAGACCATCATGGTTTTGTCGAGGTAGAACAGTTCGTTGTCCAGGCCGGCATAACCGCTGGCCATCGAGCGCTTGTTGACGATGATGGTCTTGGCCTTGAACGCCTCGAGAATCGGCATACCGGCAATCGGCGATTTCGGGTCGTTCTTCGCGGCCGGGTTGACCACGTCGTTGGCGCCGAGCACCAGCACTACGTCGGCCTGACCGAACTCGGAGTTGATGTCTTCCATCTCGAACACCTGGTCGTAAGGCACTTCGGCCTCGGCCAGCAGCACGTTCATGTGGCCAGGCATGCGACCGGCAACCGGGTGGATCGCGTACTTCACGGTCACACCGCGATGGGTCAGCTTCTCGGTCAACTCTTTAAGCGCATGTTGCGCCCGAGCGACCGCCAGGCCGTAACCCGGAACGATGATCACGGTGTCGGCGTTGGTCAGCAGGAAGGTCGCGTCGTCAGCCGAACCGGATTTAACCGGGCGGGCTTCTTTCGAACCGGCCGGGCCAGCCGCGTCTGCCGTATTGCCGAAACCACCGAGCAGTACATTAAAGAAGGAGCGGTTCATCGCCTTGCACATGATGTACGAGAGGATCGCACCGGACGAACCCACCAGCGAACCGGCGATGATCAGCATCGAGTTGTTCAGCGAGAAGCCGATCCCCGCGGCTGCCCAGCCGGAGTAGCTGTTAAGCATCGACACCACCACCGGCATGTCGGCCCCGCCGATCGGGATGATGATCAGCACACCCAGGACGAAGGCCAGGGCCAGCATCAACGCGAAGGCACTGAGGTTGCCGGTCAGCATGAAGGTGATGCCCAGCGCCAGAGTGGCCAGACCCAGCAAAAGGTTCAGCTTGTGCTGGCCGCCGAACTGTACCGGTGCGCCCTGGAACAGGCGGAACTTGTACTTGCCCGACAGCTTGCCGAAAGCGATCACAGAGCCGGAGAAGGTGATTGCACCGATGGCCGCACCCAGGAACAGTTCCAGACGGTTGCCCGCCGGAATTGCATCACCGAGCTGTTTGACGATGCCCAACGATTGCGGCTCAACGACCGCCGCGATCGCAATAAACACCGCAGCCATACCGATCATGCTGTGCATGAAAGCGACCAGTTCCGGCATCTTGGTCATTTCAACGCGCTTGGCCATGATCGACCCGGCAGTGCCGCCGACCAGCAGGCCGACGATGACGTAACCGATACCGGCGGTGGCCAGCTCAGCGCCCAGCTTATAGATGAGGCCTACGGTAGTGAGAATCGCCAGGCCCATGCCGAGCATGCCGAACAGGTTGCCACGGCGCGACGTGGTCGGGTGCGACAGGCCTTTGAGCGCCTGGATGAAGCAGATGGACGCAATCAAGTACAGCGTCGTTACGAGGTTCATGCTCATTACTTGGGCGCCTCTTCTTTTACTTTCGGGGCTTTTTTCTTGAACATCTCAAGCATTCTGCGGGTGACCAGGAAACCACCGAACACGTTTACCGCGGCCAGCGCCACGGCGAGGGTGCCCATGGTTTTGCCCAGTGGCGTCACGGTCAACGCGGCGGCCAGCATGGCGCCGACGATGACAATCGCCGAGATCGCGTTGGTCACCGCCATCAATGGCGTGTGCAGTGCAGGTGTAACGTTCCAGACCACGTGATAACCGACATAAATCGCCAGCACGAAGATGATCAGGTTGTAGATACCGGGGGAGATAAGCTCTTCCATCGTCTGAATCCCTGCTTAGGCGTTTTTGCGGATGACTTGGCCGTCGCGGCACATCAGGCACGCGGCGACGATGTCGTCTTCGAGGTTGATCTCGAACTGGCCTTCTTTGTTGAAGACCAGCTTCAGGAAGTCCAGCAGGTTGCGTGCGTACAGGGCCGAAGCGTCTGCCGCGACCGCGCCCGCCAGATTGGTCGGGCCGCAAATGGTCACGCCATTCTCGACCACGACCTGATCGGCCACGGTGAGCGGGCAGTTGCCGCCCTGGGCTGCGGCGAGGTCGATGACCACCGAGCCTGGCTTCATCTGCGCCACGGTTTCCGCGCTCAACAGCGTCGGCGCCTTGCGGCCCGGGATCAGCGCGGTGGTAATGACGATGTCAGCCTGCTTGGCGCGTTCGTGCACGGCCAGGGCCTGACGCTGCATCCAGCTGGCGGGCATTGGCCGGGCGTAACCGCCGACACCGACAGCGCATTCGCGCTCTTCATCGGTTTCATACGGTACGTCGACGAACTTGGCGCCGAGGGATTCGATCTGCTCTTTAACTGCAGGGCGCACGTCGGACGCTTCGATCACTGCCCCCAGGCGTTTCGCCGTGGCGATCGCCTGCAAACCTGCAACGCCGGCGCCCAGAATCAGCACGCGCGCCGCTTTCACGGTGCCCGCAGCCGTCATCAGCATCGGCATGAAGCGCGGGTAGTGGTGAGCGGCCAGCAACACGGCTTTATAGCCGGCGATGTTCGCTTGGGAGGACAGCACATCCAGGCTTTGAGCGCGGGAGGTGCGCGGAGCCGCTTCCAGCGCGAACGCGGTAATGCCGCACTCGGCCAGCTTGGCAATGGTTTCATTGCTGAACGGGTTGAGCATGCCGACCACAACGGTGCCGCTTTTAATCAGCGTCAGCTCGCTGTCGCTGGGGGCGACCACCTTGAGAATCAGCTCGGCACCAAACGCGTCGTTGGCGCTGCCAATTGTTGCGCCTGCCGCTTCATAAGCACTGTCGACAACGCTGGCGTTAATGCCGGCGCCGCTTTGCACAGTGACCTTATGACCCTGGCCGATCAGCTTCTTGATGGTTTCCGGGGTTGCAGCAACCCGCGTTTCACCCGTCTGGGTTTCGAGAGGAACACCAATGTGCACGTCAAATCTCCTGCGTGATCTTATTGAGTAAACCCAGGCACTTCGGATGGTGCGGCTGGGGCGGCCGATCAGCACGATCCCGCCAAATCTGGGCGGGGCGCGGCATTTTGCAGGCGAACTTTGTGCCCTTCAAGGGATTATGACGGGTGACGGAAAATTAACTACAAGTCACCCCGTGACCGAATGTCGCAACCGACCGCCTCAATCCCTTGCAGGCCGTGCCTTGTAAGGATTTTGGCCGAATTTCAAGAATTTACACATCGGCACGGTGAATGAGGCGTCATTGCTGGTGAATGGAGGCTCAAAGCCACGTCGGTAGGCACTTGTGGGACGTTTGTACTGCTTGTCGGTACAGTCTGCGAATATGCGACAAAAACGTATATCTGTAGGGCTTTGGTTTTGCTGACTACGGGGTCAGCTAACACCGGTAAGCCTTTACCCTTCTAGGCTGTAGCTCTGTGCTTGGGTGACCAGCCAATCGCGAAATGCCCGTAGAGACGCCGATTCGACCTTTCGCTCCGGAATCATCAGGTAATAGGCCTTAATGCTCGACAGCGCCTGAGTGTTGGCTATCACCAGGCGCTTCTCCGTCAGTTCGCGTTGAATCAGGAATGGCGGAATCAGCGCGATCCCCATGTCGTGCATCGCCGCTTGGGCAAGCATGGAGAATAGCTCGTAGCGCGGTCCTGTCATGTCCCGTGGCACATTCAGGTGCTGAGAGTTGAACCACTGGCGCCAGGCATAAGGGCGCGTGGTCTGTTGCAGCAGGGGCATTTCGGCGATTTCATCGGGTGTCAGATTGGCTTTTTTGCCCAGTAGCGTAGGACTGCACACAGGCATCGGATTTTCGCCCATTAGCCTGTGGGATTCGGTACCCGACCAATCCGCATCACCAAAGTAAATCGCGGCATCGAAGTCGGTATCGGCGAACAGGAAGGGGCGTGTGCGGTTGGTGAGGTTGACCGTCACTTCCGGGTGTTTGTGCTGGAAGTCTTTGAGCCGTGGCAGCAGCCATTGGGTGCCAAAGGTCGGTACGACGGCCAGCTCGATCACATTGGCGCCCTGTTGCCCCATCACGGACAAGGTGTCCCGCTCGACCGCGTCAAGCTGGGTTGCTACGCGGCGGCTGTAGGAAAGTCCGGCTTCCGTCAGCTTCACTCCGCGCCGCGAGCGTCGGAAAAGTTCTACGCTGAGGAACTCCTCGAGGCTGGCGATCTGTCGGCAAATGGCGCCTTGAGTGAGCGAAAGCTCCTGCGCCGCTTTGGTAAAGCTCTCGTGGCGCGCTGCCGCTTCAAAGCTGATCAGGGCGGTGGTGCTAGGGATTTTCCGGCGCATGTACTCCAACCTCACTAATACATCGCATAAAGGCTATTTCGCGACGTTACGGAGTGAGAAATTAGCACAACAGTATGCAAAATCCTCGTTTGCCGTAATGCCGGACCAGGCCTAGGATCAGTCCACGTTATTTGACCCGATTCGAGAGGACACACTCATGGGCGGTAAAGCTAGCTTCAACTGGATCGATCCCCTGCTGCTGGATCAACAGCTCACCGAAGAAGAGCGCATGATCCGCGACACTGCCGAGCAATTCGCTCAGCAGAAGCTCGCACCGCGCGTGCTTGAAGCTTTCCGTCATGAAAAGACCGATCCGGCGATCTTCCGCGAGATGGGCGAAGTGGGTCTGTTGGGTGCGACCATTCCCGAGCAGTACGGCGGCAGCGGTCTGAACTACGTCAGCTACGGGCTGATTGCTCGTGAGGTTGAGCGTGTCGACTCCGGCTACCGTTCGATGATGAGTGTGCAGTCCTCGCTGGTCATGGTGCCGATCAATGAATTCGGCACTGAAGCCCAAAAGCAGAAGTACCTGCCGAAACTGGCCTCGGGCGAGTGGATTGGCTGCTTCGGTCTGACAGAGCCTAACCATGGTTCCGACCCGGGCGCGATGATTACTCGTGCACGCAAAGTGGAAGGCGGCTACAGCCTGACCGGCAGCAAGATGTGGATCACCAACAGCCCGATTGCCGATGTGTTCGTGGTTTGGGGTAAGGATGATGCGGGCGACATCCGTGGCTTTGTTCTGGAAAAAGGCTGGAAAGGCCTGAGTGCTCCGGCGATCCATGGCAAGGTTGGTTTGCGTGCATCAATCACCGGCGAGATCGTCATGGACAACGTGTTTGTTCCTGAAGAGAACATTTTTCCTGACGTCCGCGGTTTGAAAGGCCCTTTTACTTGCCTCAACTCCGCGCGCTACGGCATTTCCTGGGGCGCTTTGGGCGCTGCCGAGTTCTGCTGGCACACCGCTCGCCAGTACACCCTGGATCGTCAGCAGTTCGGTCGCCCGTTGGCCGCCACTCAGCTGATCCAGAAGAAGCTTGCCGACATGCAGACCGAGATCACCCTGGCACTGCAGGGCTGCCTGCGTCTGGGTCGTATGAAGGATGAAGGCACGGCGGCAGTCGAGATCACCTCGATGATGAAGCGCAACTCCTGCGGCAAGTCCCTGGACATCGCGCGTATGGCGCGTGACATGTTGGGCGGTAACGGCATTTCCGATGAATTCGGTGTTGCTCGCCACCTGGTCAACCTGGAAGTGGTGAATACCTATGAAGGTACGCACGACGTCCACGCACTGATCCTCGGTCGCGCGCAAACCGGCATCCAGGCGTTCTATTAATAGGAGAACGTCCATGGGCGCGCTTTCGCATCTACGGGTACTGGATTTATCGCGGGTGCTGGCCGGGCCTTGGGCCGGGCAGATCCTTGCCGACCTTGGCGCCGAAGTGATTAAGGTTGAGCGTCCGGGCAATGGCGACGATACGCGTGCCTGGGGACCGCCCTTCCTGAAAGACGCCTATGGCGAGAACACCAGCGAGGCCGCCTATTACTTGTCGGCCAATCGCAACAAGCAATCGGTGACCATCGATTTCACGCGTCCAGAAGGGCAAAAGCTGGTGCGTGAGCTGGCAGCCAAGTCGGACATCCTGATCGAGAACTTCAAGGTCGGTGGCCTGGCGGCTTATGGGTTGGACTATGAGTCGCTTAAAGCCATCAATCCGAATCTGATTTATTGCTCGATTACCGGGTTTGGTCAAACCGGGCCTTACGCCAAGCGCGCGGGTTATGACTTCATGATCCAGGGTCTGGGCGGGCTGATGAGCCTGACCGGTCGACCTGAGGGAGATGAGGGCGCAGGGCCGGTGAAAGTCGGTGTGGCGCTGACAGACATCCTGACGGGGCTCTATTCGACGGTAGCGATCCTTGCCGCGTTGGCCCATAGGGAACAGGACGGTGGTGGTCAGCATATCGATATGGCGTTGCTGGATGTTCAGGTTGCGTGCCTGGCCAACCAGGCGATGAACTATCTGACTACGGGTAATGCGCCCAAGCGCCTGGGTAATGCACATCCGAACATCGTGCCCTATCAGGATTTTCCTACGGCGGATGGAGACTTCATTCTCACCGTGGGTAATGACGGGCAGTTCCGCAAGTTTGCGGAGGTGGCTGGGCAGCCTCAGTGGGCGGATGACCCACGCTTCGCGACCAACAAGCTGCGGGTGGCGAATCGCGCGGTGTTGATCCCGCTGATCCGTCAGGCGACTGTCTTCAAGACCACCGCTGAGTGGGTGTTACAGCTGGAGCAGGCGGGTGTGCCATGCGGACCTATTAATGACTTGGCTCAGATGTTTGCTGATCCTCAGGTCAAGGCGCGTGGTTTGGCGATCGAGCTACCCCATGTGCTAGCAGGCATGGTGCCGCAGGTGGCGAGCCCCATTCGCCTGTCGGAAACGCCGGTGGAGTATCGTAATGCGCCTCCGTTATTGGGCGAGCACACGCTGGAGGTTCTGCAGCGGGTGTTGGGTCTGGATGCAGAAACGGTCGCCGCTTTCAAAGTGGCGGGGGTCCTCTGAAGATTCCTTCTATATAGAGGAGGTGGTTTTGCTCTCCTATATAGAAGGAAGCGGTCTGTTTTCCGGCTTTCTGCAAGTTATTGATAGAAAAGCCAAATCAGGGGTTGACGGCAGATTCTGGAAGTCTATAATTCGCCCCACTTCCGGCGCAGTCGAAA
>NZ_JBXAJV010000027.1:0-84618 GCF_058797635.1 Pseudomonas sp. GW823-FHT02C02 | reverse complement strand
GTGATCCAGTGGGCACCGGGGCTGCCGAAAACCCGTTCGGGCAAGATCATGCGCCGGATCCTGCGCAAGATTGCGACTGCCGAATACGATGGGTTGGGTGATATCTCCACCCTGGCGGATCCGGGTGTGGTGCAGCATTTGATTGATGAGCACAAGATCATGAACGTCGCTTAACCGACATCTCTGAGTCAGTAAAAGCCCCATCCGGTGTTGTGCCGGATGGGGCTTTTTTTGTCTGAGGTTTTTGTGTTGGCCGGTCGGGCCTCATCGCTAGCAGGCTAGCTCCCACAGAGGGAACTGCGCTCGTTTCAAATTGCGAATCCCCTGGAGATCCCTGTGGGAGCTAGCCTGCTAGCGATGGCGATCTGTCAGGCACTCAACAAACAACGGCCAATAATTATCGACTTCACTTGTAGGCGCTTTCCCACTGTTACCCTCCACCCTTCAAGTAACTGAATGTGTAACCGCGCGCTCCGATGCGGGGCATTGGGAAACGCCAACCCCCACTCCCGGGCCTCTCCAGCCCGGCTAAAAAATAAGACACAACGCTGCGCTTGCCGGATTAGAAGGGTTTGCCAATAATAGGCCCGCAATTTGCAGCAGTGATCGGTTCACTGTCTTTTGCTCTTGCATGAATTTGCAGGGCTGTCAACGCGCTCAAGCGGCTTTCTCGGTGCATCTGTAATTAGTTGTCGCATTGAAGAAATATCGGCTTCGGGCCTGTCGTTAGAATGCCGATCACTCGCTCGTTGTGGCTCGCGTTGAAAAAAGCGCGCGGTTCCTACGACGCAGCACCGCTTTGCGGTTCCACTCATTCGCATATTGGGCTGTCGCTCACTCTGCCGTTTTAGCCCTTTACCGATGGAGTCCCAAGATGAAGAAACTCGTGCTGCTTGGCGCCCTGGCACTGTCCGTGCTGTCCCTGCCGACTTTCGCTGATGAAAAACCTCTGAAAATCGGTATCGAAGCGGCTTACCCTCCGTTTGCTTCCAAAGCACCGGACGGCAGCATTGTTGGTTTTGACTACGACATCGGCAACGCTCTGTGCGAAGAGATGAAGGTCAAGTGCACTTGGGTCGAGCAAGAGTTCGACGGTCTGATCCCGGCGCTCAAAGTGCGCAAGATCGACGCGATCCTGTCGTCCATGTCGATCACTGAAGACCGCAAGAAATCCGTGGACTTCACCAACAAGTACTACAACACCCCGGCGCGCCTGGTCATGAAGGCCGGCACTCAAGTCAGCGACGGCCTGACTGAGCTCAAGGGCAAAAACATCGGCGTGCAACGTGGTTCGATCCACGAGCGTTTCGCCCGCGAAGTCCTGGCCCCGCTGGGTGCCGAGATCAAGCCTTACGGTTCGCAGAACGAAATCTATCTCGACGTGGCCGCTGGCCGCCTCGACGGCACCGTGGCAGACGCTACGCTGCTCGATGACGGTTTCCTGAAAACCGACGCTGGCAAAGGTTTCGCGTTCGTTGGCCCGGCCTTCACCGACGTCAAATACTTCGGCGACGGCGTGGGTATCGCGGTTCGCAAGGGCGACGCGCTGAAAGACAAGATCAACACCGCGATCGCTGCCATTCGCGAGAACGGCAAGTACAAGCAAATCCAGGACAAATACTTCGCCTTCGACATCTACGGCAAGTAACACGTCCCGGCGACAAGTCCGAAATGGCGCAAGCAACAGGATCTCTGAGGTTTGCGCCATTTTTTCATCCCAACATTCGAGGACCTGAATCATGTTGAAAGGCTACGGGGCTGTCATCCTCGATGGCGCATGGCTGACGCTTCAGCTCGCCTTGTCCTCCATGGTCCTGGCCATCTTTCTGGGCCTGATCGGCGTGGCATTGCGTCTGTCGCCGGTTCGCTGGCTGGCCTGGCTGGGCGACCTGTATTCCACGGTGATCCGCGGTATTCCCGATCTGGTACTGATCCTGCTGATTTTCTACGGTGGTCAGGACCTGCTCAACCGCGTGGCGCCGATGCTCGGCTTTGACGATTACATCGACCTGAACCCGCTGGCCGCCGGTATCGGCACCTTGGGCTTCATCTTCGGTGCGTACCTGTCGGAAACCTTCCGCGGCGCCTTCATGGCGATCCCCAAAGGTCAGGCAGAAGCCGGCATGGCCTACGGCATGAGCAGTTTCCAGGTGTTCTTCCGGGTTTTGGTGCCGCAGATGATCCGTCTGGCCATTCCGGGCTTCACCAACAACTGGCTGGTACTGACCAAGGCCACTGCGCTGATTTCGGTGGTGGGTCTGCAAGACATGATGTTCAAGGCCAAGCAGGCGGCAGACGCCACCCGCGAGCCTTTCACCTTCTTCCTCGCAGTGGCGGCGATGTACCTGGTGATTACCAGTGTCTCGTTGCTGGCATTGCGTCACCTTGAGAAGCGCTACTCGGTAGGCGTAAGGGCGGCTGATCTATGATCTTCGACTACAACGTCATTTGGGAGGCCTTGCCGCTGTACTTCGGCGGCCTGGTGACCACCCTCAAATTGCTCGCGCTGTCGCTGTTTTTCGGCCTGCTGTGTGCGTTGCCGCTGGGCTTGATGCGCGTCTCCAAGAACGCCGTCGTCAACATGACGGCCTGGCTCTACACCTACGTGATCCGCGGCACGCCGATGCTGGTGCAGCTGTTCTTGATCTACTACGGTCTGGCGCAGTTCGAAGCGGTACGTGAAAGCTTCTTGTGGCCGTGGCTGTCCAGTGCAACGTTCTGTGCGTGCCTGGCCTTTGCGATCAACACCAGCGCCTACACCGCCGAAATCATCGCCGGCAGCCTGCGCGCCACGCCGAACGGCGAGATCGAAGCGGCCAAGGCCATGGGCATGTCGCGCTACAAAATGTACAAGCGCATCCTGCTGCCATCGGCTCTGCGCCGGGCGCTGCCGCAGTACAGCAACGAAGTGATCATGATGCTGCAGACCACCAGTCTGGCGTCCATCGTGACCCTGATCGACATCACCGGTGCCGCGCGCACGGTCAACGCTCAGTACTACTTGCCGTTCGAAGCGTACATCACCGCCGGCGTGTTCTATCTGTGCCTGACCTTCATTCTGGTGAAGCTGTTCAAGCTGGCCGAGCGCCGCTGGCTGGGCTATCTGGCCCCGCGGAAGCACTGATATGGAACGCATCGATCACGTATTGCCGTGGAACCACCTGGGCAGCGAGCGCCAGATCTCGGTGTTCCGCTTCGGCAGTGGCGAGCGCAAGGCCTACATCCAGGCCAGCCTCCACGCCGATGAACTGCCGGGAATGCGCACGGCCTGGGAGCTGAAAAAGCGCCTGGCCGAACTCGAAGCCCAAGGCCTGCTCAACGGCGTGATCGAGCTGGTGCCGGTGGCCAATCCACTGGGCCTCGGTCAACTGTTGCAAGGCAGCCATCAAGGTCGTTTCGAAGCGGGCAGCGGCAAGAATTTCAACCGCGATTTCGTCGAGCTGAGCGCGCCAGTGGCCGCTGAGCTGGACGGGCACCTGGGTGATGATCCGCACGCCAATATCCGTTTGATCCGCCAAGCCATGAGCGACGCACTGGCGGCATTGCCTCCGGCGGCGAGCCAGTTGCAAGGCATGCAGCGCATCTTGCTCAGCCACGCCTGCACCGCTGATGTCGTGCTGGATTTGCATTGCGATGCCGAAGCGGCGCTGCACATGTACGCCTTGCCGCAACACTGGCCGCAATGGCGTTCGCTGGCCGCGCACCTGAATGTGAAAGTGGGTCTGCTGGCGGAAGATTCCGGCGGCAGTTCCTTTGACGAGGCGTGCTCGCTGCCGTGGCTGCGTTTGTCGCGTCAGTTCCCGGATGCGCAGATTCCGCTGGCCTGTCTGGCGACGACCATCGAACTGGGTGGTCAGGCTGATACCGGTCGCGCGGAGGCCGAGGCTTATGCCGAAGGCATTCTGGCGTTCCTCGCCGAGCAAGGCTTGATCAGCGGCGAATGGCCCAAGCCTGCGCAAGAGGCGTGCGAAGGCATGCCGTTCGAGGGCACCGAGTTGCTGTTCGCGCCGCACCCGGGTGTGATCAGCTTTTTGCGTAAACCCGGTGAGTGGATCGAAGCCGGTGACGAGATTTTCGAAGTGATCGATCCGTTATCGGATCGGGTCAGCACGGTGTGTGCTGGTACGTCCGGGGTGCTGTTTGCCATTGAACGGCTGCGTTATGCCCAACCCGGTTTCTGGCTGGCCAAGGTGGCGGGGCGCGAAGCGCTGCGTCACGGGCGCTTGCTCAACGACTGACTGACTGTTTTTGTGAGAACCGACCGCATGTACAAACTTGAAGTCCAAGACCTGCATAAACGCTATGGCAGTCACGAAGTGCTCAAGGGCGTGTCCCTGAAAGCGGCGGCTGGTGATGTGATCAGCATCATCGGCTCCAGTGGCTCTGGCAAAAGTACTTTTCTGCGCTGCATCAACCTGCTCGAGCAGCCGCACGCGGGCAAGATTCTGCTCAACAACGAAGAGCTGAAACTGGTGGCGAACAAGGACGGCGCGCTGAAAGCGGCCGACCCGAAACAGCTGCAACGCATGCGCTCGCGCCTGTCGATGGTGTTCCAGCATTTCAACCTGTGGTCGCACATGACCGCGCTGGAAAACATCATGGAAGCGCCGGTTCACGTGCTGGGCATGTCCAAGGCCGAGGCCCGCGAAAAAGCCGAGCACTACCTGAACAAGGTCGGCGTGGCCCATCGTAAAGACGCTTACCCGGGCCACATGTCCGGCGGCGAGCAGCAGCGCGTGGCGATTGCCCGTGCGCTGGCGATGGAGCCTGAGGTGATGCTGTTCGACGAACCGACCTCGGCCCTCGACCCGGAACTGGTCGGCGACGTACTGAAAGTGATGCAGGCCCTGGCGCTGGAAGGCCGGACCATGGTCGTGGTGACGCACGAAATGGGCTTCGCCCGTGAAGTGTCGAATCAGCTGGTGTTCCTGCACAAAGGTATCGTTGAAGAAAGCGGCGACCCGCGTGAAGTGCTGGTCAATCCACAGTCTGAACGCTTGCAGCAATTCCTGTCGGGCAGCCTGAAGTAAACCGAACTCCCGTTGCGCACCGGGATAGTGCATGCTTCGCAACCTAAAGGCTGGTCCCAATCCCTGCAGGAGCGGGGCTTGCCCGCGAATGCGGTGGTTCAGACAGCAATCATGTTGACTGAACCACCGTTTTCGCGGGCAAGCCTTGCTCCAACAGGGGAATGCTGCTGGTTTCGAGATTTGCGTTCATTTACGGGCTAGCATTGGCCCATGCCTTCATCACTGTTTTCGTTTCGGATTGCCCGCCATGACTGCCCATCGAATTGGTTTCCTGATTTGGCCCAGCACTAAAGCACTGACGCTTGCGCTGGCTGAGGAGGCCTTGCGTGTTGCCCAGCGTGTGCATCCGGATGTTGTCTACGAATTGTCGTTTTTGCAGGCCGAACCACCGACCGAAGGCGCCTGGCAACTGCCGGGTGAGCCGTGGGCCGGCAAGCTCGAAAACTTCCAGAAGCTGTTTCTGCTCGCCGATGAGCCGCCGACCACCCTCGCGCCGGCGCTCAGCAGTTCGCTGAAACAACTGGTGCGTGCCGGTTGCGTGATCGGTGGTTTGTCTGCCGGTGTCTACCCGTTGGCGCAATTGGGTTTGCTCGACGGTTACCGCGCTGCCGTGCATTGGCGCTGGCAGGACGATTTCGCCGAACGCTTCCCTAAAGTGATCGCCACCAGCCATCTGTTCGATTGGGATCGTGATCGACTGACCGCGTGTGGCGGCCTGTCGGTGCTCGATCTGTTGCTGGCCGTGCTGGCCCGTGATCACGGCGCCGAACTGGCCGGCGCTGTGTCGGAAGAACTGGTAGTCGAGCGTATCCGCGAGGGCGGCGAACGCCAGCGCATCCCGCTGCAGAACCGCCTCGGTTCCAGCCATCCGAAGCTCACCCAAGCGGTGTTGCTGATGGAAGCCAACATCGAAGAGCCGCTGACCACCGACGAAATCGCCCAGCACGTGTGCGTGTCCCGTCGACAACTGGAGCGGATCTTCAAGCAATACCTCAACCGTGTGCCGAGCCAGTACTACCTGGAACTTCGCTTGAACAAGGCCCGGCAGATGTTGATGCAAACCAGCAAGTCGATCATTCAGATCGGCCTATCCTGTGGCTTCTCATCGGGGCCACATTTCTCCAGCGCCTACCGCAACTTCTTCGGTGCCACGCCGCGGGAAGATCGCAACCAGCGGCGCAGCAGCAGTCCATTCGAGTTGTCGTCGGTGCCGTCCGAGCGCGGTTGATGTTACTCGTCGATCTCGGAACCCTCTGAGGTCGACACCTGTATTTCCCCTCGGTTGATAACCTCCTCCACGCCAAAATCCGCACGGGTCAGTTCAAAGAAGCGGACCAGTCGCGCGAGGCTTTCCTGGGAAAACGGATTGCCTCTCAAGGTGATGTTTTCAGCAATTTCCACCGGCAATTCCAGCAGGTCGCTGGGCACCTCGGTTATTGCATTCATGCTCAGGTCAGCCCAGTCTAGATCCGCCAGCTGAAGCAGGCCGTCGGGTATGTCAGTGATGCCGGTGTCGTTGAGCAGCACGGTCGACAAGTCGGGCATTTGGCTTAGATCCGGCGTGCGCCCCAACGGGTTAAAGCTCAGGTCGAGGTAATCAAGCTGCTCCATTCCCGCCAATGCACTTGCCGACTCCGCTGACAGGCTGACCCGGCAATCGGGGAGCGACAGCGAGCGCAGGCGTCCCATCTTGAACACCGAATCGGGAATGTCACCCAGGTCACACTCGCGCAGCCGCAGGCTTTTGAGGTTGAGAAAGGACTCAAGGAAACGCCCCAGGCGTGTTGCGCCCTCGGCACTGTCAACCTCAAGCGCGGAAACATGGCTGAAATCCGCACTCAAGGTCGGCAGTTCTCCATTGATGACCGGACGGACCCTGAGTTCGAACGTCGGCTCAAGTGCTTCGTTGAACTCATCCAGTTCCGACTCGCGCTGCCAGCACTTCTCGAGCGCTTGCTTGAATTCGTCGCGGTTCGTTTGCTCGGCAACGAGTTGCTCGTCGCTGAACGGTTCGCCCGTCACCGGGTCCTGCTGCGGAACATCGGCGGTCCATGCGGACAAATCGTTTTTCAGCTGGGTGAGCTCTTGTTCAAGGCGCGTCAAATAGCTGCGGCCATCCTCCAGAGTCCCCGGCAATTCGTAGACGAACTCGCTCGCCTGCTCGATTTCCATGCTGGGGTACAGCGCCTTGACCCGATCGATATCGGCTTCGGGTGCATAGACGCCCATGTCGTAGGCGGTTTCGAAGTGGTGTTGCTTGATCAATTCTCGCGCGCTGTTCGACAGCGGATTGTCGGTGAGGTGCAGGCCGCGCTTGCCGTATAGCGAACTCTCGAATAACCCGGCAGGCAACTCGCTGATGTGGTTGTTCATCAGCAGGAGGGTTTGAAGCTTCGGTTGTTGCAGAAGGCTGGCCGCAATCCCTGTCTGGCGGGTGTCGCTCAGGTCCAGGTGCGCCAGCTCGCTCATCGTGTCGATATGCGGCAAGGTTTCAAACGGATTTTTGTACAGGTCGAGCATGGCCAGTTGCTTCATTGACGCCAGCTTCGACCACGTGGCGGCGTCGACCCGGATGCCGCAATCGCTCAAGACCAAGGCGTGAAGGTCGGGCATTTGGCTGATGGCGTCGGGGAGGGTGTTCAGGGAAAAGCGGCGCAATTCCAGGCGGCGCAGCCCGCTGAAACCTCGTAGAAACGCGGGAATGGCCTGTGCGCTGCGGGTGCCTTCCAGGGACAGCTGCGACACATGACTGAAATCGGCAGTCAACGACGGCAAGTCGCCGAGGATCGGCTCTGCAAACCTGAGCACATATTGGGTCACCCCCTCCGGTGTGTCGAAATCCCGGTCGGACTGTCGACGCCAGCTGCGCTGGATTTCCTGGGCCAGCAACCGGCGGTTGTTTCGCTCGGCTTGTTGATCCAGTTCGCTGAGCGGGCGCCCGGTGTCAGGATGGGTTGTGGGGGAATCACTGACCCAGGCGCGCAGGTCCTGATGCAGTCGGGCCAGCTCCCTCCTCAAGCGTGAAAGTTCTACGCGAGCACCATCGGGATGAAGTTGCAGTGTCTGGACAATGGACTGCATTTCTTCCTGAGGCAGGTTGGGGTAAACCTCGCGAACCCGGTCGTTGAGCGTCGGTGTCTCGCGGGCGATTCGACTGTAGCCCTCGGTACCACCGGGCAGGCGCATGGTGGTCGGGTCATAGAACGGTTTCCGATGGGGATTTTTTGCAAACAGCCTGCGTAAGGCCGGTTGCTCCAGTGCGTGTTCGGCGATGCGTTGTTTAAAGACCTGGGCATCTGTGATCCAAGGGTTCAACTTGTTGCGTTGCGCATCCGGCAGTGCCCGGAACAAGGCCTGATAAAAATCCTCCGGCGTCGAATCCGGGTCTTGGTGTACGTGGTAAGTCCCGTCTTCAGCGCGAACCAGTATTTTTTGTAGGGGCGCATCGGGTTGGCCAATGCTGTCGCGCAAAGCTCCCTCGGCCGAGTAGTCCCGCACTTCGATACGCAACCCGGCTGGTAAATCGGGCAGTGAGTTCAGGCTTTGCAAGGCCAGTCGGTGGGTGTCGGTGGTGTCCAGCGCTTCGGAATAAAAACCTTCAGAGGCTCGGATAGCACGCACGGCCTCCATGGCTTTGAGCGCGGCGTCCTTGAGACGCTGGGGCGTGCGGCCGTTGTGCAGCTGTTTCAGTTCCGTGCCGGACGCATTGCTCACCAGTTCCTCGGCGATATCGGTAGGTAACCCCCGCACATCATCAATCAGCCGCTGAACCCGCAGGTCATCGGTTTTTTCCAGCGCGCGATAACGCAGATCGAACAGCGATTTGCGGTAATCCCGGGCCAGTTCTGCGGTCCGTTGTCTGAAGGCTGATGTTTGGGCTTGCGCTGTCGGCATTGGCGTGTCGACAGGCCAGCCGTCGTAGCCACTCAGCAGTTGATGTTGCAGGGTCGAATCAGCCTTTCGATAGTGCTCGGGTTGATCACTGCCGATCTGCTCGATAAAGGTGTCGATGTCCCGGTTGATCTTGAAACGCTTGATCGTGTCGGTCAGCAGCGAAGGCGGGCGGTAATGTTCGACATGCATTTCGCGCACGGCGTTGTCGTGGAAACCGCTGACCCGCAGGATCTGCTCGCGCTCGGCGTTGCTGAACGACTCGACACCCTGGCCGATTCGACGCATGACCGTTTCCCGATCCCATTCCAGCGGTTGTTCCAGCTCGGTGTGCCAGGCGCCGTGGTGATTGTGCAGTAAAGAAGGCTGATAAGCATCGGCGCGGGTCGGGTGCTCAATCTGAAACGCGTTGGAGGTGCCATCGGGTTTCACGGCATACAGTTTTCCTTCCAGAGGCAGCAGCGTATTGCCCCCGTGGCGATAGAGGCCAAGCTGATCGGGTTTGGCGCCTTCGGGCAAACGCTGTGCCTGTTCGTAAGGGGTCAGATCCGGCTTCCAGTAGCGGGTTTTTCCTTTCGGCGTTGCGACGGGTTTGAGCGGGTCGACCAGCGCGACCGCTTCGCGCGAAAGCAAACGGCTGAAGGCGCCGGCAGCGATCGCACCACCCACCGCGAATGTGCCCACCTCAACCACTGTTTCAGCGAGTGTAATCAAATGCCCGACCGCCTCTGTTTTCAGTCCTTCGGCCAGGTCTACGATGCCTTCGAATGTTTCGTCGAGTAACTGGTAAGCCATATAACCCAGCATTATTTCGCCAAGAAACGGGACGAACGGCAATGCCACGAATGTTGCGATTTCAAGCAGCGTCGAAGCTACTTTGCTGACGGCATCCCACAAAGCCCAGCGCGCGTTTCGGTCGGCGGAGGCGGTGGAGACGGCCAGCGTGCTGGCGTCGTTGAGGATTTTGTTTAGTTGTCGCTGATAGAGATGGTTCCACAGGTCCGCGCTGAACGGCGTCATTGAAAACCGCAGGTTAGGCCTGTCGATGGGCGTTTCGCGCCAGCTCGGCAGTGGGTCGCCACGCTTGTGTTGATGCCAGGTCACGCGCTGGAGGCGGCGGTTGAGATCAGCAAAAAAAGGGCCCCTTTCCTTATGCTCGACGAAGCGGCTGAAGAACGTCTGGTAAGCCGGGGCGCGTAGCTTGCGGGTCAGTTCGGTCATGAACGCCAGGGTATTCGGGTACTCCTTGAGCGGGTGCTCGGGATCGTCGGGAATGTAGGCAATGATCCGTGTTCCCTTGCGCGCGCGCTCCAGGCTCGGCGCGAAAACGACAATCCCGGTCAGGGAGGAGGACATGAGGGTCAGGTCATGACCGTACAGCGGCTGGCCATTGAGTCGCGCCCCGGAACGACCTTCCACAAGGCGCAGGATCGAGTGATAGGCATCCTCCGGAATATCCTTGCGGATTTGAGCCATTTGTAGCGCGGCTTTGAGTGCCGTTTTATGCGAGCTGATCACCTTCGCTTTCAACACCGCGCCGGCCACCGGGTTGGTCAGCCCAAGATTGTCTTTGAGGTACGTGGTGTAGCGGGCGCCAATGTCCAGTTCCCGGCACAGCCTCACAAAGGCAGCAATGGTCAGTTTCTGTTTGACCGCCGGCAGCGTATCGAACTGCCCTGCGGGCGATGGTTCGGTAATGAACGTCGAGGCGGGCTCGTAAGCATCCGCCGCCATTTCCGATGCCTGAAAGTTATGCAGGGCGGCGTCGAGCAGCGACACGGTCCAGGTGCGCGCAGCGCCCGTCTTGATCCCGAACCAGGGCACGGCTTGTGGAATGTACAGGCGCAGGAAGGTGGTTTTAACGTCCAGTTCCAGATCAAACCGGGTTTTCAAGGCCGCGCTTAGCAACGCTTCGGCGAAGGCGCGTGCGCTTTGCAGCCTCGACAGCGTTGAGTCCAGACGATTTCGCTGGGTCCAATGTTCCTGGCTGAGCTTTTTCAGCGACTGGTGTTGCAGGGATGTCGCGGTGCCGTGCCAGTGCGGCGCGGCAAGCGAGGCGGTTTTGAGGGCATCGCGTGTCGCGGGCGAGGCTTCCAATACCCAGGTCGGCAGGTTGTTGAACAGATGATGGTAGTGATCGTCCGGTTGCGTGGCGGATTCATTGCCACCGACATTTGAAGGGTGATCGTTTTCGTGTCGACTCATGCGCTATTCCCTTAGCGTTTGGATGAGTCGCCAGCAAAACAGACGATGACGGGGCGGGTGCGGTACATATTTACCGCACCGCTCGACAAGCCTGCCTATAACCTGTGCCGGCGGTTTAAACTGCGCCTTTGCGACCCTATATGTCGCATTGCCGTAAACCCGGCTGAAACCGGGGTTTGCGCTATAAGAAGTTGTCGCTTGGCGGCAAGGCCGGGCTGAAAACTGTCCTTACAATCCCCCCATCGCTCGCCAGTTTCCGGCGAGCGTTCCTCTTCAGGAGACTCCGATGTCCGTTGAGCACGCTGCGGTAGAACGCGCCGATTTCGACCAGGTAATGGTTCCCAACTACGCGCCTGCCGCATTCATTCCAGTGCGTGGTGCCGGTTCCCATGTCTGGGACCAGTCTGGCCGCGAGCTGATCGACTTCGCTGGCGGGATTGCCGTTAACGTATTGGGCCATGCGCACCCGGCGCTGGTCAGTGCCTTGACCGAGCAGGCGAACAAGCTGTGGCACGTGTCCAACGTGTTCACCAATGAGCCGGCCTTGCGCCTGGCGCATAAGCTGGTCAACGCCACCTTTGCCGAGCGTGCTTTCTTCTGCAACTCCGGCGCCGAAGCCAACGAGGCCGCCTTCAAGCTGGCCCGTCGCGTCGGTTTTGATCGGTTCGGCAGCGAGAAGTACGAAATCATCGCCGCGCTCAACAGCTTCCACGGCCGTACCCTGTTCACCGTGAACGTCGGTGGCCAGTCCAAGTATTCCGATGGTTTCGGTCCGAAGATCACCGGTATCACCCACGTGCCGTACAACGATCTGGCTGCGCTGAAAGCCGCCATTTCCGACAAGACCTGCGCCGTGGTTCTGGAACCGATCCAGGGCGAAAGCGGTGTGATCCCGGCTGAGCTTGAGTACCTGCAAGGCGCTCGCGATCTGTGCACCGCGCACAATGCGCTGCTGATCTTCGACGAAGTGCAGACCGGCATGGGTCGCACCGGCCACCTGTTCGCCTATCAGCATTACGGCGTAGTCCCGGACATCCTGACCAGCGCCAAGAGCCTGGGCGGCGGTTTCCCGATCGCGGCGATGCTGACCACCGAAGACCTGGCCAAGCATTTGGTCGTCGGCACCCACGGCACCACATACGGCGGCAACCCGCTGGCGTGCGCGGTCGGGGAAGCGGTGATCGACGTGGTCAACACCCCTGAAGTGCTGGCTGGCGTCAAGGCCAAGCATGCCAAGTTCAAGGCGCGCCTTGAGCAGATCGGTGAGAAGTACGGCATTTTCACCAAGGTCCGCGGCATGGGCCTGTTGATCGGTTGTGTACTGAGCGACGCCTGGAAAGGCAAGGCCAAAGACGTCTTCAACGCCGCCGAGCGTGAAGGCCTGATGATTCTGCAAGCCGGCCCCGACGTGGTGCGTTTTGCCCCAAGCCTGGTGGTTGAAGACGCAGACATCGACGAGGGCCTGGACCGCTTCGAACGCGCTGTGGCCAAGTTGACGCAAGCCTGATGACCCTTCGGCGCCTGACATTTCAGGTGTCGAACCCAATTTTTATGCCGGACCCGCTCTTCTGTAGAGCAAGGCTTGCCCGCGAAAGCGGCGTGTCAGACCCCTTGTTATTGGCTGACACACCGCTTTCGCGGGCAAGCCTCGCTCCTGCAAGGGTTCGGCTTATTTCCCCCAAAAGAGTTACGAGAAAGGAGTGACACCATGCTGGTGATGCGCCCCGCGCAAATGGCTGATCTGGGCGAGGTACAGCGTCTGGCTGCGGACAGCCCGATTGGTGTCACTTCCTTGCCGGATGACGTTGAACGCCTGAGCGACAAGATCGCCGCAAGCGAAGCCTCGTTTTCCGCGGAAGTCAGCTTCAACGGCGAAGAAAGCTATTTCTTCGTCCTCGAAGACTCGACCACCGGCAAACTGGTCGGTTGCTCTGCAATCGTTGCCTCCGCCGGTTACTCCGAGCCGTTCTACAGCTTTCGCAATGAAACTTTCGTGCACGCCTCCCGCGAGCTGAAGATTCATAACAAGATTCACGTGCTCTCGCAGTGCCACGACCTGACCGGCAACAGCTTGCTGACCAGTTTCTACGTGCAGCGCGAGTTGGTGGGTTCGCCTTGGGCCGAGCTCAACTCCCGTGGTCGTCTGCTGTTCGTTGCCAGCCATCCGGAGCGCTTTGCCGATTCCGTGGTGACCGAGATCGTCGGTTACAGCGACGAAAATGGCGACTCGCCGTTCTGGGACGCTATCGGTCGCAACTTCTTCGACCTCAACTACGCCGAAGCCGAGCGTCTGTGCGGCCTGAAGAGCCGGACCTTCCTCGCCGAACTGATGCCGCATTACCCGATCTACGTGCCTTTGCTGCCGGACACCGCTCAAGAAGCGATGGGCCAGGTGCATCCGCGAGCCCAGATCACCTTCGACATCCTGATGCGCGAAGGCTTCGAGACCGATCACTACATCGACATTTTCGACGGCGGCCCGACGTTGCATGCCCGCGTCTCCGGGATCCGCTCGATCGCGCAGAGCCGTGTGGTGCCGGTGAAAATTGGCGAGGCGGTCAAAGGTGTCGGTCGTCAGTACCTGGTGGCCAACGCCCAGTTGCAGGATTACCGCGCTGTATTGCTTGAGCTCGATTACGCGCCGGGCAAACCCGTGACCCTGGATCTGGAAGCGGCCGAAGCCCTGGGCGTCGGTGAAGGTGCGAGCGTGCGCCTGGTGGCGGTTTAACGACTGCTTGAGTGTTTAGAAAGCAGCGAAGTTTCGCGGGTGGCGCAAGCGGCCCGTTTGAGGAGATAGCATGATCGTTCGTCCTGTACGCAGCAGCGATTTACCCGCTCTGATCGACCTGGCCCGCAGCACCGGCACCGGCCTGACCACCTTGCCGGCCAACGAAGAACGTCTGGCCCATCGGGTCGGCTGGGCCGAGAAGACCTTTCGCGGTGAAGCCGGGCGGGGCGATGCAGACTACCTGTTCGTGCTCGAAGACGATGATGGCCGCGTGGTGGGCATTTCCGCCATCGCCGGCGCTGTCGGCCTGCGTGAGCCTTGGTACAACTTCCGGGTCGGCCTGACGGTCAGCGCTTCGCAAGAGCTGAACATCTACCGCGAGATCCCGACGCTGTTCCTGGCCAACGACCTGACCGGCAACTCTGAGTTGTGCTCGCTGTTCCTCCACGCCGATTACCGCACGGGCCTCAACGGCCGCATGCTGGCCAAGGCGCGGATGCTGTTCATCGCCGAGTTCCCGCAGCTGTTTGGCAACAAGATCATTGCCGAGATGCGCGGCGTGTCCGACGAAGCCGGGCGCTCGCCATTCTGGGAAAGCCTGGGCCGTCACTTTTTCAAGATGGAATTCAGCCAGGCCGATTACCTGACTGGCGTGGGCAACAAGGCGTTCATCGCCGAACTGATGCCGAAATTTCCGCTGTACACCTGCTTTCTGTCGCCAGACGCGCGCAACGTCATCGGTCAGGTTCACCCTGACACCGAGCCGGCGCTGGCCATGCTCAAGAGCGAAGGTTTCAGCTACCAAGGCTACGTCGACATCTTCGACGCCGGCCCTGCGGTCGAGTGCGAAACCGGCAAGATCCGCGCCGTGCGCGACAGCCAGGCACTGGTGTTGGCCATCGGCACGCCGGGTGATGACGCTACTCCGTTCCTGATTCACAACCGCAAGCGCGAAGACTGCCGCATCACTGCCGCGCCAGCACGCTTCGCCGCCGGTACGTTGGTCGTTGATCCGCTGACCGCCAAACGTCTTCAACTCAACGCCGGTGATCAAGTGCGCGCCGTTCCGTTGTCTGCTGCCAGGGAGTCGAAATAATGAATTCGCTATACATCGCAGGTGAATGGCTGGCCGGTCAGGGCGAAGCCTTCCAGTCACTGAACCCGGTGACCCAGCAAGTGCTGTGGACCGGCGAAGGCGCGACCGCCGCTCAGGTTGAGTCGGCCGTGCAGGCTGCTCGTCAGGCGTTTCCGGGCTGGGCCCGTCGCACCCTGGACGAGCGCATTACCGTGCTTGAAGCCTTTGCCGCCGCGCTGAAAAACCACGCTGACGAACTGGCCCGCACCATTGGTGAGGAAACCGGCAAGCCGTTGTGGGAAGCCGCAACGGAAGTGACCAGCATGGTCAACAAGATTGCGATCTCGGTGCAGAGCTACCGCGAGCGTACCGGCGAGAAGAGCGGCCCGCTGGGCGACGCCACCGCCGTGTTGCGCCACAAGCCACACGGTGTGGTGGCGGTGTTCGGGCCTTACAACTTCCCGGGGCATTTGCCGAACGGTCACATCGTGCCGGCACTGCTGGCCGGTAACAGCGTGCTGTTCAAGCCCAGCGAACTGACGCCGAAAGTCGCCGAACTGACGGTTAAATGCTGGATCGAAGCCGGTCTGCCAGCGGGTGTGTTGAACCTGCTGCAAGGCGCTCGCGAAACCGGTATCGCCCTGGCGGCGAACCCGGGCATCGACGGTCTGTTCTTCACCGGTTCGAGCCGCACCGGCAATCACCTGCACCAGCAATTTGCCGGTCGTCCGGACAAGATCCTCGCCCTGGAAATGGGCGGTAACAACCCGCTGGTGGTGGATCAGGTCGCAGACCTCGATGCTGCCGTTTACACCATCATCCAGTCGGCATTCATTTCCGCCGGCCAGCGTTGCACCTGTGCCCGTCGCTTGCTGGTACCGCAGGGCGCCTGGGGCGACACGTTGCTGGCGCGTCTGGTGGCGGTCAGCTCGACGATTGAAGTCGGTGCGTTTGACCAGCAACCGGCGCCGTTCATGGGCTCGGTGATTTCCCTCGGTGCGGCGAAAGCGCTGATGGATGCGCAAGAGCATCTGCTGGCCAATGGCGCCGTGGCGCTGCTGGAAATGACTCAGCCTCAGGCGCAAGCCGCGTTGCTGACACCGGGCATCCTGGACGTGACGGCTGTCGCCGATCGTCCTGACGAGGAGCTGTTCGGCCCGTTGCTGCAAGTGATCCGCTACGCTGATTTTGAAGCGGCGATTGCTGAAGCCAACGACACGGACTATGGGCTGGCGGCTGGTTTGCTGTCGGATTCCGAAGCGCGTTATCAGCAGTTCTGGCTGGAAAGCCGTGCCGGTATCGTCAACTGGAACAAGCAGCTGACCGGCGCCGCGAGCAGCGCGCCATTCGGCGGCGTCGGCGCTTCGGGCAACCACCGCGCCAGCGCCTACTACGCCGCAGATTACTGCGCGTACCCGGTGGCCTCGCTGGAAACGCCGAACCTGGTGTTGCCTGCATCGCTTACGCCTGGCGTGAAGATGGCGTGATGTCCATCGCCAGCAGGCTGGCTCCCACAGGTTCGGTGGTGTTCACACATTTTGTGTACGACCCCATCACTGTGGGAGCCAGCTTGCTGGCGATGGCCGCGACGCGGTCTTACTGAATAGTTACTGAAGCCATAACAACAGATTCTCGTGGAGCCTCGCTGATGAAATCCTATGAAGTCAATTTTGACGGTCTAGTGGGGCCGACCCATAACTACGGCGGTTTGTCCTACGGCAACGTCGCGTCCCAGAGCAACAGCCAGCAGTCTTCGAACCCGAAGGAAGCCGCGCTGCAAGGCCTGGCGAAAATGAAAGCGCTGATGGAAATGGGCTTTCAGCAAGGCGTTCTGGCCCCTCAGGAACGTCCTGACGTTGCGGCCCTGCGCCGTCTGGGCTTCAGCGGCACCGACGCGCAAGTGATCGAGAAAGCCGCCAAAGATGCGATGCCCTTGCTGGTCGCCAGTTGCTCGGCGTCGAGCATGTGGGTGGCCAACGCCGCCACGGTCAGCCCGAGTGCCGATACTGCGGATGGCCGCGTGCATTTCACCGCTGCCAACCTCAACTGCAAATACCACCGCAGCATCGAACACCCGACCACCAGCCGCGTGCTGGGGGCGATGTTCGCTGACCAGAAACACTTTGCTCACCACGCCGCCTTGCCGGCGGTGGCGCAGTTCGGCGACGAAGGTGCGGCCAACCACACCCGTTTCTGCCGTGAATACGGTGAAGCCGGCGTCGAGTTCTTCGTGTTCGGTCGCAGCGCATTCGACACCCGCTACCCGGCTCCCCAGAAGTACCCGGCGCGCCAGACGCTTGAAGCCTCGCAAGCCGTTGCTCGCCTGCACGGCTTGAGCGATGACGGCGTGGTCTTCGCCCAGCAGAACCCATCGGTGATTGATCAGGGCGTGTTCCACAACGACGTGATCGCGGTAGGTAACGGCGAGGTGCTGTTCTATCACGAGGACGCGTTCCTCGACACCGAGCAAATGCTCGCTGAACTGCAGGGCAAACTCGCAAAAGTCGGTGGGAAATTCCAGTCAATTTGCGTCCCGCGTTCTGCCGTTACCGTCGAAGACGCCGTTCGTTCCTACCTGTTCAATAGCCAACTGCTGACCCGCCCTGACGGTTCGATGCTGTTGATCGTGCCGGAAGAGTGCCGTGGCAATGAACGCGTCTGGCAGTACCTGCAAGGTTTGACCAGCTCCGGCGGCCTGATCCGCGAAGTGAAGGTTTTCGATCTGAAACAAAGTATGCAGAACGGCGGTGGCCCGGCTTGCCTGCGGTTGCGTGTCGCACTGAATGAAACCGAACTGGCGGCGGTCAATCCAGGGGTTATCATGACGGCACCGTTGTACGGCACGCTGACCGAATGGGTCGACAAGCACTACCGTGACCGCATGGCCGAAACCGACCTGGCGGACCCGCAATTGCTGCTTGAGTGCCGGACGGCACTGGATGAACTGACGCAAATCCTTAAACTGGGCGCGGTTTATCCTTTCCAGATCAATTGAACGTCGAGAGCGTAAAAAACATGAGCGATACCCTGCAGCTGATCCTTGAAGACACCGACGGCACGCAACTGGAAACGTCCTGCACCCGCGTCGCGGTCCTGTGGCAAGGCAAAGAGCTGTGGATCCAGCAGGACGGCCGCGGCCAGCTGCTGATCGGCGTGGACGTTGAAGAAGGTGATGCCGAATACGCAAACCTGCTGCTGCGCCCATTGGCGACTAATCTGGTAAGTCTGCAACTGGAAATGGAACCGGCTGAAGTCGGCGACGAAGACCACGTGCACGGCCCGGATTGCGCACACGACCACTAAGGAAATCGCTCTATGCTCGCCCTCGGCAAACTGCTTGAACTGACCCTCGCCGGCCGCGAACCGGCGGAGAAGACTCAACTGACTGTCGAAGGCGTGCGCATGCGCTGGTTGAGCGAAGGTGCGCTGGAAGTCCGGCCGCCTGAGGCGCGCGACAATGGCCTGGACCTGCTGCTGTCAGCGGGTATCCATGGCAACGAAACAGCGCCGATCGAGTTGCTCGATCGCCTGTTGCATGACATCGCGCGTGGCGACTTGAAGCCGCGCGCACGCATTCTGTTCCTGTTCGGCAACCCGGAAGCGATTCGCAAAGGCGAGCGCTTCGTCGAGCAGGACGTCAATCGGCTGTTCAACGGCCGTCACGAACAAACCAGCGGTTCCGAAGCCCTGCGCGCCTGTGAACTGGAGCGGCTGGCGGCGAGTTTCTTCAGCCTGCCGGATCGCAGCCGCCTGCATTACGACCTGCACACTGCGATTCGTGGTTCGAAAATCGAGCAGTTCGCGTTGTATCCCTGGAAAGAGGGGCGCCAGCATTCACGTCTCGAGCTGGCCCGTTTGCGTGCTGCCGGTATGGAAGCGGTGCTGTTGCAGAACAAGCCGTCGATTGTGTTCAGCTCTTACACCTACGACAAGCTCGCTGCCGAGTCTTTCACCCTTGAGCTGGGCAAGGCGCGGCCGTTTGGGCAGAACGACGGTGTGAACGTCTCGCTGCTTGAAACCCGCCTCCAGCAGATTATCGAAGGCACCGAGCCTGCGGTGACCGACGAAGGCCTGGACGGTTTGCAGTTGTTCAGCGTGGCGCGGGAAATCATCAAGCACAGCGATAGCTTCCGCCTGAACCTGCCGGCGGACATCGAGAACTTTTCGGAGTTGGACGTGGGTTACGTGCTGGCCGAAGACATCGCCCAGACCCGCTGGATCATCGAAGAGAAGGGCGCCCGGATCATCTTTCCGAACCCCAAGGTCAAAAACGGCCTGCGCGCCGGCATCCTGATCGTGCCCGCCACCGACGAAAACCTGGCATAACAGACACAGTAGTCCCCTGTAGGAGCGAGGCTCGCTGCGACGCAACGCACGCATCTTGTGCAGCGTATCGGCACAGGTCTTCGCCGCTTCCTGGCCTTTATGCACGAAATGCTCGAAGAAGAACTTCTGATGCTCTTCGCCGGCATGGAAGTGGTGCGGGGTTAAAACCACCGAGAACACCGGCACTTCAGTCTCCAGCTGAACCTGCATCAGGCCGCTGATCACCGACTGGGCGACGAATTCGTGACGGTAGATGCCGCCGTCGACCACCAGGCCCGCCGCGACGATGCCGGCATAACGGCCGGACTTGGCCAGCAGCTTGGCGTGCAGTGGAATTTCAAAGGCGCCGCCGACTTCGAAGAAATCGATCTCCGATTCCTGATAACCCTGGGCAATCATTTCGGCAACGAAGCCCTTACGGCTCTGGTCGACGATTTCCTTGTGCCAGCAGGCCTGGATGAACGCAACGCGCTCGCCCTGATGGTTTTTGCTTTTGCTATCGATTGCGGTGGGTTGCATGTTCTGACTCCTGTTTATGTAAAAAACAGGGCATATGAATCGAATGGGATTTAAGGGTACGCACGCTCGCACGAATGCCTGCGGACGGCCCTTTGGCGCCAATCCCGTTCTCTCTTCATCCGGACTATGACCGTCGGCCCCGGGATCACACCGGGTCTGCTGACCTTGCCGCCAGACACCACCGAAGCCGTGTCTGTCACCAAGCGCTCGCGGGCTATGCGCATTGCGCGCAATTACCGCCGGTGGGGAGTTGCACCCCGCCCTGAGAACGTTTTGCCGCCAGATTGTTTGGCGGCGCAGCTTTTTTAACACATATTTCCTGCCTGTGCATTGCTGCTATCTGATGATTGCTATCGACTTTTTCGCTCACTTGACGGGTCTTTTCCTTCGCTTGGGGTTGATTAATCGTTGTCATGACCGCAGTAATTCCTACCTGAAAGGGATTTTCCCCTGCTTACCGAGGCCAGATTCATGAGCGTTATCGATCTTCGCAGCGACACCGTTACCCAACCGACCGCCGGAATGCTCGACGCGATGGCCAGTGCGCCCACCGGTGACGACGTCTATGGCGAAGATCCGACGGTCAACCGCCTGGAAGCGGAACTGGCAAAACGGTTGGGGTTTGCCGCTGCGTTGTTCGTGCCGACGGGCACCATGAGCAATCTGCTGGGCCTGATGGCTCATTGCGAACGGGGTGACGAATACATCGTCGGCCAGCAGGCACACACGTATAAGTACGAAGGTGGCGGCGCGGCGGTGCTTGGCTCGATCCAGCCGCAGCCGCTGGAAGTGCAGGCTGACGGCTCGCTGGACCTGGCGCACGTCGTCGCCGCGATCAAACCGGACGACTTCCATTTCGCTCGTACACGGTTGCTGGCGCTGGAAAACACCATGCAGGGCAAAGTCCTGCCGCTGGAGTATCTCGCCCGGGCACGCAGTCTTACCCGTGAACATGGGTTGCAGCTGCACCTGGACGGCGCTCGGCTTTACAACGCGGCCGTCAAGTTGGGTGTTGATGCCCGCGAGATCACCCAGCACTTCGATTCGGTTTCGGTCTGCCTGTCCAAAGGCCTGGGCGCGCCGATCGGGTCGGTGTTGTGCGGTTCGGCAGAGTTGATCGGCAAGGCGCGTCGCCTGCGCAAGATGGTCGGTGGTGGCATGCGCCAGGCTGGTCTTTTGGCCGCGGCGGGGCTTTATGCGCTGGATAACAACGTTCAGCGTCTGGCCGACGATCACGCCAATGCGCAATTTCTGGCCGACGGACTGCAAAAGGCCGGTTACGAAGTCGAGCCGGTGCAGACCAACATGGTTTACGTGAACATGGGCGACAAGGCCGAGGCGATCAAGGCCTTTGCCGCCGAGCGTGGCATCAAGCTGAGCGCTGCCGGACGCCTGCGGATGGTCACGCACATGGACGTTGACCGCGCTCAAATCGAGCAGGTCGTCGCGACATTCGTCGAGTTTTCTCGCAACTGATCGCCTTGGCGGTCCAATTGACCGTTTCTATCGTATAAACACGCTGTACCCCGCGCGCTGGGCCGATATAATGCGGCCCTTTGCCGTCGCTTCGTCTGTTGACGTTTCGTACAGGCCTTTGGCCGCAGCCTCCGTGGAAGAACCTAATGAAAAGCGCAGAAATCCGTGAAGCCTTCCTTCGCTTCTTCGAAGAGCAAGGCCACACCCGTGTAGCCTCCAGCTCTTTGATTCCGGGCAACGACCCAACCCTGCTGTTCACTAACGCGGGGATGAACCAGTTCAAGGACTGCTTCCTGGGCCAGGAAAAGCGCGCGTACACCCGCGCTGTCTCCAGCCAGAAATGCGTGCGCGCCGGCGGCAAGCACAACGACCTGGAAAACGTCGGTTATACCGCCCGTCACCACACCTTCTTCGAAATGCTGGGCAACTTCAGCTTCGGTGATTACTTCAAGCGCGACGCGATCACCTACGCCTGGAACTTCCTGACCTCCGAGCAGTGGCTGAACCTGCCGAAGGAAAAGCTCTGGGTCACCGTCTACGCCAGCGATGACGAGGCCTATGACATCTGGACCAAGGAGATCGGTGTTCCGGCCGAGCGCATGGTCCGCATCGGCGACAACAAGGGCGCGCCATACGCTTCCGATAACTTCTGGACCATGGGCGATACCGGCCCGTGCGGTCCTTGCACCGAGATTTTCTACGATCACGGCGCCGACATCTGGGGCGGCCCGCCGGGCTCGCCGGAAGAAGATGGCGACCGTTACATCGAGATCTGGAACAACGTGTTCATGCAGTTCAACCGCACCGCCGATGGCGTGTTGCACCCGCTGCCAGCGCCGTCGGTCGACACCGGCATGGGCCTGGAGCGGATCAGTGCCGTGCTGCAGCACGTTCACTCGAACTATGAAATCGACCTGTTCCAGAGTCTGCTGAGCGCATCGGCCAAGGCTATCGGCTGCACCAACGACGCTCAGGCTTCCCTGAAAGTCGTGGCTGACCACATTCGTTCGTGCGGTTTCCTGATTGCCGACGGCGTGCTGCCGTCCAACGAAGGCCGGGGTTATGTGCTGCGCCGGATCGTCCGTCGCGCCTGCCGTCACGGCAACAAACTGGGCGCCAAGGGCAGCTTCTTCTACCAGATCGTAGCGGCCCTGGTTGCCGAGATGGGCGAAGCCTTCCCTGAGCTGAAAGCTCAACAGGCACATATCGAACGCGTCCTGAAAGCCGAAGAAGAGCAGTTCGCCAAGACCCTGGAGCAGGGCCTGAAAATCCTTGAACAGGATCTGGCCGAACTCAAAGGCGACGTGGTGCCGGGCGATGTGGTGTTCAAGCTCTACGACACCTACGGCTTCCCGATGGACCTGACGGGCGACATCGCTCGCGAGCGCAACTTGACCATCGACGAAGCAGGCTTCGAACGCGAAATGGAAGCCCAGCGCGTCCGTGCCCGTTCCGCCAGTTCCTTCGGCATGGACTACAACAGCCTGGTCAAGGTTGATGTGGCCACCGAATTCACCGGTTACAAAGCCACCAGCGGTTCGGCGAAAGTTGTTGGCCTCTATAAAGAAGGCCAGGCGGTCGACGTACTGAGTGAAGGCGAAGAGGGCGTGGTCGTTCTCAATCAGACCCCGTTCTACGCTGAGTCCGGCGGCCAGATTGGCGATTGCGGTTATCTGCAATCGAGCGGTGGCCGCTTCGACGTGCGTGACACCACCAAGACCGGCGGCGCATTTCTGCACCACGGTGTGTTGGCATCGGGCAGCCTGATCATCGGTTCGCCGGTTGAAACCCACGTTGAAGCCGAGGTGCGCCACGCCACTTCGCTGAACCACTCGGCCACTCACTTGCTGCATGCGGCGTTGCGTAAAGTACTGGGCGATCACGTTCAGCAGAAAGGCTCGTTGGTCGACAGTCAGCGCCTGCGCTTTGACTTCAGCCACTTCGAAGCCATCAAGCCTGAGCAACTGAAGGCCCTGGAAGACATCGTCAACGCCGAGATTCGCAAGAACTCCGCCGTTGAAACCGAAGAAACCGACATCGAAACCGCCAAGAAAAAAGGCGCCATGGCGCTGTTTGGCGAGAAGTACGGCGACAACGTGCGCGTGCTGAGCATGGGCGGTGATTTCTCCGTCGAGCTGTGCGGTGGCATCCACGCCAACCGTACCGGTGACATCGGCCTGCTGAAAATCATCAGCGAAGGCGGTGTTGCGTCGGGCGTGCGTCGTATCGAGGCAGTCACCGGTGCTGCGGCACTGGCTTACTTGAACGCTGCAGAAGAACAACTCAAGGAAGCGGCCAACCTGGTCAAGGGCAGCCGCGACAACCTGATCGACAAGCTGTCGGCTGTGCTGGAGCGCAACCGTCTGCTGGAGAAGCAACTCGAGCAGTTGCAGGCCAAGGCGGCCAGCGCGGCGGGCGACGATCTGTCGGCTTCTGCCCTGGACGTCAAAGGCGTGAAAGTGCTGGCCGTGCGTCTGGACGGTCAGGACGCCAAGGCGCTGCTGGCGCTCGTCGATCAGCTGAAAAACAAACTCGGCCGCGCAGTGATCCTGCTCGGCAGTGTCCATGAGGAAAAGGTCGTTCTGGTTGCAGGCGTAACCAAAGACCTGACTGGCCAACTCAAAGCCGGTGATTTGATGAAGCAAGCCGCTGCGGCAGTGGGCGGGAAGGGCGGTGGTCGTCCAGACATGGCGCAAGGCGGTGGTACTGACGCTGGTGCACTGGACGCGGCACTGGCCCTGACGGTTCCATTTGTAGAGCAGGGTTTATAAGGCAGGGTGTCCGGCCCGTCGTCTAGTGGCGGGCGGGAACGCTGTTTGAGTGATTATTTGGGCGCCCTTCATGGGCAGAGGCGGCTTTGAAATGGCTTTGATCGTACAGAAATTTGGAGGCACCTCAGTCGGCACTGTCGAGAGAATCGAGCAGGTCGCCGACAAGGTTAAGAAATTCCGCGATGCCGGCGATGACCTGGTGGTTGTCCTGTCGGCAATGAGCGGCGAAACCAACCGTCTGATCGATCTGGCCAAGCAAATCAGTGGTGATGGCCAACCGGTTCCGCGTGAGCTGGATGTGATCGTTTCCACGGGCGAGCAGGTGACGATTGCACTGTTGGCCATGGCGCTGATCAAGCGCGGCGTGCCTGCGGTGTCTTACACCGGCAACCAGGTGCGGATTCTGACGGACAGTGCGCACAATAAAGCGCGTATCTTGCAGATTGATGACCAGAAGATTCGCGGTGATCTGAAGGCAGGTCGTGTGGTAGTTGTCGCCGGTTTCCAGGGCGTCGACGAGCATGGCAACATCACCACCCTCGGTCGTGGCGGTTCCGACACCACCGGCGTGGCGCTGGCGGCGGCCTTGAAGGCCGACGAATGCCAGATCTACACCGATGTCGATGGCGTCTACACCACCGACCCGCGTGTGGTGTCCGTGGCCCAGCGCCTGGACAAGATTACCTTCGAAGAGATGCTGGAAATGGCCAGCCTCGGTTCCAAGGTGTTGCAGATCCGTGCGGTGGAATTCGCCGGCAAGTACAACGTTCCGCTGCGCGTACTGCACAGCTTCAAGGAGGGTCCGGGCACCCTCATTACTATTGATGAAGAGGAAACCATGGAACAGCCGATCATTTCCGGCATCGCTTTCAATCGCGATGAAGCCAAGCTGACCATCCGTGGCGTGCCAGACACCCCGGGCGTTGCATTCAAGATTCTCGGCCCGATCAGTGCCGCGAACATCGAAGTCGACATGATCGTGCAGAACGTTGCGCACGATAACACCACCGACTTCACCTTCACCGTGCACCGCAATGACTTCCAGGCCGCACAAACTGTGCTGGAAAACACCGCTCGCGAGATCGGTGCCCGTGAAGTGGTCGGTGACATCAAGATCGCCAAGGTCTCGATCGTCGGCGTCGGCATGCGTTCTCACGCAGGCGTGGCCAGCCGCATGTTCGAATCCCTGGCGAAAGAAAGCATCAACATCCAGATGATCTCGACGTCGGAAATCAAAGTCTCCGTTGTGATCGAAGAGAAGTATCTGGAACTGGCTGTGCGCGCTCTGCACACAGCTTTCGAACTGGACGCACCGGCCCGAACAGGCGAGTGATGCGTTTGCCAAAGGGCGCGGTCTGACCGCGCCCTTTGTCTTTTTTGAATGGCGCGACCCAGGAACTGTTCTTTTGCTCGCGCTGGTCAATACTCAGGCATGTAGGGCTGCGATCGTTTTCCGGTTGTAGGTCGAGTGCCTTTTTTTTGCAGACTGTTGTCCCTGAAATGAAATGCGTGAGGAGAAAGGTATGCTGATTCTGACTCGTCGGTGCGCAGAAAGCCTGATTATTGGTGATGGCGAAATCACCGTGACCGTGCTCGGCGTCAAAGGAAATCAAGTGCGTATTGGCGTTAACGCACCTAAAGAGGTTGCGGTTCACCGTGAGGAAATCTACTTGCGGATCAAGAAAGAGAAGGACGACGAACCAAGCCATTAATTTTTATCGTTTTTTATGTTTGCAAACGGGGAAGAAGCTGGTTAATATACGCCCCGTGTTGCGGAGAGCTGGCCGAGTGGCCGAAGGCGCTCCCCTGCTAAGGGAGTACACCTCAAAAGGGTGTCGGGGGTTCGAATCCCCCGTTCTCCGCCATTATTTGCGTAGTACGTTGTAATCTGGCTTTTTCGGTAAGTGTTTGAAATTACTAGAAAAAGTGCTTTACATAGAGATTAGACGGCCTATAATGCGCGGCAACAAATGCACTCGTAGCTCAGCTGGATAGAGTACTCGGCTACGAACCGAGCGGTCACAGGTTCGAATCCTGTCGAGTGCACCATTTAAGGGTTGTTTGCAGCAATGCAAATGATTTGGCTCCAACCAGTTGTGATCTGGTATAAAAACACAAATGCACTCGTAGCTCAGCTGGATAGAGTACTCGGCTACGAACCGAGCGGTCACAGGTTCGAATCCTGTCGAGTGCACCAAACACCAAAAAGCCCGCGTTTAACGCGGGCTTTTTGCCGTCCGGGATTTGGCTTTTCCCTTTGTACATCCTTTCTCGTCGAACTCCACGTGTGCGCTGCGACCTCGCTTGAGTTCGTAGCGGTAGCTTGTTGCGGAATTCCTGATACTGATCTTGTCCGGCTTGCCCAGGGCGCTCTCGACGTCCTGTTGTGTCATGCCTGCGACTATCCGTTGATTGATGATTGCTTCGCGACGTTCCTTGGCGGTTATCAGGTTTGCGCACTTGTCCTCAGTCTGGCCGACAATGGTTGGCTCCTTCCTTCCGGTTTTCGTCGAGGGTGTCTCCCGAACGTCAGCCTCAGGCATGAGCGCTATCGCGTTGCCGGGCGTGAAAGTGCGCACCTCTTGCTGCGAGAAGCTTTCACCCTCCGCGCAACTCAGGGTTGTGAAGGTGAGGCGACCGTCGGGTGCTTCGCAACGGTGAAGGATGGTTGCCTGCAACCGGGGTGAAAGGCAGAGCAGGGCAAGCAGTAAAAAATAAAAGGCAATTGATGGCATTAAACGTCCTCCATGACGGTCCATGTCAGGGTAGCCGCTACATTTTTCGATGAGGGTGTGTTTTCTTTTCAGAATGAGTCGTCGCAGTTGGAGAGATCAGGACTGCGCTCAGCTTTGTCTTGCAACCGCTTGTTTCAGCCATGATTTTTTGACGTTTAAAACCGTCGGGCGGTGTATCATTGCGCCCGTCAGCCCCGCCGGGGCTTGTGGAATACCTCCATGGACTTACCCAGTAGTTACTCAGTATCCCGTTTTTCCAATCATGAATTGACTGATTGATCCTTCCGGCGTGCCCCGCTGCTGGGAGTGGAGTTCGCCTATGTCTGAAGTAGAAGTAAAGAAAACGCAGGAAAGCTTGCAGGACCGCCTCGCTCAAGTCGTTGAGCTGCTGCAGCGCCAGCGGGTGGTCGAAGACCTGACTCATCGCCAGGAAGGCCCGCATCACGACCGGGTCGAGAACCTGGTTCACCGGCAAAACCTCGTCGAGCTGCAACGCAAGCTTGATGATCTGCACTCCGCCGACGTTGCCTACATCCTTGAAGCCTTGCCGCTGGACGATCGTCTGACGCTCTGGCAATTGGTCAAGGCTGATCGCGACGGCGACATTCTCCTCGAAGTATCCGACTCGGTTCGTGAAACCCTGATCGCCGACATGGACGATCACGAGCTCCTGGCTGCGGCCAAGGACATGGACGCCGACGAACTTGCTGACCTGGCTTCCGAGCTGCCGCGAGACGTTGTCCACGAGCTGATGGAAACCCTCGATGGTCAACAGCGTGAGCGCGTCCGCTCCGCGTTGTCCTATGACGAGGAGCAAGTCGGTGCGCTGATGGACTTCGAGATGGTGACCATCCGTGAGGATGTCAGTCTCGAAGTCGTGCTGCGTTACCTGCGGCGTCTCAAGGAGCTGCCGGGCCACACCGACAAACTGTTTGTGGTCGACTACGACGGCGTGCTCAAGGGCGTGCTGCCGATCAAGCGTTTGCTGGTCAACGATCCGGAAAAGCAGGTTTCGGAAGTCATGGCCAGCGACCCGGTGAGTTTTCACCCGGACGAAGATGCCTACGACGCCGCTCAAGCGTTCGAACGTTACGACTTGATCTCGGCGCCTGTGGTCGACAAGAACGGCAAGCTGATCGGCCGTCTGACCATCGATGAAATGGTCGACCTGATCCGTGAAGAGAGCGAAAACGAAGTGCTCAACATGGCGGGTCTGCGCGAAGAAGAAGATATCTTCGCTTCGGTCTGGAAATCCCTGCGCAACCGTTGGGCCTGGCTGGCGGTCAACCTGATCACCGCGTTTATCGCATCCCGGGTGATCGGCCTGTTTGAGGGCTCCATCGAAAAACTGGTGGCACTGGCGGCATTGATGCCGATCGTGGCCGGTATCGGTGGCAACTCGGGCAACCAGACTATCACCATGATCGTTCGAGCCATGGCGCTGGACCAGGTGAGCACCGGCAATACCTCGCGATTGATGCGCAAGGAGCTGGCCGTCGGTTTGATCAATGGCCTGGTCTGGGGGGGCGTGATTGGCGTTGTGGCCTATCTGCTTTATGGCAGTTGGTCCCTCGGGGTGGTGATGACCGCCGCCATGACGCTTAACTTGTTGCTGGCGGCGTTGATGGGGGTCTTGATCCCGATGACTCTGGCGCGGCTTGGGCGCGATCCGGCGATGGGTGCCAGCGTTATGATCACTGCCATGACTGACAGCGGCGGGTTCTTCATCTTCCTCGGGCTGGCAACGATTTTCCTGCTCTGACTGACCTGCTTTAAGAAACCCGCCAATTCGGCGGGTTTTTTATGGCCGAATTTCAGGCAAAAAAAAGCCAGCGATTATGCTGGCTTGGCTTTCGGGTCGAATCAGGAAGCGTCTGCGGCCATTTCGGCGTCATGGGCAATCAGCGAAACAAGAGCATTTTGCTGACGGTGGGAGAGTTGGCGGAAGCGTTGCAGCAGTTCACGTTCGTGCAATGACAGCTCCGGGCTGTCCAGGCGCATGCTCAACTCTTCGCCCAGTGCACCTTCCTGAATAAGACTCTGCTCAAGGCGCGCAATGATTTCGGAGTTCATGCTGCGATGATGATTGCGAGCCACCTCGGCAATGCGTTCACGCATTCCGTCTGGCAGACGTACGACGAACTTGTCAGCCGTACGGCTGGAATAAATTGCCTGTTTCAATGGGCGCATATATTTAACCGGTTAGTTCAGGGGAGCGGTTCTCGGGATTGGCCGCAGGATGTCTGATAGGACAAGCTCTCTGGCCAAATGTTCAACCTGAATTGATAGAGGCTCGCATCATGCCTCAAAGCAGCCAGATCATTGGCGTCAATTCTGTGACAAATATTGAGCTGGGTAAAGGCGTTATGCCAGCACCTTTATCGAAAATGTGGACTGGTTAGAAAACTTTGGTCCCTGCCCGTATCGCTGACCACGTGCTCTTCCCGTCAGGTGATGCCCGAAGACGCCTGAAGGTGCATGCTACGCGGATTCGATCCTTGGTCCTTACCTTATACAGGATAGTGGCAAATGGCCGATTTACTAGTGGCAGACCCGCACAGGAGGGGGATTCAGGATGGATGGCAGGCTGATTTACTTGATGGGGCCTTCCGGATCCGGCAAAGACAGCCTCATCGAAGCGGCTCGACGACCTTTACGCTCGATAAACGGCGAAGTGGTACGACGGGTCATTACGCGTTCGGCTGAATCCGTAGGCGAAGATGCCGTCGGAGTCTCTCGCGAGGAGTTCGAACAACGCCGCGACAAGGGTGACTTTGCGCTGTCGTGGCACGCTCATGGCCTGGATTATGGCATTCCGGTCCAGATCGACCATTGGCTGGAAGAAGGTCGTCATGTCTTGGTCAATGGCTCTCGTGGCCACCTGGCCGAGGCACTGCAACGCTACCCGACATTGGTGCCGGTGCTGTTGACGGTCCAGGATGAGGTATTACGCGAGCGACTGATGAAGCGAGGCCGTGAGAGCCTTGCAGAAATTGAAGCCAGATTGCGCCGCAACAGGTTATTTACAACGGAGGATCCTCTCGGTGATTCGCAGATCTATCGACTCGACAACTCTGGCGAGCTTGCCGTCACCGTCGCCAATCTTCTGAAATTGCTGAAAGTCAGCGCAGAACCGGATCGAATTTGATTTTGCGTCCGATAATCAGCGCCAGCACGAACAACGCGCCGAAAACGCCGCAGGCGATCAGGGGTACGGTGGCAACCGTGTCCGGGACCAATGACAGATGAAGAATGCCGCTCAGTAAGGCAAGGATCAAAAATCCTGCGGCTGATTTGGACATTGCTGTGCTCCTGATAGGGTGATTCAAAATACCAAGCGTTCCGAAGTCTGAGACACCGGAAGATAATTTTGCTGGCTTACGTCCTGGCCAACAAAGCCGCGCTGATCGTTCATGACCGCCAATTGCGGGGCTTTTTGCAGCTGGAGGTAATGCGGCATCCGATGCGCGACCTGCTCAGCGCCGCTCTCGGCGGCAAAATGACCACCCAGCAGGACGGTAAGGGCGATTGCATTCGAGAGTAAAAGGACGCTGTTCATGAGGCTAACCTCGGTTGTTCGTGAGAACAGCTAAAGCAGCCCGCGTGCCAAGAGTCTAACGGCAATTAAATCCTTTAAAAACAAAGAATTAACTTATTACTTAAAGATGCCGTCGTTGCAAATTGCAATGATGGCATTTTGAGAGGATGCAATTTGCACGGTAAATTAAGCCACGATGACAAGGGGCGGCTGCCTACACTTAAAAAGCCCTACGGACGACATGACAAAAGCAGGCCTGGCCGTTAACATGCTCGCCGTCTATCGCACCGCATCCCAGCGGGGCGATCTGTGTCTCAGTAGCTCAATTGGATAGAGCATCCCCCTCCTAAGGGGAAGGTTGGCAGTTCGAACCTGCCCTGGGACACCACCTGATTTACAGCCCTGCGCTGTGATAAAAAGCCCCGCCGGAGAATCCTCCAGCGGGGCTTTTTTATGCCCGTCGACCCGACGACCTACATGGCAAGTCCATCGTTGCTGTGCCTTACTCCTCGTACCATTCAAGGAGTGACGCGATGCGACACAGAGGTGCACATTTCTGGTTATGGACCAACAGCAGGCTACTTCACCATACCCATGAAGAAGTGCTCAGCGATGGTGTGCAGGTCGAGGTGCAGGCACGGGTCGGTCATGGGGGCGTCACGCAGGTGTTCATCGGTATATACGCTGACGGTGGCGGGGCGATTTGCGAGGAGTTTCATGACCGCGCGGTGGGTGAATATTATTGTTCCGCATTGAAGTGGGGCGCTCAGCGGGCAAGAGAGCTGGTGGCGGACAGCCAAGCGTTTGTCGCGCCGCATCGGGTGCAATTGACGTTGGCCCCGGTGATTACCGATGAACCGACACTGGCATTGCGGCGCATGGAGATGACCGAACGGGAGCGTTTGAAAATCCGTTCCGAAGACGCCTGGTCGGAGTACCTGGCGGCCAAAGCCGCGATGCTTGAGCTGATGCGCGCCACCAAAGTCGACCCCGGGGTGTGGGCGGACCACAAGGAGCGCCTGCGGCAGGCGATTGATCGGCGCATCAGTGTGCAACGCGCCTATCTGCGCTGAGTCATTTGCCGATCGACAGGCTCGAGGAGCGTCGCAGTTCCTCGATGGTCTCGATCAGTTCATCGTAGGACACCGGTTTGCCGATGTGCTGGTCGAAGCCCGATTGCCGGGATTTCTGAATATCGCTTTGAGCACCATAGCCCGTCAGCGCAATGGCCGGCACATCCCTGAGCAGCGGGAGTTGCCGCAAAGCGCTCATCAGTTCGTGACCGTTCATGACTGGCATGCCCAGGTCCGAAATGATCAGGTCGAAGTGCGTGCCTTTTGCGGCGTCCAGCGCGGCCACCGGACGGTCGAAGGCAATCACTTGCGCGTCCTCCATTTCCAGCAGCATCTTCAAGGTTTCCAGCACTTCGGCAGAGTCGTCGACCAGCAGAATGGTCAAGCCGCTCAGCCGTCCGGCCCCCTCGTCGACCTGCGTAGCGGTTTGAGCGTCATGATCAGTCTTGGCCATCGGCAAGTAGACACTGAACGTGCACCCTGCACCCAACCCGGGTGAGCTCACTTCAACCGAGCCGTGTTGTGCTTCTGCCAGTTGGCGGACCAGCGACAGGCCGATCCCCAGCCCTTCACGGTTGTGCGTGGCATGTTGCTTCTCTGCCTGCCCGAACAGATCGAACACGTGCTCAAGATTCTCGGCGGCAATGCCGGTGCCGTTGTCTTTGACGTCCAGCCGCACCCTGTTCCCGTCCTGGCTGGCGATCAGTTGCACGTGGCCATTGGGCTGGGTGAATTTCAGCGCGTTGTTCACCAGGTTCCAGATAATCTGTTCCAGGCGTGTCGGATCGGCATGCACCATCAACGGCTCTGAAGGCACATGCAACTCGACCGTGGTTTCGTGCCGTTCGTTGAGCACGACGCTGTGGATATCACGCAGCACGCTGACCAGGTCGGTGGCGACCGGTTGCAGCTTGAGTTTGCCGGTACGGACACGGGCGACATCCAGCAGATCATCGATGATCCGGGCCTGGCTATTGACGGCATCGCAGATCGTATTGACGGCCTTGGCGGCCGGAGCCACGGACTTGGTCACCGGCAGGCGACGCAGCAGCTCAGCGTTGAGCTGGATCAGGTTCAGCGGGTGCTTGAGCTCATGGGACATGACTGCGAAGAACTCGTCCTTGAGGTAATTGGTGTTGCGGGTCTCGGCCAGTGCCAGGCTTTGCGCTTCGTGCTGACGTTTATGGCCGGTCAGGTCCCGGGCAATCTTCACGTAGCCTCGGAGGTTGTCACCGCTGAGCAACGTCGCCTCACCACTGCAAAAGAACCGACTGCCATCCTTGCGCAAGTGCCAGCGTTCGTCCTCGCTGCGCCCATGGTCGCGCACCGTCTGCAGTTCTTTCTCGGGCACGCCGCTGGCGCGGTCCTCTTCAGAGAAAATAAAGTCGTAATAAGCGCCCTCTGCTTCGCTCTTGCTATAACCGAAGATCAACTCGGCACCTTTGTTCCAGCTGGTGATCACCCCTTGTTCATCCAGCGTGATGATCGCGTAATCGCGGGTGCTTTCAGCCACCAGACGCATGCGTTCTTCGCCCAGGCGCAGTTCTTCTTCGGCGGCGCGGCGTTTGGTGATGTCGATGAAGGTCAGCACCGTCCCGTCGATATGGTCTTCGCTGGAGCGGTAGGGCAGCAGGCGGGCGATGTACCAGCGCTTGTCGGTGCTGCTGACTTCGCGCTCGATCATGTTCAATGACTCGAAGACCAGCGCTGCATCACGGGCCAGGTCGTCGTAGTGCAGTCGGTGGGTGATGTCGAGCAAGGAGCGTCCGGTATCCACCGGCAACATGCTGAAGATGTCCGTGGCGCGCGGAGTGAACCATTTGATCCGCATGTTGCGGTCAACGAACACCGTGGCGATGTCGGTGGAGGCGATCAGGTTGGTCAGGTAGTCGTTGATCTTGTCGGTTTCTTCAACTTTGGTTTTCAGCTCGAAGTTGACCGTCAGCAACTCTTCGTTGATTGATTGCAGTTCTTCCTTGCTGGTTTCCAGCTCTTCGGTGGCCGAGCGCAGCTCTTCGTTGATTGCCTGCATTTCTTCGTTGGAGGCCTTCAGCTCCTCGCTGGAGACTTCCGATTGTTCGATGGTGTCCTGCAAGTGCAACTTGGTGCGTTGCAGTTCGCGTTCAAGGTTGGACAGCACCTGGCTTTCGGTTTGCGTCAGGGTCGAGGCGGCCTGTTCCGAGGGATCGACTTCGGCCTCTTCGAAAATCACCAGGACAAACTCGCCGTCCGACTCTTCGTCCTTATAAGGCTGCGCCATCAGGTCGACTTTGTAATGCCGGTTGTCCCGGCTGATCGGCACCGCACGGGATTTGACCACCAGGCCACTCTGCTGGACCTGAAACAGCGTGGTGCGAATCTCCAGACGCAACTCGGGAAGGATCAGCGTCAGCAAGTTGCGCGACAACTCACCGCCCACATGGCGCAGGAAACGCCCGGCGCTTTCGCTCATGTGCAGGATGTCGGCGTTGGCATCGACGATCATGCTCGGTGGCGCGGCGTGTTCGAGGGCGCGCTGATGAATGTCGGCGAAGGACAATTTGCGCTGCACCGCGCTTTGCGGTGTCTCGCGGGTAACACTGGTACGCACGTAACCGCCACGGGGCATGGTCGGGGTACGTCGGCTATTGGCCGTGCCGGTCTTGGCGCGGAAAATCCGGTTGCGCTTGTCCACCGGAGCGAACAGTTCGTGGCAAGCATCGGCGCTCTCGGAAGAGCCCAGGAACAGGAAACCGCCCGGACGCAGTGCGAAGTGAAACATTTGCAGAATTTCACGCTGCACTTCGCGATCCAGGTAGATCAGCAGGTTGCGGCAAACGATCAGGTCAATCTGCGAAAAGGGCGGATCGGACAACAGGCTGTGTTTGGCAAACAGGACCTTTTCGCGAATTTCCTTGCGAATCCGGTAGTGGTCATCTTCCTTGACGAAGTAATGCCGCAGGCGCGTCGGCGGCACATCGGTCACGATCGCTTGCGGATACAGACCGGCCCGGCCGATGCTGATGGCGCGCTCGTCAATGTCGGTGGCGAACAGTTGCAGCGAGGCTTTGCTGGCGTCCAGTTGCAGTTGATCGTTGAGCAGCATCGCCAGGCTGTAGGCTTCTTCGCCCGTTGAACAACCGGCGGACCAGACACGGATTTCTTCTTTCTCGGGCTGCGCCGACACGGCGGCACTGACCAGTTGCGGCAGTACGTTCCGCTCCAGGGCTTCGAACGCCTCGCGATCACGGAAGAAGTTGGTCACGCCAATCAACATATCGCCCAGCAGGGCTTTGGTTTCTTCGGGATTGTTTTGCAGGAAGCGGAAATAGGCACCCAGGTCGGGTTGGGCCGTGACCTGCATCCGGCGCTCGATCCGCCGCAACACGGTCGCGCGCTTGTAGTGCTTGAAATCATGGCCGGTGCCGGTGCGCAGCTGGATCAGGATGTCATGGAGCAGCTGTTCGGCGAGCGCCGCGTCACGCTCGGACACGGAGGCGAACGTTTGCAGGTCCGGGTCGTTGGCGGTGGGCAGGCTGATTTCCTGTGAGTTTCGCCACAGCTCCAGCAGCTTTTGCGGCATTTCCACCACCGGCAACACCAGATCGACATTGCCGGTTTCGATGGCAGCGCGAGGCATGCCGTCAAACTCGGCATCTTCCGGTGCCTGGGCCATGGTGATGCCACCGTGTTCCTTGATGCGCGACAGCCCGACCGCACCATCGGAGCCACTGCCTGACAGCACCAGGCAGAAAGCGCGCTCGCGGTGGACTTCGGCCAGGTCGCGGAAAAACAGATCAATCGAGGCGTGCCGAGACCCGTGCGGGTCGTTGCTGCTGACTTCAAGCACCCCGTCATTCATCGTCAGCCGCTGAGCCGGCGAGATGACGTAAACGTGGTTTTTCTCGATCGGCACCGTTTTGGTGACTTGCAGGACTGGCATCCGGGTCGATTCCTGGATGATCTTGTCCGCGATGCTCTGGTGATCGGGCGACAGGTGAAGAATGATCACGAACGCCATGCCGTTGTCATGCGGCATGTTCTCGAAAAACAGTTTGATGGCTTGCAGCCCGCCCGCCGAGGCTCCAACGCCTACCACTGGAAAATCCAGGGTGCTGGGCTTCAGGGCCTTACGCTCTGGAGCCGGGGCCGAGTGCTGGGGGGTGCTGGTCATTTCTTCTGCCTTAGTCGGCGACTGCGGTCTATTGATATCTTCGGTTATAAAAAGCGCGTCAATAAAGCAGCATAATCCCGTTTTTCAATAACACCTTCAAATATTTAGAGACACTTGATTGGCTGGAGTTCTCAAGGGAACGGCACTCCTGGCCGATAACCCGAACGGTCATTGTCTTCTTCTCAAATTGCCTGGAAATCTTCGATGCTGTCGTATCACCAAAAGAGTTTTCTGATCGTCGATGATTTCTCGGATTTCCGCAGTTCCGTCAGGTCCATGCTGCGTGAACTGGGGGTCAAGGACGTCGACACCGCAGACACCGGGGAGCAGGCGCTGCGCATGTGTTCGCAGAAGGCCTACGATTTCATCCTGCAGGATTTTCACCTCGGCGACGGCAAGAAGAACGGCCAGCAAGTCCTCGAAGACTTGATGATCGAAAAGCTGATCAGCCATGAAAGCGTGTTCGTCATGGTCACTGCCGAAACCAGCCAGGCCATGGTGCTCAGCGCGCTGGAACACGAACCCGACGCTTACCTGACCAAGCCGTTCAACCGTTCCGGCCTGGCCCAGCGCCTGGAGCGTCTGGAACAGCGCAAGAACCTGCTCAAGCCGATCCTGCAAGCGCTCGATCGTGGCAAACCGCTCGAAGTGCTCAATGCCTGCATCGAGCTGTGCAAGAAGGACATCCGTTATTCGCCGCTGTGCCTGCGTTACCGCGCGGACGCCTTGCGCGACCTGAATCAAAACGAAGCGCTGGAACGTCTCTACGACAGCATCATTGCCGATCGGCCGTTGCCGTGGGCGTTTGCCGGGTTGGGCAAGTTGCTGTTCAAGCGTGGCCAGGTCAGCCAGGCTAAGGGCGTCTACGAAAAAGCCCTGAAAGTGTTTCCGATGATGCCGGCGCTGTATGACGGCATGGCTGATGTGCTGGTGGCCGAAGGGGATACCAAGGGCGCGCAGAAAGTATTGGAAGAAGCCATTCGCCTGTCGCCGCTGGCGGTGCGCCGGCAAGCACTGCTGGGCAAACTGGCGATGGCCAACGAAGATTTCGATACGGCCTCAAAGGCTTATCGCCAGGCCGTGTCCCAAGGCGCGCAGTCACGCTTCAAGGATGCCGAAAGCAACCTCGGCCTGGCCCATGCGTTGATCAGCAAAGGCAGCGAGAAAGGCCTGGATACCCGCACCCGACTGGAGATCAATACGACCCTCAGTCTGGTGGCCAAGGAAAACCCGTCTGATCCTGGCCTGCAGATTCGTGCGCGCCTGATGAAAGCCACCAGCCTGTTGCTCAACGACGCCGAAACCGCCGAGAAGCTCACCGAGCAGGCGATGATGCGCCTCGATGGCATGGAGCAGTTCATGAGCGCCGAAGCCGCGCTGCTGGTGGCCAAGCAGCTGCAAATGCTCGGCCAGGCGAGCGCCGGCGCGACGATGTTGAAAAACTGTGCGGAAATCTACGGTGACGATCCAGTGGTGATGCAAGGGATCGCCAAACTGACCGACGACCCGACGATCCTCAGCCAGAGCAACGCGGCCTCCGACCTCAACCGGCAGGGTGTGCAGGTGTACAAGACCGGCAATCTGGTCGAAGCCCGGGCAATCTTTCGCAAAGCGCTGGCGCTGCAACCGAAGAACATCAGTATCGCCCTTAACATGGCGCAATCGCTGCTGCACGGCACCGATACCAGCGTAGCGTCGGCCGAGCTCGATGAATGCCGGGCCTGCCTGAAACTGGTGGGCATGATGCCCGACACCGACGCGCGGTATCCGCGCTTTCAGAAACTGAAAATCAAGGCGTTCAGCGGATGAGCCAAGACAACTCTGCACTGGATTTTTCGACGGTGATTGCCTCCACCGTGCACGACATGAAGAACTCGTTGACCCTGCTGATGCAGGCCCACAGCCAATGGCTGGCCCGCTTGCCCGATCCCGAACGGCACAGCCCGGAGCAGGGCGTCATCGAGTACGAGTTCGCTCACCTCAACGGCATGCTGGTGCAGTTGCTGGGGCTGTACAAACTGGGCGTCAATCAGATGCCGTTGCAGCCGGCCTACCATGAGCTGGATGATTTCATCGAAGCGCAACTGGCCGCTCATCAGGAAGTGTTCGCCAGTCGCGGCATTGTCGCGACTTATGAAGTCGACCCGTTGAGCCCCTTGGGTTTCTTTGATCGCGAGCTGGTGGCCTCGGTGCTGGCCAACTGCATCAACAACGCCATTCGTTACGCCCGCCAGTCATTGCTGATCAGTGTCGGCGACGAGGCCGGCGAACTGGTGCTGTCCATCAACGACGATGGCGACGGTTATCCGGTCGAGATGATCGAGCGTCAGGCCGATTATGTGCAGGGCATCAACCACAGCAGCGGCAGCACAGGCCTGGGCTTGTATTTCGCCGGACGGATCGCCGCCTTGCATCAGCGCAATGGCGTGGAAGGACGCACCCGGATCAGCAACGGTGGGCCGTTGGGTGGTGGGGTGTTCAGCCTCTGTTTGCCCTGACGTTTCTTTTTGTGTGGCGCTGCTTGATATTCCGAACAGGCGGAGCCTATTTTGTACGGGTCGCCGTTCGCGGCTCGCACAATTACAAAGGATTGCGTCATGACAACCGATGGCCAGCGTTCACTCGCACAGCGATTGACGGGCATTGATGAGATTGAATGTGTCACGCCGGATTTGAACGGCGTGCCTCGGGGCAAGGTAATGACCGCCGAGGGGTTTCTCGAAGGAAGGCGTTTGCAGATGGCGCGGGGTGTGCTGCTGCAATGCATCATGGGCGGATATCCGCCCGCACGCTTTTACGGCAGCGATGATGGCGACCTGGCGCTGGTGCCTGACCCGGCACACATCCACCGCTTGCCCTGGAGCCAGCAACCGCGGGCACTGGCCATTTGCGACGCCGATGAACTGACCGGCGAAAGCTCGAAGCTGTCGACCCGTGGCCAACTCAAGGCGGTGATCGCCCGTTACGCAACGCTGGGCCTGGCGCCGGTGGTGGCGACCGAGCTGGAATTCTTCGTGTTCGCGCCCAATCCCGACCCGACGCAACCGTTCCAGCCGCCGTTGGGCCTGGACGGTCGGCGCGAGGAAGGTCATTCCGCGTTCAGTGTCAGTTCCAATAATGGTCTGCGGCCATTCTTCAGCGAAGTCTACCAATGCATGGCGGCCCTGGGTTTGCCGCGCGACACCTTCATGCATGAGATGGGCGTCAGCCAGTTCGAGATCAACTTGCTGCACGGCGATCCGTTGCTGCTGGCCGACCAGACGTTCCTGTTCAAGCACCTGCTCAAGGAAGTCGCGCTCAAGCACGGCCTGAGCGTGGTGTGCATGGCCAAGCCGCTGGCGCACACGCCGGGCAGTTCGATGCACATTCACCAGAGCATCGTCGAGATCGGCAATGGACGAAATGTGTTCAGCGATGCGGCAGGCCAACCGACAGCGACCTTCCGTCACTTCATTGGTGGCCAACAGGCCGGCATGGCGGATTTCACCGCGTTGTTTGCGCCGAACGTGAATTCCTATCAGCGCTTGTGCCATCCGTATGCTTCGCCGAACAATGCCTGCTGGTCCCACGACAACCGGGCCGCCGGATTGCGCATTCCGGCCAGTTCACCGGCCGCCCGTCGGGTCGAAAACCGCTTGCCGGGGGCTGATGCGAATCCGTATCTGGCGATCGCCGCCAGTCTTGCCGCCGGTTTGTATGGCATTGAGAACGAACTGGAGCCGAGCGAGGCGATCCAGGGCGAATTCGAAGTCCCGGATAATCTTTCGTTGCCGTGTACCTTGCATGCCGCTCTTGAACGTCTGAAACGTAGCCAATTGGCGAAGGAACTGTTCGGCAAGGAGTTCATCGAAGGCTACGTCGCTTCGAAGACCATGGAGTTGACCAGCTTCTTTGATGAAATTACCCCCTGGGAGCGCCGTGTTCTGGCCACCCAGGCCTGACGACCTGTCGTCTTCGGGCTATCTTTTCGGATAGCCCGTTTCTTACCGCAAGGAGCCGCTCGGAACGCCGATGCGCCAAATCTGGAAACCTTTTCGAGCGCTTTATTTTGCCTCGCTGATGATGTTGATCGGCTCAGGCTTGCTGAGTACCTACCTGGGCTTGCGTCTGGCGGCGGATAACGTCGACAGCTTGTGGGTGGGTGCGTTGATGGCCGCCAACTATTTCGGCCTGGTGCTGGGTGGCAAGATCGGTCACCGACTGATCGCCCGGGTCGGGCATATTCGCGCCTATTCGGCCTGCGCCGGGATTGTCGGCGCGGCGGTGCTCGGCCACGGCCTGGTCGACTGGCTGCCAGCGTGGATATTCCTGCGGGTGATCGTCGGCCTCGGCATGATGTGCCAGTACATGGTGATCGAAAGCTGGCTCAATGAGCAGGCCGAAGCGTCGCAGCGTGGCACGGTGTTCAGCGGCTACATGATCGCGTCCTACCTGGGGCTGGTGCTGGGCCAACTGATTCTGGTCATGCACCCGGCCCTGGGCCTGGAACTGCTGATGCTGGTCGCCCTGTGCTTCGCGCTGTGCCTGGTGCCGGTGGCCCTGACCCGGCGGATTCACCCGGCGCCATTGCATCCGGCGCCGATGGAGCCGCGGTTCTTCATCAAGCGCGTGCCGCAGTCATTGAGCACGGTGCTGGGCGCGGGGCTGATCATTGGCTCCTTCTACGGTCTGGCGCCGCTGTATGCCTCGCAGCAAGGATTGTCCACCGAGCAGGTCGGTCTGTTCATGGGTAGCTGCATTTTTGCCGGGCTACTGGTGCAGTGGCCATTGGGCTGGCTCTCTGACCGTTATGACCGGGCGTTGTTGATCCGCTGTTTTGCGGTGGTCCTGGCCCTGACCGCGTTGCCGCTGGCGATCATGCAGCAGGTGCCGCTGGAGGTTCTGTTCGTCGCCGGGTTCTTCTGTTCGCTGGTGATGTTCTGCCTGTATCCGCTGGCGGTGGCCTTCTCCAATGACCACGTCGAAGGTGATCGTCGCGTGTCCCTGACAGCAATGTTGCTGGTGACTTACGGCGTGGGCGCCAGCATCGGGCCGTTGGTGGCCGGGGTCCTGATGAAGCTGTTCGGCAGCCACATGCTGTATGCCTTCTTCAGCTTCTTCGCGTTGGTGCTGGTGTGGCGGATTCGCCCGAAAGCCGTCACCAACCTGCATCAGGTCGAAGATGCGCCGCTGCATCACGTGGCTATGCCGGACAGCATGTCGAGTTCGCCACTGGTGGCATGCCTTGACCCGCGGGTCGATGAGCAGGTGGTGCAGGATCAGATGCAAAATCCGATCAGCCCGGAACCTGCGCCTGAACCAGAGCCGGATCCCGAGACCGATCCACCATCAGAAGACCCGGATGCGGGTCGTGAGCAAAGCTTCACCGAAGCCAGGCCCTAAACCCGCGCATAAAAAAACGGGCAGTCACCGCAAGGGACTGCCCGTTTTTTGTTGAAGCACCGTATTACATGTCGTCTTTGTCGAAACGGCGTGCTTCACGCTGTAGCTGATAGACGAACCGTTCGACTTGCCGCTGCACCAGACCGCTCATGTTATGAAAGCGAACACCGGCGAAGGTGGTGGAGATCCTCTCTTCGAAGTGCAGGTAACGCAATTCGACCGGTGCGGTCATGTTGCCGAAGGGCAGGGCGGCGACAAAGCGGTCATAGACCTGGCCCAGTTGCAGGCTGCCGGTGATGTCACCTTCAAAACGCAGTTTGCAGCCGGTGGCCGAGATGTCCAGCAGCTTGCCGCCCAAGGTCGATTTGAGTTTCTCACCGCCCAGTTCGACGTTGACCAGTTGCGCCAGTTTCAACGCCGCACGGAACGCATTACGGCGCTGGTGATAGATCACTTCAGCGGGCAGTGGGCCACGATAGCAGCGAGCATCGCCGGACTCATCGATGGTCAGCGTACCGTTACTTTCCCAGGCGATGCGCACGCCGTCATGAAAGCCTTCAACCTTGAATGGTTCTCCGGCCAGCAGAAAACGTTCTCCGTCACGCGGGATCATTTCATCCAGGGCGATCGAATTGCTGTCGCGATCAACGTTCACCAGATAGCTCTGGAAGCGTTGGGTGCGCTCATGGAACGTGATGATCAGCGGATCATGGCTTTCTTGCAGCTGCCGCAGGTTACCGGCGATTTCCATCGGCGTGGATAGCACCTTGGGTGGCTGCGGAGCATCGTCCGCGTTTAAGGCATTGAACACGGTTCATCATTCTCCAGGCAAAATTTGACTGCGACTTGCCAGCATACTGCCAGCATGTGAGGCGTCTTGATAGAGCGTGCTCATCAACAGGCTCAAGCCTGACTAAGCGGGCGCGGCTTTGCGAGCTTGGAGGTTGATCCGCGGGCATCGTAAAGCGCTGGCGGTTCGCCGCCGGTGAGGATTTTCAGCTGATTGGCCGTGGCGGCCTGCTGGACCAGGATCGACTGGCCATTATTGACGTTGGCTGCCTGGCATTGAGCCAGTAGATCGGTCAGTTTCTCGCTCTGTTCCAGCAATTGATCGCCGATGCTCGACTGGCTGGCAAGTTGCTCCAGGCCACTGCGATCGGCCGGCAGATTGAGGCTGACGAGGATTTCACTGCGCTTGCGGCCATGCTGTTCAAGCAGAATGATCATTGCCTGCTTCTGCGCCAGAATATCTTCGAGCAGCGGCATGTCGCGACCGTGCAAGGCGAGGGACTCGGTTTGCAGTAACTCCAGCAAGCGTTGCGCTGGAGCAAAGTCGTCGGTGATCAGTTGCAGTAAATTAGTGTCGTGCATGGCTGGCCTTGGGGTTTAAGCGTCCAAAAGCCTGGCGCAGGCCGTGGCCTAGCGCTGGGCTTCGAAGTTGAGCAGTTTGCTGGCTACACGGTTGCTGTCGACTTTATAGCTGCCATCGGCAATCGCTGCTTTCAACTCGGCCACGCGGGCGTTGTCGACGGCAGGCTGATCGCGCAGCTTGTCAGTGACCTTCTGCAACTGTTGAGCCTCATTGCTGAGGTGTACCGATTCCCCGCTTTTGACGGTACTGGCCTGTTCGGCCGGGGTATTCAGCGGCGCGGATGTGCCGGTTTCGGCGGTTTCCTTCGCGGTGCTGGTACGCGTACTACCGGTAAGTGACGAGGAGCTGTTCAAACGGCTGAAATCGATGACCATGGTAAAAAACCTCTGGGTATTTGGACGCTTGCCATGTTTTCGGCTCTCCCTGCGAAAACTTTAGGCCCATTTATCAATGAGCTTGCATGCGCCAGCGCTTGTCCTGCCTGCGGCACAGTTTAGGGAACAGCCGGGCGGCGCGCCATCTTTCACCAGCAGATTGTTCTACATGGCAACTTCCACCTGGCCCGGCGCGATGACTTGCGCCTTGATGACCCGCTGGGAGTTGAGGTTTTTCACACGAATCTGTTCACGCAGGCCGCCGTTGGACAGGGCTTCGCCCGGCATACGCACACTGAGCGTACCACTGCGGGCGGTGATCACCACTTGGTCGCCCTTGCTGATGACTTCCGCCTGTTCGAGATGGACCAGCGTTAGGACCTGATTGGCGACCGTTGGTCGGGTAAGTTTCTGCCCCACGGCTTGTTCCAGGGAGGTGAAATAACCCTGGTTGATCAGGCTGATGTCTCGCTCGCGCAACATGACATCGCCGGGCTCGATGACCCCGGCGCGTTTGAGCGGCCGGGTGGTGGTGACAACGTCCCGAAACAGGCGGACTTGAGCGGGTACGAAGACTGTCCAGGGGGATGTGCTGTCGCAGCGGACCTTGACCGTGACCCGTCCGATCGGGGTCGCCGGGCTCTCCAGGGTGGCTGTCAATTCCTTGTCGCACATGGGCATGCGCAGTCGCGGATCGAGCTGGTTGACTTCGATTTCGTAGCGTCCTTCCGTTTGACTGGTAGCCAAATAGTCTTCTACGGTGAATTCAAGAAAGCCCTGAGTGACGCCGATAAGCATGTCAGGCAAGGTAACCGCGTCAGCAAGGGCAGGGCTGCCAGCGTTGAACAGGCAGACGGCCGACATTGCGCAAAGCAATTTGCGGGTAATTGATGTCAGGCGTCGGAAAAATGTCGGTTCTGTGTTCATAAGAGTTAAAAAGCAAGCGCCGTGCCGTTTAGCAATAAATGTGCGTCGCAACACACTTAAGCGTTGGTGTAGGAGTCAGTGCATGGCTGGTGTAATGGATTCAGTAAACCAGCGCACGCAACTGGTTGGGCAGAATCGCCTTGAGCTGTTGTTGTTCCGTCTCGACGGCCAGCAGCTGTATGGGATCAACGTGTTCAAGGTTCGGGAAGTGCTGCAATGCCCCAAACTGACCCTGATGCCCAAGTCCAGTCCTGTCGTGTGCGGTGTGGCAAATATCCGGGGGGCGACCATTCCGATTCTTGATCTGGCGATGGCGACCGGCTCCGGCGCACTTAAAGATCAAAGCAATCCCTTCGTGATCATCACGGAGTACAACACCAAGACCCAGGGATTCCTGGTGCGATCGGTGGAGCGCATCGTCAACATGAACTGGGAGGAGATTCATCCGCCGCCCAAGGGCACGGGACGCGATCATTACCTGACGGCTGTGACTCGGGTCGACAATCAGTTAGTCGAAATCATCGACGTCGAGAAAGTGCTGGCGGAAGTGGCGCCGACACCGGAAGCGATTTCGGTCGGCGTGGTGGATGTCGAAACCCAGCACAAGGCGCTGTCCTTGCGGGTATTGACGGTCGATGACTCGTCGGTGGCGCGCAAGCAGGTGACCCGTTGCCTGCAAACGGTCGGCGTTGAAGTGGTGGCATTGAACGACGGCAGGCAAGCGCTGGATTACTTGCGCAAGCTGGTCGATGAGGGCAAGAAGCCGGAAGAAGAGTTCCTGATGATGATTTCCGACATCGAGATGCCGGAAATGGACGGGTACACCCTGACGGCCGAGATCCGCAACGACCCGCGCATGCAAAAGCTACATATCATCCTGCATACTTCGTTGTCGGGTGTATTCAATCAGGCAATGGTCAAGAAGGTCGGCGCGGACGACTTCCTGGCAAAATTCCGTCCTGATGACCTGGCATCCCGGGTAGTCGACCGGATCAAAGCAGCAGATATCAGCTAGGGGCCTTCTGCCCCTGGCGGTTAACACGATTTAAGAGGCGGCATCTTTGTCTACGGGTAATTTGGATTTCGAACAGTTCCGGGTATTCCTGGAAAAAGCCTGTGGCATTTTGCTCGGTGAAAACAAGCAGTACCTGGTCTCGAGCCGTCTCAACAAGCTGATGGAGCAGCAAGGCATCAAATCCCTGGGTGAGCTGGTTCAGCGCATCCAGACCCAGCCGCGCAGCGGTTTGCGCGAGATGGTGGTGGATGCCATGACCACCAACGAAACCTTGTGGTTTCGTGACACCTATCCGTTTGAAGTCTTGAAGAACAAGGTGTTGCCCGAAGCGATCAAGGCGGCCCCCGGCCAGCGCTTGCGGATCTGGTCGGCGGCGTGCTCGTCGGGTCAGGAACCGTATTCGCTGTCGATGTCGATCGATGAGTTCGAGCGCGTCAACATGGGCCAGTTGAAGATGGGCGCGCAAATCGTCGCGACCGACTTGTCCGGCACCATGCTGACCAACTGCAAGACCGGCGAGTACGACAGCCTGGCCATCGGCCGTGGTCTGTCGCCCGAGCGTCTTCAGCGTTACTTCGACCCCAAAGGGCCGGGGCGCTGGGCGATCAAGGCGCCGATCAAGAGTCGCGTGGAGTTTCGCTCGTTCAACCTGCTGGACAGCTACGCGGCCCTGGGCAAGTTCGACATTGTGTTCTGCCGCAACGTGCTGATCTACTTCTCCGCCGAGGTGAAGAAAGACATCTTGTTGCGTATTCACAGCACGCTCAAGCCGGGCGGTTATCTGTTCCTCGGCGCCTCCGAAGCGCTGAACGGTTTGCCGGATCATTACCAGATGGTCCAGTGCAGCCCGGGGATCATTTACCAGGCGAAGTGATTCGTTGGCCGCATCAAAAAACGGGAGTCCTCAGGGGCTCCCGTTTTTTTTTGCCCGATGATTGCCCTGACATCACCACGATCCCCTGTGGGAGCGAGCCTGCTCGCGATAGCGGTGTAACAGAAACATGGATGTTGGCTGACACGACGCCATCGCGAGCAGGCTCGCTCCCACAGGGGAGGGTGGTGTTCTTTAGAGGGTGATAAGCGGCAGAAAAGCGGCAGGCGGCGGAAATCGGTTGCCGCTTTTCTGGCATTGCCGTCTTGCCACTGCCGGCAAAGCCCCGGTTTCCGGGGTTTTTTGAATTGGCACGCCACTTGCTATGTCTCTGTTACGAAAAATCAGGTCACCCGAAGGTTTCCCGACATGAGCATCAGCTTCGATAAAGCGCTCGGTATCCACGAACAAGCCCTGGGCTTCCGCGCACAGCGTGCCGAGGTCCTGGCCAACAACATCGCCAACGCCGATACCCCGAACTACAAGGCTCGGGACCTGGAGTTCTCCAAAGTGCTCGCCGCACAGAACGAGAAAACCAAGGGCGGCACGTTTGCCTTGAACATGACCAACAACCGCCATATCGAGGCTGAAGGCCTGGGCAATGGCGACGAGTCGCTGATGTATCGCACGCCGATGCAGCCGTCGATCGACCAGAACACTGTGGACGCCCAACTGGAACAGTCGAACTACGCGGAAAACGCCGTCGGCTTCCAGGCCAGCTTCACCCTGCTCAACAGCAAATTCAAAGGGCTGATGTCAGCCCTGCGCGGAGAGTAAGTCATGTCCCTATCCAGTGTTTTCAACATTGCCGGTAGCGGCATGAGCGCGCAGACCACGCGCTTGAACACCGTGGCCTCGAACATCGCCAACGCCGAAACCGTCTCGTCGAGCATCGACCAGACCTATCGCGCCCGTCACCCGGTGTTCGCCACCATGTTCCAGGGCGGCCAGAGCGGCGGCAGCGATTCGCTGTTCCAGAACCAGGACGCCGCCGGCCAAGGCGTGCAAGTGCTGGGCGTGGTCGAAGACCAAAGCAACCTTGACGCGCGTTACGAGCCGAACCATCCGGCCGCCGATGCCAAGGGCTACGTCTACTACCCGAACGTCAATGTCGTCGAAGAAATGGCCGACATGATTTCCGCCAGTCGCTCGTTCCAGACCAACGCTGAAATGATGAACACCGCCAAAACCATGATGCAGAAGGTCCTGACCCTCGGTCAGTGATAAGGGGCGACTCAGATGAGTGTTACCGATACAACCAGCGGCGTGAACATCAAGGACGTCTTGGCCAACTCTTCGGTCAAGGCCAATAACACCAGCAGCGACGGCCTGGCCTCGGCCACCAACAGCGCCACCGGCAAGAAGGCGTTGGGCAAGGACGCGTTCCTGCAATTGCTGGTTACCCAGCTGAAGAACCAGAACCCGCTCGAGCCGCAAGACAACGGTGACTTCGTGGCTCAGCTGGCACAGTTCAGTAGCCTGGAAGGCATCACCACGCTGAACGATACGGTCAGCGGCATTGCCGGCAACTACAACTCGTCGCAAGCGCTGCAAGCATCTTCGCTGGTGGGCCGCTCGGTGGTCGCGCAGACCGACACAGCGGTGGTCGATACCTCCAAGAGCTTCAACGGCACGGCCGTGGTTCCGGCATCGGTGGATCCGGTGACGATCAAGATCACCGACGCCGATGGCAAAGTGATTCGCACCATCGACATGGGCAGCCAGCAGGCCGGCAATGCCAGCTTCATCTGGGACGGCAAAAACGATGCGGGCGAAGTGGCCAAGGCCGGCACGTACAAATTCGCCGCCACCGCGACTTACGACAGCAAGGCGACCGCGCTGGTGACTTACCTGCCAGCCACCGTCAACAGCGTGACCATCAGCCAGACCGGCGGTGAGTTGATGCTGAACCTCGCAGGCCTGGGCAGTATCGCCCTGTCCAAAGTACAGACCATTGGTATATAGAGCCGACTAACACGGCACAAAGGAGTGGAATATGTCTTTCAATATCGGCCTTAGCGGTCTCTATGCAGCCAACAAACAACTGGACGTGACCGGCAACAACATCGCCAACGTCGCGACCACCGGTTTCAAATCGTCCCGTGCAGAATTCGAAGACGTGTACTCGGCCACTCGCCTGGGTACCGGCAGCAAGACCGTCGGCAACGGCGTGCGTCTGGCCAACGTTTCCCAGCAGTTCGGCCAGGGCGACGTGAACAACACCGGCAACGTGCTGGACATGGGCATCCAGGGCAACGGTTTCTTCATCCTCAGCGACAACGGTTCCCTGAGCTACACCCGTGCCGGTGCGTTCAAGACTGACGCCGAAAACTACGTGGTCGACAACAACGGCAACCGCCTGCAAGGTTACGGCGTTGATGACAACGGCAAGATCATCAATGGCGTGCTGACCGACCTGAAAATCGACACCTCGAGCCTGTCGCCCAAGGCCACCACTCGCGTCGACCAGACGATTAACCTGAACTCCTCGGAAACCCTGCCGACCGTTACACCGTTCAACCCGGCCGAGCCATTGAGCTACAACAAGCCGATCTCCACGCATATCTATGACAGCCAGGGTAACCAGCACAACCTGGACCAGTACTACGTGAAAACCGGTACCAACGCGTGGACCGTGTACACCTACGTCGACGGTCGTTCGCCGTCCAACCCGGCCGCCGAGCCACCGGTGCCAGTGACGGCCAACGTGACCTTCAACTCTGACGGTACCGTCAACACCATGACCGGCAGTCCTGGCTTTGCTGTGACCGGTAAAGTCTTCCAGTTGACCGGTTGGGTGCCGGGCGTGGTCACCAATGCCAACGTGACGCCAAAAGTCTGGGGGCCTAACGGTTCGGTTGCGGCCACTGGCGGCCTGTCCTTCGACATGACCAAGACCACCTCTTACAATTCGCCGACTGCCCGTACCCAGCAATTTCAGGACGGCTACGCCACTGGCCAGATTTCCAGCCTGACCATCGACGAAACCGGTGTCATGACCGCTAACTTCAGCAACCAGCAAACCAAGGCCATCGGCCAGGTGGCGGTCGCGAGCTTCGCCAACGAGCAAGGCCTGCAGCCCATCGGTGGTACGCGCTGGAAAGAAACCTTCGCCTCGGGCGAGGCGGGTGTCGATGCTCCGAAAACCGGTACGCTGGGTGCGGTGGTGTCCAACTCCCTGGAAGAGTCCAACGTCAACCTGACCAACGAACTGGTCGATTTGATCAAGGCGCAGAGCAACTACCAGGCGAACGCCAAGACCATCTCCACTCAGAGCACCATCATGCAGACCATCATTCAGATGACCTGATGCTGGTTCGCGCTGAATAAAGAGCCCCTCGTGAGAGGGGCTTTTTTTATGAGCGGGATTTGTCTCGAGTGCCGAATGTTGCGTTGTCAGTGATGGCCCCTACGCGAGCGGGCTCGCTCCTACAAAGGATCTTCAGTGCGGCGCCTGTCCAGTTCAGGAGCGAGCCTGCTCGCGAAGGCGTCAGCCCGGTCACCACTTTCCTTGGGGCAAAAGAAAACCCCCGACAATCCAGAGGACTGATCGGGGGCTCTCCAGGTAAGCGCCTTGCGGCGCTCACCGGCTCAGCTTATTGGCAAGCTTCGCAATCCGGCTCGTCGATGGCGCAAGCCTTCGGCACTGGAGCAGGGCCGGCAGGCGCTGCCAGGACCGAATCTTCACCGTGGTTGCCGCCGCTGGAAACAGCGTTCAGCTTGCCGGTGTTGATGGTCGACTTCTCGGTGCTGGTCGCGGCCAGGGCACGGAGGTAGTAAGTGGTTTTCAGGCCACGGTACCAGGCCATGCGGTAGGTCACGTCCAGCTTCTTGCCCGAAGCGCCAGCGATGTACAGGTTCAGCGACTGAGCCTGGTCGATCCACTTCTGACGACGGCTTGCCGCGTCAACAATCCACTTGGTGTCCACCTCGAAGGCGGTCGCGTAGAGCTCTTTGAGTTCTTGCGGGATGCGCTCGATCTGTTGCACCGAACCGTCGTAGTACTTCAGGTCGTTGATCATGACCGAGTCCCACAGACCGCGAGCCTTCAGGTCGCGAACCAGGTACGGGTTGATCACGGTGAATTCGCCCGACAGGTTCGATTTCACGTAGAGGTTCTGGTAGGTCGGTTCGATCGACTGCGATACGCCGGTGATGTTGGCGATGGTCGCGGTCGGTGCGATGGCCATGATGTTGGAGTTACGAATGCCTTTCTGCACACGGGCACGAACCGGTGCCCAGTCCAGGGATTCGTTCAGGTCAACGTCGATGTACTTCTGGCCACGTTGCTCGATCAGGATCTGTTGCGAATCCAGCGGCAGGATGCCTTTGGACCACAGCGAACCCTGGAACGTCTCGTAGGCGCCGCGCTCGTCGGCCAGGTCGCAGGAAGCCTGGATCGCGTAGTAGCTGACCGCTTCCATCGACTTGTCGGCGAATTCGACGGCCGCGTCGGAACCGTAAGGAATGTGCTGCAGGTACAAAGCGTCCTGAAAGCCCATGATGCCCAGGCCGACCGGACGGTGCTTGAAGTTGGAGTTCTTCGCTTGTGGCACCGAGTAGTAGTTGATGTCGATTACGTTATCGAGCATGCGAACGGCGGTGTTCACGGTGCGTTCCAGCTTGGCGGTGTCCAGCTTGCCGTTGACGATGTGGTTCGGCAGGTTGATCGAGCCCAGGTTGCAAACGGCGATCTCGTCCTTGTTGGTGTTCAAGGTGATCTCGGTGCACAGGTTCGAGCTGTGAACCACGCCGACGTGCTGCTGCGGGCTGCGCAGATTGCACGGGTCTTTGAAGGTCAGCCATGGGTGGCCGGTTTCAAACAGCATGGACAGCATTTTGCGCCACAGGTCTTTGGCCTGGATGGTCTTGAACAGCTTGACCTTGCCCGGGTACTCGGTCAGGGCTTCGTAGTACTCGTAACGCTCTTCGAAAGCCTTGCCGGTCAGGTCGTGCAGGTCCGGTACTTCGGACGGCGAGAACAGGGTCCACTTGCCGTCATCGAAGACGCGCTTCATGAACAGGTCAGGGATCCAGTTGGCGGTGTTCATGTCGTGGGTACGACGACGATCATCACCGGTGTTCTTGCGCAGCTCGATGAACTCTTCGATGTCCATGTGCCAGGTTTCCAGGTAGGCACAGACAGCGCCTTTGCGCTTGCCACCCTGGTTAACGGCGACGGCGGTGTCGTTCACTACTTTCAGGAACGGGACAACGCCCTGGGATTTGCCGTTGGTGCCCTTGATGTACGAGCCCAATGCACGAACCGGCGTCCAGTCGTTGCCCAGGCCGCCTGCGAATTTCGACAACATGGCGTTGTCGTGGATCGCGTGGTAGATGCCCGACAGGTCATCCGGCACGGTGGTCAGGTAGCAGCTGGACAGCTGTGGACGCAGGGTACCGGCATTGAACAGGGTCGGGGTCGACGACATGTAGTCGAAGGACGACAGCAGGTTGTAGAACTCGATGGCACGGTCTTCTTTCTGCTTCTCTTCAATCGCCAGGCCCATGGCCACGCGCATGAAGAAGATTTGCGGCAGTTCGAAGCGGATACCGTCCTTGTGGATGAAGTAACGGTCGTACAGGGTTTGCAGGCCCAGGTAAGTGAACTGCTGATCGCGCTCGTGGTTGATCGCCTTGCCGAGTTTTTCCAGGTCAAAGGTGGCCAGGACCGGGTTCAGCAATTCGAATTCGATACCCTTGGCGATGTACGCAGGCAAGGCCTTGGCGTACAGGTCGACCATCTCGTGGTGGGTCGCGCTTTCGGCGACTTCCAGGAAGCTCAGGCCTTCGGCACGCAGGGTGTCCATCAGCAGGCGAGCGGTCACGAACGAGTAGTTCGGCTCACGCTCGACCAGGGTACGGGCGGTCATCACCAGGGCGGTGTTGACGTCGGTCAGGGCCACGCCGTCGTACAGGTTCTTCAGGGTTTCGCGCTGGATCAGGTCGCCGTCGACTTCTTCCAGGCCTTCGCACGCTTCGGTGACGATGGTGTTCAGGCGGCCCATGTCCAGAGGCGCAAATGAGCCATCGGCGCGGGTGATGCGGATCGACGGGTGAGCGTTGACCGCTTCTTCGGCCGGTGCGTGGGCAGCGCGTTCTTTCGAACGACCGTCACGGTAGATCACGTAGTCGCGGGCCACTTTCTGCTCGCCGGCACGCATCAGGGCCAGTTCGACCTGGTCCTGGATTTCTTCGATGTGGATGGTGCCGCCCGAAGGCATGCGACGCTTGAAGGTTGCGGTGACTTGTTCGGTCAGGCGCGCAACGGTGTCATGGATTCGCGACGAGGCGGCAGCGGTGCCGCCCTCAACTGCGAGAAACGCTTTGGTGATCGCGACGGTGATCTTGTCATCGGTATAAGGAACGACAGTGCCGTTACGCTTGATCACGCGCAGTTGGCCAGGCGCGGTGGCGGACAGATCCGAAGTCGAATCAGCGGCCTGCGGCAAGGTGCCCTGCGGGTTCTCGCGAGTTGTGTCGGTTTGCATGGGGGAGTGTCTCCACATTCTCTATGTTTGTTTGAGCACCTTCATGGTGCCCACCGTTCTGTCCTGAAGCACTACAACCGAGGGGCCTCGGGCATAACAACTTCGGGACAGTAGGAAAAGGCTAATGATGCCGCTTCCTTGCCGAAGTCTTTGGTCTCGAGCCAGGGCCCGAAACCGGATTCCATTCAGGGTGGCAGTAATGACTGCAACACCCGTACCGTTCCGGCTGTTCTGGCCTCAAAAAACGGTGCCATCCGCAGGTGCGGTTTGGGCTTTCAAATTCACGCTTGGTTCAACCGGAAACAGCAATAAAGCGCTTGAGTTTCTGGTCTGAAATGTGGTTAGGCTTTTTAAGCAAAAACCCTACATGTAGGGTTTTTTTGACGCCGGGCTACAAGATAATGCGTTTTGGAGGGTGTTGCAACGTACTACCTGTGGATAAACCTGTGCGTAAATTGTGTGTGAAAGAAGGAACAGGCGTGTAGGCCGCGACCTAGCGGGAGCGAACCGTTTTTCACTGATTTTCAGCGATTGAAAACAGTCATTCGGATTTTTAAGGGCGCGAACCCTATCACAAAAATCCGGGTTGTCCGAACGCATTTGCCGGCTTGTGTTCTCGGCGTTCGGCGTTTATACAATCGGCCAGTGTGTATGCATTCTTATCCTCCCCAATCATTACAAAAAGACGGGCGGATCCTTCCTTATAAGTGTTGTTGGCAAGCAGAGGTCACCGTGGAGCAAGAAGCCTGGCAGATATTGATTGTGGAGGACGACCAGCGTCTGGCCGAACTGACCCGCGATTACCTGGAAGCCAATGGCCTGCGCGTATCGATCGAGGGCAATGGCGCCCTGGCCGCGGCCCGCATCATTAATGAAAAGCCGGACCTGGTGATCCTCGACCTGATGCTGCCGGGCGAAGATGGCCTGAGCATCTGCCGCAAGGTGCGCAATAAATATGACGGCCCGATCCTGATGCTCACCGCCCGCACCGACGATACCGATCAGATTCTTGGCCTGGACCTGGGGGCCGACGATTACGTGTGCAAGCCAGTGCGTCCGCGCCTGCTGCTGGCGCGCATCCAGGCGCTGTTGCGCCGCAGTGAAGCCCCTGAGGTGGCCCCGGAAAAACAACGACGCCTGCAGTTCGGCCCGCTGGTGGTGGACAACGCATTGCGCGAGGCCTGGCTGAATGACAACGGCATCGAGCTGACCAGCGCCGAATTCGATCTGCTGTGGCTGCTGGTGGCCAACGCCGGGCGCATCCTGTCCCGGGAAGAAATTTTCACCGCCCTGCGCGGCATCGGCTATGACGGCCAGGATCGCTCCATCGACGTGCGCATCTCGCGCATCCGTCCCAAAATCGGCGACGATCCGGAGCATCCACGACTGATCAAGACCATCCGCAGCAAAGGGTATCTGTTCGTTCCGGAAGCCTGCACCCTGTGAACTCGATCTTCCTGCGCATCTACGGCGGCATGTGTGCGGCGCTGATTCTGGTCGCGGTGCTCGGCGTACTGGCCTTGCACCTGCTCAACCAGGTGCGCAGTGAGCAATACCGCGAACGCCTGGCCCACGGCACCTTCTCGCTGATGGCCGACAACCTGCAACCGATGAACGAAACCGAACGCCACCGGGCCTTGCTGGTGTGGGAGCGTTTGCTGGGGATTCCGTTGGCGCTGAAGACCTTCGCCCAGACCGACCTCGACCTGACGCAGCGTACCCGCGTGCTGCGCGGCCAGGCGCTGGTGGAACAGACCGGCCCGCATGCAGCGAAGGTGTATCGGCTGGTCAGCGACAAGGAACAGTTGGTTTTGACGGGAGAAGTCCAGCAGATCAGCGAGCAACTGGCGCGAGCGACTATCTATCTGCTGGCCGACGAACTGGTGCGCGTGCCGGTGGCTGAGCAGCCCAAGCGCCTGGCGCAATTGAAACAAGACAAAGGCTTCGGTTTCGACTTGCGCCTGGTCACCGTCGACCAGGCGGACATGGACGAGGACCAGAGCCGCCGGATCTCCGAAGGCGACACGGTGATGGCATTGGGCAAGGGCGGTGACTCGATCCGGGTGTTTGCCGGCATGGTCGGCACGCCGTGGGTCCTGGAAATCGGCCCGCTGTACCAGATGAATCCTTATCCGCCCGAATGGTTGGTGCTGATCGCGGCCCTTGGTTTGAGCCTGATCGGCTTGATCGTCTATCTATTGGTGCGACAACTTGAGCGTCGCTTGCGTGGCCTCGAAGCCGCTGCCACGCGTATTGCCAAGGGCAGCCTGGAAACCCGCGTGCCGGCGCGCGGCGCGGATTCGGTGGGGCGGCTGGCCTCGGCGTTCAATGGCATGGCCGAGCACTTGCAACAGTTGTTGGCGATCCAGCGTGAACTGGTGCGCGCGGTGTCCCACGAATTGCGCACCCCGGTGGCGCGCCTGCGTTTTGGCCTGGAGATGATCGGCTCGGCCACCACGCCACAGGCCCTGGAGAAATACCGCGAAGGCATGGACCACGACATCGAGGACCTCGACAAGCTGGTGGACGAAATGCTGACCTACGCGCGTTTGGAGCAAGGCTCGCCCGCGCTGAATTTCCAGCGGATCGATCTGGATGCGTTGGTCAATCAAGTGATCGAGGAATTGGCACCGCTACGCGCCGACGTCACCGTGCAGCGCGGGTTGTGCCTGTCCGCCGCCGATTGTGACGATGCCTGGGTCGAGGCCGAGCCGCGCTATTTACACCGGGCGATCCAGAACCTGGTGAGCAATGCCATGCGCCATGCCTCGTCGCGGGTGACGGTCAGTTATCAGGTGGGGCAGCAGCGTTGCCGGGTGGACATCGAAGATGACGGGCCGGGCGTGCCAGAGTCGGCGTGGGAAAAAATCTTCACGCCGTTCCTGCGCCTCGATGACAGCCGTACCCGGGCGTCGGGCGGGCATGGCTTGGGACTGTCCATTGTGCGGCGGATTATCCATTGGCATGACGGGCGGGCGTTGATCAGCAAGAGCAAGAGTCTGGGCGGGGCGTGCTTCAGCCTGAGTTGGCCGAGGAATCAGGAGAGGCGGTGAGATTTGCGGCGTCTGTACTGGCCTCATCGTCGGAACGCCGCCCGGAGCAGGCTCACTCCTGCAGGGAATCTTCGGTGTTGCACAGATCCATTGTAGGAGTGAGCCTGCTCGCGATGAGGCCCGAGCCAACACCAAAAATCCTCAGGCCCTGATGCTGACCAGACTCAACAACTGCCCATCCACTACCGCAAACTGCGCATCCAGCTCAGTGCCATTGCGCCACTCGCTGGACAGATCTGTCAGCAATCGCAGCCGCACCTCACCGCTCTCGCTCCACTCCAGCACTTCCGCATGTTCAAAATAAAACCGCTGCCGAACAATCGGATACAGCGCCTTGAACAGACTCTCCTTCACCGAAAACGTCAGCGTGACCAGCATCGCCAACTGATCACGATGACCTGCGGCCATGCGCTGCAATTCCGCCGGGGTAAGGATTTCCCCGGCCAGGCGTTCGGCCCGTTCAGGGTTTAGCAGGTTTTCCAGGTCCATCCCCAATCCACGCCAGTGGGTCTTGTTCGCGACAATCGCTGCGGCCCGGCCGGTGCTGTGGGTGATTGAGCCGCTGATATGCGCAGGCCAGACCGGTGCCCGGTCTTCGCCGATGGCCGGGCTGAAACTCAGCCCTTCCAGCTTCTGCAACGCCGCCCGGGCACAGACCCGACCGGCCAGAAACTCGGCCTGACGCTTGGCAACCGAGCGCTGGATGCTCGCTGGCGGCTCGATGGCGCTGCGCGTGAAATCATCGAGGGCCAGTTGCGAGGTATCGAAGTGCGTGCTCAATAGCACCGTATCAGGCAGCACAAACGGCAGCGGCCAATGGGCATCGAGCGGGGTGCAGCAGACGGGCAGGGCGGGGGTGGAATTCATGTCGCGCATTTTGCCGGGTTGCCTTCGGGCTGGGTAGCCCTGACGTAGACCGCGTTATCGTTCTTCGCGGGCAAGCCTCGCTCCTACAGGTTTGAGCCGATCACGAAATGGCGGAACGACACAAGCCCTGTAGGAGCGAGGCTTGCCCGCGAAGGCCACGCCTCGGTCTTCTGCTTAACCGAAGATTTTTTTGAAGAACGCCTGCATATCCGCCCAGGATTTTTCATCCGCCGCCTTGCTGTACCCGATATCCGGCCCACCATGATCGCCATGGCCCAACCGATCCGCATCTGGATTGCTGAACCCATGCTTGGCGCCCTCAAGGCTGACGAATTGATAGTCGGCCCCGGCCTTGTCCATCTCAGCCTTGAACGCCGCGACGTTGTCCGCCGTCACCATGCTGTCCAGCGCACCATGCTCCACCAGGATTTTCGCTTTCACGCTGCCCGGTGTTGCGGGCGTTTTGGTCGCCAGCGCCCCGTGGAAACTCACCACGCCCGCCAGCGGAACGCCTTGACGCGCTGCATTCAGCACCACGGCACCGCCGAAGCAGTAACCGATGGCAGCGACTTTATCCGGATGGGTCTGTGGCTGTTTCTTCAGCAAATCGAGCCCGGCCTGGAAGCGGGCGCTGGACGCGGCACTGTCTTTCAACGCCGCTTGCATGAAGGCCATGGCGTCCTTGGGATGCTCGGTGTTCTTGCCATCGCCATACATATCAATGGCCAGCGCGCTGTAACCCAGTCCGGCCAAATCACGGGCGCGGCGCTTGGTGTAATCGTTGAGGCCCCACCATTCATGCACCACCACCACGCCCGGACGTTGACCCTTAATAGCATCGTCGTAAGCGTAATAGCCGATCAGCTTCGTGCCGTCGGGGCTCTGATAGGGAATCTCCTGAGTCTTGATCTCGGCGTGGCTGAGCCCGCTCAAGGCCAGTAATAGGAGGGCGAGGAAAACGCGCATGGTCGGATCTCCTGCATAAAAGTCATCAAAACAGCCGGGTGGAGTTGATTCAGCTTAGGTTCAGAGTGCGTTCAGGGGGAGTTCAGGGGTGGGTGCGTAACCTTGCCCCGTACCCAAAAAGCAAATAGCGCATGAGGAAATTCCCCAATGACTCACTTCAAAAAACTGCTTCTGGCTTTCACCGTCATGGGCGCAAGCACCGCGGCTTTCGCTTCCAACGATAATTTCGCCAGCCTTACTCTTGGACAGACCAGCGACAAAGTCAAAAAGTCCCACGCCCTGAACGACAACCTCAACCGCCCGAACGCCGACGGCGTGATCGGCAAGGACACCACCTGGGGTGTGCGTCTGGGCCAGCAAAACAGCGAGGGCCGCTACTACGCCACTTACGACAACGTGTCGGGTTCGCACAATGGCATTAAACTGCGTCAGGAAAACCTGTTGGGCAGCTACGATCTGTTCTACCCGGTAGGCGCCAGCACCAAATTGTTCGGCGGTGCTACGGCCGGCCTGACCAAAATGACTCAGGAGTCCCCAGGGTTCAGCCGCGACAGCAACATCGGCTACGCCATTGGCGGCCAGGTTGGCGTATTGCAGCAAGTGTCGCAAAACACCTCGGTCGAACTGGGTTACCGTTACCTGCGCAGCAACGCCAGCACCGAGATGAGCGAGCGCGGTGGCAGCAAGCAGGGTTCGCTGGACCTGACCAGCAGCGCCCAGACCTACCTGTCGGCGAACTACGCTTTCTGATAAGTGCAATCCCGGTAGGGGTGAGCCTGCTCGCGATAGCGGCGTGTCAGTCGACATCAATGTCGAATGTGCTGGCGCCATCGCGAGCAGGCTCGCTCCTACAGGGTTCTGCGGTGTGACTGAGAACTGTGCTGCTGGAGATAACGATTTGCCTAGGAGAGCGTTATGAAACTGCTGGTCGTCGAAGATGAAGCGCTGTTGCGCCATCACCTGCAAACCCGCCTGACGGACAGCGGCCACGTGGTCGAGTCCGTGGCCAACGCCGAGGAGGCGTTGTACCAGACCGAGCAGTTCAACCACGACCTGGCGGTGATCGACCTCGGCCTGCCGGGCATGAGCGGGCTCGACCTGATCCGTCATCTGCGCTCGCGTGGCAAGGCCTTCCCGATCCTGATCCTCACGGCGCGTGGCAACTGGCAAGACAAGGTCGAAGGCCTCGCCGCCGGCGCCGACGATTACGTGGTCAAGCCGTTCCAGTTCGAAGAGCTCGATGCGCGCCTGAATGCCTTGCTGCGCCGCTCCAGCGGTTTCACCCAGTCGACCATCGTCGCCGGGCCGCTGCTGCTCGACCTCAATCGCAAACAAGCGTCCCTCGATGAACAACCGCTGGCGCTGACCGCCTACGAGTATCGAATCCTCGAGTACCTGATGCGGCATCACCAGCAAGTGGTGGCCAAGGACCGCTTGATGGAGCAGCTGTACCCGGACGACGACGAGCGCGATCCGAACGTCATCGAAGTGCTGGTCGGCCGTCTGCGCCGCAAACTCGAAGGCCCGGCAGGTTTCAAACCGATCGACACTGTGCGTGGCCTCGGCTACCTGTTCAATGAGCGCTGCACTTGATTCGCTCCCTTCGTGTCCGCTTGATGCTGGCCGCCGCCACCCTGGCGGTGCTGTTCATGCTGGCGTTGCTGCCAGCGATGCAGGGCGCGTTCAGCCTGGCGTTGCAGGATTCCATCGAGCAACGCCTGGCGTCGGACGTAAACACGTTGATTTCCGCCGCGCGGGTGGAAAACAACGCCCTGCAGATGCCGGCGCAGTTGCCCGATGAGCGCTTCAACCTGACTGACAGCCGCTTGCTCGGTTACATCTATGACCGCGAAGGTCATTTGGTCTGGCGCTCGAAGGCCACCGGCGAAGAGAAGATCAACTACAAACCGCGTTACGACGGACGCGGCAACGAATTCGCGCGCATTCGCGAGGCCGATGGTCAGGAATTCTTCGTCTACGACGTCGAAGTCAAACTGCTCAGCGGCAAAAGCGCGGCGTTCAGCATCGTCGCCCTGCAACCGGTGCACGAGTACGAAGTCACCCTCGAAGGCCTGCGCGAAAACCTCTACCTCGGTTTCGGTGCCGCGTTGCTGGTGCTGCTGGCGCTGCTGTGGATCGGCCTGACCTGGGGCTTGCAGGCCTTGCGTCGGCTCAGTCAGGAGCTGGACGAAATCGAAAGCGGCGCCCGCGAAAGCCTCAGCGAACAACACCCGCGTGAGCTGCTGCGCCTGACCGGCTCCCTCAACCGCTTGCTGCACAGCGAACGCGAGCAGCGCAGCCGCTACCGAGATTCCCTCGACGACCTGGCCCACAGCCTGAAAACCCCGCTGACCGTGCTGCAGGGCGTCAGCGAAGACATGGCCCAGCGCCCGGAAAACCGAGATCAGGCCTGGTTGCTGCAAACCCAGATCGAGCGCATGAGCCAGCAGATCGGCTATCAACTGCAACGCGCCAGCCTGCGTAAAAGTGGGCTGGTACGCCACCAGGTGCGCCTGCAGCCGGTGCTGCAAAGTCTTTGCGACACGCTGGACAAGGTCTATCGCGACAAGCGCGTGCGCGTTGCTTTCAACCTGCCGGAGCCGTGTTACGTGCCGATCGAACAGGGCGCGCTGCTGGAGATGATGGGCAACCTGCTGGAAAACGCCTATCGCCTGTGCCTGAGCGAAGTGCGCATCAGCGTGCGCGAAACCCTGAGCGGGGTCGAGTTGTGCGTTGAAGACGACGGGCCGGGCGTGCCGCCGGATCAGCGGGCGCGGATTCTGCAACGGGGCGAGCGGCTGGATCGCCAGCACCCGGGGCAGGGGATCGGGTTGGCGGTGGTCAAGGACATTATCGAGAGCTACAACGCGAAGCTGACGCTGGGGGATTCGCCGATGGGCGGGGCGGCGTTCCGGATTCATTTTCCGGTGGTTTGATCGAGGGGTTGGCGGTGTTTTTTCGGGCCTCATCGCGAGCAGGCTCGCTCCTACAATTGAATCTGCGGCGCTCGCGAAAAGTGCATGCTCCGCAGATCCCCTGTAGGAGCGAGCCTGCTCGCGATGGGGCCAGTCAACTCAACCCAAAAATCAGTTTCGGATGCTGGACAGGCTTGATCCGCCGTAGTCGTTCAGTCAGGTAGACCGCGTCATCGTTCATCGCGAGCAGGCTCGCTCCCACAGGAGATCTTCAGTGAATGCATCATTTGCGTTCACACCGATCACCTGTAGGAGCGAGCCTGCTCGCGATGGGGCCAGTCAATTCAACCCAAAAATCAGTTTCGGATGCTGGACAGGCTTGATCCGCCGTAGTCGTTCAGTCGGGTAGACCGCGTCATCGTTCATCGCGAGCAGGCTCGCTTCCACAGGAGATCTTCAGTGAATGCATCATTTGCGTTCACACCGATCACCTGTAGGAGCGAGCCTGCTCGCGATGAGGCCGGTCAATTCAACCCAAAAACCAGTTTCAGATGCTGGACAGGCTTGATCCGCCGTAGTCGTTCGTTCAGGCAGACCGCATCATCGTTCATCGCGAGCAGGCTCGCTCCCACAGGAGATCTTCGGTGAATGCATAATTTGCGTTCACACCGATCACCTGTAGGAGCGAGCCTGCTCGCGATGAGGCCGGCCAATTCAACGCAGATTCAGTTCTCTTGCGCGCGATAGGCGCCCGGCGTCAACCCGGTCCATTTTTTGAACGCCCGATGAAACGCCGAAGGCTCGGAAAACCCCAATTGCTCGGCAATCTGCTGTAACGACAGATCTGCTCGCCCCAGGTGATAAATCGCAATGTCCCGGCGCAACTGATCCTTCAATTCCTGAAAACTCGACCCTTCTTCGCGCAAGTGCCGACGCAACGTCTGCGGGCTGATGTGCAGGTGCGCAGCCACCGCTTCCAGGTCCGGCCAGCGTGCACTGTCGCGGCTGAGCAAGCGGCGCAACTGGCTGCTCAGACTGTCGCCGTCATCCGGGCGCGAAAGCAGGTCGGCGGGAGAATGTTGGAGGAAATGCTTGAGTGTGCGTTCGTCCTGCAACAACGGCATGTGCAGGTAGCGGCTGTGAAACAGCAAACTGCTCTGCGCCGTGGAAAACTCCATGGGGCAGGGGAACAGCAAATCGTATTCGGCGCCGTGTTCGGGCTTTGGATAACTGAACGTCGCCTGCTCCAGCCGAATGCGCTGGCCGATCAGCCAGCTGCCGAGGCGGTGCCACACCATCAGTTGGCTTTCGGTGAGGAAATGATCAGGGTCCTGGAACTTCGAATCGTCGAGGCTCAGGCGGACCCATTCGTCTTCGCGGGTCAGGGTCAGGCGCGGACCGTCAGGGAATAGGCTGTAAAACAATAAGCCGCGATGCAGCGCCTTATCGAGGTTGCGGCAGTGGATCACGGCGTGGCACATCATTGCGAAGGTCCCGGTTTTACTGGGCGTCGGCCCGAAACCGAGGTATTCGTCGTCGAGGGCCAGCCACAACGCCTGGATCAATCGCGTGAACTGCTCCGGCGCAATTCGCGCCCGTGGCTCATCCAGCAACTCGGGGCTGATGCCGAGTTGTTGCAGCAGATTTGAATAGTCATAACCCAACCGACGCGCGCCACCTAATGCGGCACGGGCGAAATGACTGGCGATGGTGCGTTCACGCATGGCAGGCAGGTCCGACCCAATGAACGACGGATGGTAGCTGTCGACCCTCGTTATGAACAGGCGGATATCCGCCAAATTGTAGGACGAGACCTGGTCGATGGGCGGAAATCCGCCACATTGTGGTAACCCGTCAGTGGCAAGGCTGGACCTGTAACCCTTGATGTCAAAAGGCATGCAGGCATTTTTTTAAAGGTGGCACGGGCCTTGCGATACAACGAGCAGATGCCTGCCGTTGCGCAGCTCGACAAAACAAATCCCTCCAGTGCAGGAGGGTTCGCAATTGAAGTGTCTTGGGCAACAGACGGATGTTGTCACGGGGCACTCTTGAGGAACTTTGCAATGACGACTCGTCAGCCACTGTATAAATCCCTGTATTTCCAGGTGATCGTTGCTATCGCCATCGGCATCCTGCTCGGTCACTTCTATCCGCAGACCGGTGTGGCCCTCAAGCCACTGGGTGACGGGTTCATCAAACTGATCAAAATGGTCATCGCGCCAATCATCTTCTGTACGGTCGTCAGCGGTATCGCCGGCATGCAGAACATGAAATCGGTCGGCAAGACCGGTGGCTATGCGCTGCTGTACTTCGAAATCGTCTCCACCATTGCCTTGCTGATCGGTCTGGTCGTGGTCAACGTCGTGCAACCGGGCGCCGGCATGCACATCGATGTGACGACTCTGGACACCAGCAAAATCGCTGGCTTCATCTCGGCCGGTAAAGACCAGAGCATCGTTGCCTTTATCCTCAATGTGATCCCGAACACCATCGTCGGCGCCTTCGCCAACGGCGACATCCTGCAAGTGCTGATGTTCTCGGTGATCTTCGGTTTCGCCCTGCATCGCCTGGGTGCCTACGGCAAGCCGGTTCTGGACTTCATCGATCGCTTTGCCCACGTGATGTTCAACATCATCAACATGATCATGAAGCTCGCTCCAGTCGGCGCGTTCGGTGCGATGGCCTTCACCATCGGTGCCTACGGTGTCGGTTCGCTGGTGCAACTCGGTCAGCTGATGATCTGCTTCTACATCACCTGCATCCTGTTTGTGCTCGTGGTACTGGGCGGCATCTGCCGCGCGCACGGCTTCAGCGTAATCAAATTGATTCGCTACATCCGTGAAGAACTGCTGATCGTACTGGGCACTTCCTCTTCGGAATCCGCTCTGCCGCGCATGCTGATCAAAATGGAACGCCTGGGTGCACAGAAGTCCGTTGTCGGCCTCGTAATCCCGACTGGCTACTCGTTCAACCTCGACGGTACGTCGATCTACCTGACCATGGCCGCTGTGTTCATCGCTCAGGCGACCGACACCCACATGGACATCACCCACCAGATCACCCTGTTGCTGGTGTTGCTGTTGTCCTCCAAAGGCGCTGCAGGCGTGACCGGCAGTGGTTTCATTGTGCTGGCAGCAACCCTGTCGGCCGTTGGCCACTTGCCGGTTGCCGGCCTGGCGCTGATCCTGGGTATCGACCGTTTCATGTCCGAAGCCCGTGCGCTGACCAACCTGGTCGGTAACGCGGTTGCGACCCTGGTCGTGGCCAAGTGGGTGAAAGAGCTGGACGAAGACAAGCTGCAAGTCGAGCTGGCTTCCGGTGGTCGCGGTATCTCCGACACCCGTGAAGAAGACGACCTGGGCGTGGCCGAAGGCCCAACCCCAAGCAGCGTCAAGTAAGACTGGTTGCACTGAAAAACCCGCTTCGGCGGGTTTTTTCTTGCCCGGGATTTGAGCGTAACGGTCACAGCTGCTGACACTTCAGGTGATTGCTGCAATGCGTTTGCCTGCCTAGGCTGAAGGCATCGTTCACGGAGGTCGCTCATGCCCGGTCCACTGGCATCACTCAAGGTTCTGGATTTCTCGACACTGCTGCCGGGGCCGTTTGCCTCGTTGTTGCTGGCGGACATGGGCGCGCAAGTCCTGCGCATCGAATCGCCGACCCGTATGGATTTGCTCCGGGTGTTGCCGCCGCACGATCACGGGGTGTCGGCCAGCCACGCCTACCTCAATCGCAACAAGCGCAGCCTGGCGCTGGACCTCAAGCAGCCCGAGGCGCTGGAGGTGATCAAGCAATTGCTGGCGGACCACGACATCGTGCTGGAACAGTTCCGCCCAGGTGTGATGGAACGCCTGGGCCTGGGCTATGAAGCCTTGAAGGCGATCAATCCTCGGCTGATTTACGTGTCGATTACCGGTTATGGCCAGAGCGGCCCCTACAAGGACCGCGCCGGTCACGACATCAACTACCTGGCGCTGGCAGGGCTGGCGAGCTACACCGGCCGCACCGAGAGCGGGCCGTTGCCATTGGGCATGCAGGTGGCAGATGTCGCCGGCGGCTCGTTGCACGGAGTGATCGGGTTGCTGGCGGCGGTGATCGCTCGCCAGCACAGCGGGGTGGGGCAGCATCTGGATGTGAGCATGACCGACTGCGCCTTCAGCCTGAACGCCATGGCCGGCGCCGGGTACCTGGCCTGTGGTGTGGAGCCGGGCAGGGAGGATCAGATGCTCAATGGCGGCAGCTTCTACGACTACTACCGTTCGCGGGACGGGCGCTGGTTATCGGTGGGCAGTCTGGAACCGGCCTTCATGCAGCAACTGTGCAGCGCGCTGGGGCGGCCGGAGCTGGCGGCCAAGGGCCTGTCGCCCAAACCCGCCGAGCAACAGGTACTGAAGAATGAGTTGAAAGCCGAATTCGAGAAACATGACTTTGCGCAACTGTGCGAGTTGTTTGCCGGGGTCGATGCGTGTGTCGAGCCGGTGCTGAGTTTGGCCGAGGCGGTGCAGCATCCGCAGTTGCAGGCGCGGGAGTTGGTGACGCAGGTGCCGCGGGGGGACGGTTCTGCGCAGGCGCAGATGGCGTGCCCGTTGAAATTCTCAGAGGGATTGCCGGAGCCGCGGCATATCGGCGCGGTGTTGGGACAGCATACGGATCAGGTGTTGGGGGAGTTGGGGATGAGTGCTGAGCGGATTGCAGAATTGCGCCGTGCCAAGGTGATTCTCTAGCGTCTGTCCCGGCCTCTTCGCGGGCAAGCCTCGCTCTCACAGGATCTGTGTCGTTCACAAAGCTTGTGCTCGAAATCAATACCTGTGGGAGCGGGCTTGTCCGCGATGAGGCCAGACCAGACTCCACAAATCTGACTACTCGACCCGCATCTCCCCACTGAACACCAACGTGCTGCGGCACCGCCGGCACAAATACCGCCGCCCTTGCCGTACCAGACCATGGCGCTGGGCCGAAAACGGGAAATCGCTGTCGACGCACGGGCATTTGTAGATGTAGCGCGTCACGCTGCGGCGTTTGACGTCGTAGGTGTGGCAGCGATTGGGCGGCAGTTCGTACACGCCGCGCATGATCAATTGCCACTCTTCACCGTGCGGCTGAATGCGGTCGCCGAACAGTTGATGGGCGATCAGGTGCGCGACCTCGTGGGCCACGGTCTGCTTGAGGAAGTCTTCAGTGTTTTCCCGGTACAGCTGCGGATTGAAGCGCAGCAGGTTCTCGTGCAAATGCGCGACACCGGCTTTTTGACCGCGCAGCTTGAGGCTCACCACGGGGCGTTTGAAAGTTCGTTTGAAAAAGGATTCGGCCAGCTGATAACAGTCTTCGACGCGGGTATTGAGTTGCTCGGGCATGCTTGATGGATCTCCAGAGACGTCGAGTATGCCGCAACCCCGGGGCCTTGCGAATCGCCGAGGCGCCGAATGGTCGTTACCCCTCACACATTAGAAGGCCGCCTTGCGGCGGCCTGTGTTGGCAGATCTTGTTTTTGGGTGGTGAGTTGCTAATTGGTGTAGACCGGCCCCACGCCGAGTCCCCAGACAATCACTGTAAACGCCATGATGGCGACCAGCACCACCAGGCCTACGGCAAGTACCGAACTGGAAAACAGGAAGCCCTCGTCTGATGGAATGTTCATGAAAGTGGGTAGCCCCACATACAGCAAGTACACCGTGTAGCAGATGGCCGCCGTTCCGACGATCATCCCCAGCCACATATGTGGGTACAGCGCCGCCAGACCGCCGATGAACAGCGGGGTCGCGGTATAGGTCGCAAATGCAACGCAGCGGGCCAGGCTTGGATTGGCGTCATAGGTACGGGCCATCCAGTGGATGAATGCGCCCATGACCGCGACGCCGCCGAGCATCGCCAGGTACGACATGATCGTCATCCATAGCGCGCTTTCCTGGGTCAACATGACCGGCGCTCGATTGCCGATGACCCAGCCGACCTGAGTGGTGCCGATAAACGCCGACACAGCGGGAATTGCCGCCAGAATCAGCGTGTGAGTCAGGTACATGTGGCTGATGCTTTCCTCTTGGTCGCCACGGATTTCTTTCCATTCCTGGTCGGGGTGGGTGAAGAGCCCCACTACGTGATGGATCATGCCAGTCACTCCTCTTGTTTTTACCGTCGCCCCCCAGTGGAGCGCCTACAGGCCAAAGTGGCCAAGTAAGTAAAAGGTCTGGATATGTATGCGACCTTATGTCGCAGTATAGAAAGGTCTTCACGGCGCAGGTTGTAGGGCGTTAGAGCAAATTGCGCTGTAAACCCCGCTGTTAATCGCCGCAGGGTCTTGCGCGACCTATGTGGCGAGGGAACTTGCTCCCGTTCGGCTGCGCAGCCGTCGCAAAAACGGCCGACGGGGTTTGACTGACCCGATGGTGCAGGATGGTTTTGGGGCCGCTGCGCGACCCGGCGGGAGCAAGCTCCCTCGCCACAGGGGTATGCTCAGCTCAGATAAAGTGCAGTCGCCAGGCACTTCGCCGACGGTGGGTTTTTGCGTAAAATGCCGGCCTTTCGTCACACCTTACGGATTTCGCGTCATGGGCACTCTCACGGTCAACCAGAACAAACTGCAAAAGCGCCTTCGCCGTCAGGCGGGTGAGGCTGTTGCCGATTTCAACATGATTGAAGACGGCGACAAGGTCATGGTCTGCCTGTCCGGTGGCAAGGACAGCTACACCATGCTCGACGTGCTCTTGCACTTGCAGAAGGTCGCTCCGATCAAGTTCGAGATCGTGGCCGTGAACATGGACCAGAAACAGCCAGGCTTCCCTGAACACGTGTTGCCGGCCTATCTGAAAACGCTGGGCATCGAGTACCACATTGTCGAGAAAGACACTTACTCGGTGGTCAAGGAGCTGATCCCGGAAGGCAAGACCACCTGCTCGTTGTGCTCGCGCCTGCGTCGCGGCACGCTCTACACCTTTGCCGACGAAATCGGCGCGACCAAAATGGCCCTCGGTCACCACCGCGACGACATCGTCGAGACGTTCTTCCTTAATATGTTCTTCAACGGTTCGCTCAAGGCCATGCCGCCGAAGCTGCGCGCCGACGACGGCCGCAACGTGGTGATCCGGCCGCTGGCCTACTGCAACGAAAAAGACATTCAGGCCTACTCGGACTTCAAGCAATTCCCGATCATCCCGTGCAACCTCTGCGGCTCCCAGGAAAACCTGCAACGTCAGGTGGTCAAGGACATGCTGCAAGAGTGGGAACGCAAGACCCCGGGCCGCACCGAAAGCATTTTCCGCAGCTTGCAGAACGTGCAACCGTCGCAACTGGCGGACCGTAACCTGTTCGACTTCACCAGCCTCAAGATCGACGAAACCGCCGCCTCGCGGTTCGTCAACGTGGTCAACCTCTAATCAGAAACTGTAGGAGCGAGCCTGCTCGCGATTGCGTCGTGTCAGTCGACATCAACGTTGAATGACACACCGCTATCGCGAGCAGGCTCACTCCTGCAATTGTTTTTTGTTTCAACCTCCAGGAGAGGGCATGCGCGATTACAAGTGGCTGCACGAATACTGTCTGAATCGCTTCGGTTCAGCAGCTGAACTGGAAGCCCATCTGCCCGTTCCCAAGACCCCGGCGCAACTGCGCAAGATCAGCGACGATCGTTATCTCTCGACCATGGCCCTGCGCGTGTTTCGCGCCGGCCTCAAACACAGTCTTGTGGACGCCAAGTGGCCGTCGTTCGAAGAAGTGTTCTTCAAGTTCGACCCGGAAAAGGTGGTGCTGATGAGCGCCGAACACCTTGAGCGCCTGATGCAGGACGCGCGGATCATCCGACACCTGGGCAAGCTCAAGAGCGTGCCGCGCAATGCGCAGTTCGTACTGGACGTGGCGCATGAGAAGGGCAGCTTCGGCGCATTGATCGCCGATTGGCCGGTGACGGACATCGTCGGGCTGTGGACGTATCTGAAAAAGCGCGGCCATCAATTGGGCGGGTTGTCGGCGCCGCGTTTCTTGCGCATGGTCGGCAAGGATACGTTTGTGCCGAGCTATGACGTGGTGGCGGGGCTGAACGCGCAGAAGATCGTCGACAAGGTGCCGACCAGCCAGCGGGACCTGGCGTTGGTGCAGGATGTGTTCAACCAGTGGCATGAACAGAGTGGCGGCCGGCCGATGAGCCAAATTTCGATGATGCTGGCGTACACCGTCAATCATTAAGACCGAGTCGTGGCCTTCGCGAGCAAGCTTTGCTCCTACAGGTGCGGTGCAGTCCTTGTAGGAGCGAAGCTTGCCCGCGAAGGCGTCAGATCAGGCGGCGGAGATCTCGCCTTCACCCGCCAACTTGCGATTCAACTGAAACCGCCACCGCACATACAACAGCGCCGAGCAAAACACCGCCAGGCTCGCGCCCATTTCCAGCAAGCCAAACAGCTGCCGATTGGGGTCATACGCGGCCAGTGCGCCCTTGATGAAATACAGATTCACCACAAAGCACATCCACGAATGCCCGCGTGCGCTGCCGATGATCATCCCCGGTGCGAGCAATAGCAGGGGCACCAGTTCGATCAGCAAAATCACCCACGGCCGGGCGCCGTGCAGGTCGGCAAATACCAGATAATAGGCGCACAGCAGCCCCACCAGCCCGAAAAAGCACAGCAGGCTGATCGCGCGCATCGCCCGGACCCGCGGTTCGAGCCATTCGATCGAGGGCAGAATCTTCGGCTTTTTCGCCACGTCAGTTCCCCAGTTTCTGCGCAGTCTTCGCCAGCCGCAGGCCCAAGGCCCGGCACAGCGCGACTTCATGTTCGTTCAAACCGCTTTTGCCATCCGCCCCGGCGTGATGACTGGCGCCATACGGCGTGCCGCCGCCACGGGTTTCCAGCAGGGCCGATTCGCTATACGGCAGGCCGGTAATCAGCATGCCGTGGTGCAGCAACGGCAACATCATCGACAGCAGCGTGGTTTCCTGACCACCGTGCAGGCTTGCGGTGGAGGTGAATACCCCGGCCGGTTTGCCCACCAGCGCCCCCGTCAGCCAAAGATTGCTGGTGCCGTCGAGGAAGTACTTGAGCGGCGCGGCCATGTTGCCGAATCGGGTCGGACTGCCCATGGCCAGGCCCGCGCAGTGCTTCAGGTCGTCGAGGCTGGCGTACAGCGCGCCTTCATCGGGGATGTCCGGCGACACGGCTTCGCATTCGGTGGAGATCGGCGGCACCGTGCGCAAGCGCGCTTCCATCCCGGCCTGCTCGACACCACGGGCAATTTGCCGGGCCATTTCATTGGTCGAACCGCTGCGGCTGTAATACAGAACCAGAATGTACGGCGCGCTCACGGCAGCAACTCCAGCACATTCTCCGGCGGACGGCCGATGATGGCTTTGTCGCCGACTTCCAGAATCGGTCGCTCCATGAGTTTCGGGTTGGCGGCGATGGCGGCGATCAATTGCTCCTCGCTCAAACTGCTGTCGGCCAGGTTGAGAGTCTTGTATTCGTCCTCGCCGGTGCGCAACAGTTGCCGGGCGCTGATGCCGAGTTTGGTCAGCAGGCTCTGGATTTGCGCGGCGTCCAGCGGCGTTTCCAGGTAGCGGATCACGGTCGGGGTCAGGCCACGGGCTTCCAGCAGTTCGAGCGCACCGCGGGATTTCGAGCAGCGCGGGTTGTGATAAAGCGTCAGATCGGTCATGTGCGGGTCGCATCTTGCGTAAGGTGGCGGCTATTCTAACTGTGCAGCGCGTAATCCAGAACCTCGGGAGGCGATGGGTCGCAGGCGCATTCAATTTTGAACAAGGATTACGACATGACAAGACGACTGGCAGCAGCATTGGCGATCATCGGTGCGTTGATGCTGGGGGGCTGTGGCAACGACTATGGCATCGACCAGAACGGCCAGAAAGTCGCCGCCGAACGTCTGGACAACCAATGGGTGGTACTCAACTACTGGGCGGAATGGTGTGGCCCGTGCCGTACCGAAATCCCGGAGTTGAATGAGCTGGCCGTTCAGCTGAAGGACAAGAAGATTGGTGTGTTCGGGGTCAATTTCGACAATGTGCAGGGGGAAGAGCTGAAAAGCGCCAGCGAGAAACTGGGGATCAAGTTCACCGTGCTGGCGTCGGACCCGGCGGATCTTTTCGAGTTGCCGCGCAGCGAAGCGTTGCCGGTGACCTACATCATCGACAACAAGGGCAAGGTGCGCGAGCAGTTGATGGGCGAGCAGACGGCGGCGGGGGTGATGGCCAAGCTTGAGGCGTTGCAAGCGGTCAAGTGACTGCGCATGGATCTTGTGGCGAGGGAGCTTGCTCCCGCTCGACTGCGCAGCAGTCGCAAAACCGGTACAAACGGTGTTCCTGATGAACCGAGGTGACGGGTTTTAGGGCTGCTGCGCAGCCCAGCGGGAGCAAGCTCCCTCGCCACAGGTATTCACTTGGCCACAGCTCGGGGTTATCAACCCTCTTCAAGCCACCAACGCAACGGCTTGCCTTCGGCCGGCCAGAAGCGCATCTGTTCGATCGGCGAAACATCCCAGCGCTGCACATTTTCCAGGGCCTGCATGAAGCGCTTTTCCTGCTCCATCACGGCGGGTGCGCACATTTTGCGGGTGCTGCCGATCTTGCCGAAGCTCAGCTTGTCACCTTCGAGCGTGTACGGTGCAAACCAGTGGTTGCAGCCGCCATTGCCGTAAGCCCGACCGTCTTCACCGAGGGTGATGGTCAGGTGGCTGTAATCCATCAGTGGACGTTCGCCGATCCATTCCAGGATGTAGCTGCGGTTTTGTTGCAATTTCACCGGCTCGGCGGCGCAGCCCAGCAGGCTGGCACCAACCAGGGCGGTCAGGGCGAGGTGTTTCATCACGCGGGCTCCTGGCAGGTCGGGCACAGGTGCTTCTCGCCAACGGTGGTCCAGCCCAGCTCGGCAATCCGCGCAGTGGCGGCAGGTTTTTCTGCCTTGTTGCCCAGTTTGGCATCGACCGCAAACTCAAAGCTCAGCTCTTTGGCGCAGCTGTCGCAGTTGACTTTCCAGGTGTGGATCGCCAATTCGCCGAACACCGGACCACTGGCCACTGCGACCCATTGGCCGGGCGGGTTGATCAAGTGGCGAACCGTTTCCACGGTCAGGCGCATGGACAGGTCCTTGGCACCTTTGAGGGTCACGACCAGCACGTCGTTATTACGAATCGAGCCGCCGTTGCCGGTGACTTGATAACGCCCCGGCACAAGGGCGCGGCATTCGGTGAGGGTGTGTTGCGGGTTCATCAGGCTATAGCGGAAATCGTGTTCGACCATGGGTCCTCCAAATATGCGCGGTATGCTATCACGGGCCTGCTCGCAGCATGGCGCGCGCAGATGACCTTCGATCTGGTTCAAATCACCGGTCGACTCATGGCACACTGCCGCTTTTGCATTTCTAAGGAACGGACATGGCGTTAATCGAATGTTATGAGTGCAAGCAACGTATCAGCTCCACGGCGCCTGCTTGCATTCATTGCGGTGCACCGGCGGGAACGGTGCAAGCGGCCACTTCGACGGCAGCGCCTGTGCAGGCACCCCTTTCTTTCGGGCGTTTACCGGAGGATGAGAAAGTGGCCAGGGTGACCCCGGCCGCATTCGGGCGTAAACGCAAAACCGAAGCCCCAATCGAGATGGCGGCGCCGATGCCCGCCTCCAACGGCGTGCGTCCGGTGGAACTGTGGCTGAAGCTGATGATTTTTTTCCTGCCGCCGTTTTTTGTCTGGTTCCTGCTGCGTCGCGGGCATTCCGTGGGGCAACGCTTGCTGGGTTTCGGCTGGCTGGGCCTGATGATTCTCTTGTCCAAGGCCTGACCGGCTCAGCCCTCGACCTGATTCTGCGGCGTGCCAGCGGCCCATGCTGCGATGTTCTGCAGGGTGGTCGTGGCAATTGCGTCCAGCGCTTCGCGCGTCAGGAAGGCCTGGTGCGCGGTGATGATCACGTTCGGAAAGGTCAGCAGCCGCGCCAGCACATCGTCCTGCAGCGGCAGGTCGGAGCGGTCCTCGAAGAACAGCTGCGCTTCCTCTTCATAGACATCCAGCCCCAGATACCCCAATTGGCCGTCCTTCAGTGCATCAATCAGCGCCGGCGTGTCCACCAGGCCGCCGCGTCCGGTGTTGATCAACATCGCGCCGGGCTGCAAGTGCGCCAGTGATTCACGGTTGATCAAGTGTTTGCTCTGCTCATTGAGCGGGCAGTGCAGGCTGATGATCTGCGACTCGGCCAGCAATTGCGGCAAGCTCAGGTAGCGGGCGCCGAGGGCTTCGACCTGCGGATTGGGGTAGGGGTCGTAGGCCAGCAACCGGCAACCGAAACCGTTCATGATTTTCGCGAAGGTTGCGCCGATCTGCCCGGTGCCGACCACGCCGACCGTCTTGCCCACCAAATCGAAACCGGTCAGGCCGTGCAGGCTGAAATCCCCTTCGCGGGTACGGTTGTAGGCACGGTGCAGGCGGCGGTTGAGCGCCAGGATCAGCGCCACCGCGTGCTCGGCCACCGCGTGCGGCGAGTATGCCGGGACCCGCACAATTGACAGCCCTAAACGCTTCGCCGCCGCGAGATCGACATGGTTGTAACCGGCCGAGCGCAGGGCGATCAAGCGTGTGCCGCCCGCTGCCAGACGTTCCAGCACCGGCGCGCTCAAGTCATCATTGATGAACGCGCAGACCACCTCGTGATGCTCCGCCAGCGCCACCGTATCGAGGCTCAGCCGCGCCGATTGAAAGTGCAGCTCGATACCGGCAGGGAGTTCGGTGCCGAGAAAACTGTCACGGTCGTAGGTCTGGCTGCTGAAAAGAATCGTGCGCATACAGTCCTCCTGATATTTTTCGAGTCCTGTGTGGCCGCGCACCGTTCCATTGTGCGAACGGCTGTGGCGAGGGGCTCCCACACCTGGAATGATGCCGCTACGAACAGAACCCGGTGAGCTTAGCGCCGATGCTGGCCGGCGCCATTGCGCTGCATCAAGCGTTTATCCGGGCATGGGCGGCCAGGCGGTTGATCGCTCGGTCGAGTTCTTCCAGGGCACCGGGGGCTTTGGGGTCCTGTTGCTTGAGCAGGGTTTCGCTGCGCTGGCAGGCGGCACGCAGTTGCGGGACGCCGCAATAACGAGTCGCGCCGTGCAGGCGGTGGACACGCTCGATCAAGGCGTTGTTGTCATTGGTTTCCCGGGCCAGGCGAATGGCCTCGCGATCAGCTTCCAGGGAGGCCAGCAACATCGCCAGCATGTCCGCGGCCAGATCGGCCTTGCCGGCGGCCAGGCGCAAGCCTTCGTCGTGGTCGAGCACCTGCAATTCATGGGCGCCGCCATGGCTGTCGCTGGAGCGCTCCGGCCCGTGATTGCGCAACGCCAGGCCTGTCCACTTCAACACCACCTGGGCCAATTGCCGTTCGCTGATCGGTTTGGTCAGGTAGTCGTCCATGCCGCTTTGCAGCAGCGCGCGTTTTTCGTTGGCCATGGCGTGGGCGGTGAGGGCGACGATCGGCAGCGGCGTGCAATGGCGCTCGCTTTCCCACTGACGAATCGCCTCGGTGCTTTGACGCCCGTCCATGCCGGGCATTTGCACGTCCATCAGCACCAGGTCAAAAGTCTCGCTTTGCACTGCTTTGACTGCCGCGTAACCGCTTTCGACCGCGAGCACCTTGGCACCCATGTCTTCGAGCAGGGTTTGCACCAGCAACAAGTTGGCCGGGTTGTCGTCGACGCACAGCACCTTCGGCGCGCGGCTCGATACCGGTTCGCCGGGCTCGCTGCGCTGCTGGCGCGGGTTGACCAGATCGGACAATGCCCGACGCAACTTGCGGGTGCAGGCCGGCTTGGCCTGAAGCTGACTGTGCGGGTTGGGCACCGAGAGGTGGAACAGTGTCTGTTCGGTGGTCGGGCACAGCACCAACACTTTGCAGCCCAGGTGTTCGAGGTCCCAGATGTGCTGGTTGAGGCGCTCCGGTGGCATGTCGTTGCTGGTGATGCCGAGCACCGCCAGATCGATCGCCTGATCGGTCTGATGCGCGCCGGTCACGCCATTGGTCAGGCTTTCCAGGGTATTGAACGGCGTGACAGCCAGGCCGCAATCTTCCAGCTGATGCTGCAAGGCCTGACGGGCCAGTTCATGGTTTTCCAGCACCGCGACGCGGCGCCCGAGCAGCGGCGGGCCGGGCAGGTCTTCGGCGTCGTCGCGGGTCTTGGGCAGGCTGAGGCTGATCCAGAATTCCGAACCTTCGCCCGGCGTACTGTCGACACCGATCTCGCCGCCCATCTGTTCGATCAGGCGCTTGGAAATCACCAGACCCAGGCCCGTGCCTCCTGGCTGTCGGGACAGCGAATTGTCAGCCTGGCTGAACGCCTGGAACAGCGCGCGCACATCCTGGTTCGACAGGCCGATGCCGGTGTCCTGAATGCTGATGCGCAGTTGCACGCTGTCTTCGTGTTCTTCTTCGAGCATGGCCCGGGCGACGATGGTGCCTTCGCGAGTGAACTTGATCGCGTTGCTCACCAGGTTGGTGAGGATCTGCTTGAGCCGAAGCGGATCGCCCACCAGCGACAACGGCGTGTCGCGATACACCAGGCTCACCAACTCAAGCTGTTTGGCATGGGCGGCCGGGGCGAGGATGGTCAGGGTGTCCTGCAGCAGGTCGCGCAGGTTGAACGGAATATTGTCGAGCACCAGCTTGCCGGCCTCGATTTTCGAGAAGTCGAGGATCTCGTTGATGATCCCCAGCAGGCTGTCGGCGGACTTTTCGATGGTGCCCAGGTAGTCGAGCTGACGCGGGGTCAGCTCGCTTTTTTGCAGCAGGTGCGTAAAGCCGAGAATGCCATTGAGCGGGGTGCGGATTTCATGGCTCATGTTGGCCAGGAACTCGGATTTGATCCGGCTCGCTTCCAGGGCTTCCTTGCGCGCCAGGTCCAGTTCGATGTTCTGGATCTCGATGGTTTCCAGGTTCTGGCGCACGTCTTCGGTGGCCTGATCGACACTGTTCTGCAACTCTTCCTGCGCGTTTTGCAACGTGCCGGCCATGCGGTTGATGCCGGACGCGAGCTCATCCAGTTCCTGACTGCCAAGGGGTGGCAGACGGGTTTCCAGATGGCCGTCCTTGAGTTGCGCTACCGCCAGTTTGATCTGGCTGATCGGCCGGTTGATGGTCCGGCCCATGCGCAAGGCGAGCAGCGCCGCGCCAGCCAGGCCCGCGCCGATCAGCAGCAGGCTGGCGAACAGGCTGCGGTAACCGCGCAGCAGCATGCCGCTGTGGGACAGTTCGAGTTCGACCCAGCCCAACAGTCGGTCGGCTTCATCCGGTATCAGGTCGCCGGCAAGGTTGCGGTGCTTGCCAAAGACCGGCAGCAGATAGCGTGTCGCATCGTTGCCACTGTGGCGCAGCATCTTTGAGCCATTGCCCAACGGCGCCGGGTTGAGCATGGTCGGGCCGGCGTGGGCTACGGGCGTACGGTCGGCGGCGAGGAAGGTCACGGCGCGCACGTCCGGTGTTTCCAGCGACTGGGTGGCGATACGCTCCAGCAGCTCGTTGTCTTTGCGGCCCATGGCCGGGGCCACCAAGGGCGCGAGCTGTTCGGCGATCATCTCACCGCGCTGCATCAGTTGGGTTTGCAGGTCGGATTGCTGCATCCAGGTGAAATAGCCACCCAGGATCAGCGCCATCAGGCTGGTCGGCAACAGGGTCAGCAACAGCACGCGGCCTTTAATTCCCAGTTTCTTGAGCACGCATCTCTCCTGCATCCAGCTATTGATTGACCTGCACGTGCGTCCGGCACGTGCCATCGGGCCAGTGTAGCGATTTGCAGGCAGGCAATCTTCGTAAAATTGATGTCGTCATTCTTCGGCCGGACCGGCGCTTTCGCCCCACGGGCAAACCTTGGGTTGCCCAACGTCAGGCAATCTTGAATAATCGCCAACTGAGAATTATTTGCAGATACTCATGACTCCCATCTCTGTTGGCCATCCCCGCATCCTGTCCATTGAAGACGATCTCGTGCTCGGCGCTTATGTGCACGAGCATCTGGGCCGGTGCGGTTTTCAGGTGACCTGGTGCCAGAACGGCCAGGAAGGCCTGGACATTGCCCGCCAGCAACCCTTCGACGTGGTGCTGATGGACATTTTGCTGCCAGGGCTGAACGGGTTGAACGTGCTGACGCAACTGCGCCAGAGCCATTCGACCCCGGTGGTGCTGATGTCGGCGCTGGGCGCCGAGGCGGATCGCATCAGCGGTTTTCGCCTGGGGGCCGATGATTACCTGCCAAAGCCTTTCAGCATGGCCGAGTTGCGTGTGCGCATCGAAGCGATCCTGCGCCGGGTGGCGCTCGACCGCCGGCCGGAGCCGGCAGCGGCGACGTCCTCGGTCGACAGCCTGCGTTTTGATGACGAACTCTGTGACGTTTCCTATGGCGAACTCGCCGCCGGCCTGACCCGCAGCGAGTATCGATTGCTGGACACCTTGAATCGCAATGGCGATGAAGTGCTGAGCAAAGCCTTCCTTTATCAGCACGTGCTGCAACGCGGTTTTGCCGCCCATGACCGCAGCCTCGACATGCACATCAGTCAGATCCGCCGCAAACTCAAAGGCATCGGCTACACCGAGCGGCAAGTGCGTACGGTCTGGGGCAAGGGTTACGTGTTGAGTGCCGGCGATGAAATGGTCTGACTTGCCGGGCCGACACTCGCTGTTCTGGAAACTGGCGTGTCTGTTAGTGGCGTTCTGTCTGCTGATGATCTGGCTGAGCTGGTCCTGGGGGCGCTACATGGAGCAGCGAAACCAGTTTCTGTCGGATCAGGCCCGAGTCACGCTGACGGGGTATGCCGCCGAGGCCGAGCAGGCGTGGCGTTCGGAGCAGAGCGCGGGCGTCGATGCCTGGCTGCAAGGCATGAAACAGCGTGAAACAGGCTGGGTTGGCGTCATCAGCGGTGATTTGCAGTCCCTAAGCAGCCAGCCGCTCACTGACCAGGAAATCGAGCGACTGACTTTCCTGCGCGGCCTGGATTGGCCCATTCACAAGAAACGCCTGCCGTGGCTGCGCGTGCCGTTTCCCGGCGATTCGACGGCTGGCAGCCTGGTCATCGAACTGCCCCAGCGCTTCATGCCCGGCCAATACAGGCTGTTCTGGCGCGTGATCACCAACGGCATCATCCCGGGATTGTTCACGCTGTTGCTGTGCGTCGGCCTGTATCGGCTGCTGGTCGTACCGTTGAATCAATTGCGCGAGCAGGCCAATGCCTGGCGCGCCGACCAGTTGAATGTGCGTCTGTCGAGCAGCACCACCAAGCGTTCGGATGAACTCGGAGAGCTGGGTCGGGCCTTCGACCACATGGCCGAGCGATTGCAAAGCACTGTGGCCCTGCAGCAGCAATTGCTGCGCGACTTGTCCCACGAACTGCGCACGCCGCTGAGCCGTCTGCGGGTCGCCAGCGAAAGCGAGCAGGGGCTGGCGCAATTGCGCGAGCGCATCGGGCGGGAAGTCGATGGCATGCAGCGGCTGGTAGAAGACACTCTGCAACTGGCCTGGCTCGACACCGAGCGCGCACCGTTGCCCGACGAAGCGATCCAGGTCCAGGCGCTGTGGGAAATGCTCACGGAAAACGCTTGTTATGAAAGTACCTGGCCGGCGAGCCAGTTGCAGTGCGCGGTGGATTCGTCCTGTTGGGTTCGGGGCAATCTCAACACCTTGGCGCAGGCGCTGGAGAACATTCTGCGCAATGCCATTCGTCATTCGCCGAGTGGCGGTATCGTTCGTTTCAGCGGGCAACGTGACGGCGACTTCTGGCATTTGTGGCTGGAAGATGAGGGTGGAGGAGTGGCTGAGGCGGATCTGGAGCGGATCTTCTGTCCGTTCATTCGACTCGACGGCTCGCGGCCGGGGGATGGCGGATTCGGCTTGGGGTTGAGCATTGCGAGGAATGCTGTGAAACGTCAGGGCGGGAGTCTTTGGGCACAGAACACTGGGCGTGGGCTGCGGCTAAATATTCGGTTAGTGGCTGAGAGTGATGGCGTCAGTGACGACGCCATCGCGAGCAGGCTCGCTCCCACAGTGGATCTTTGCCGACCACAAATCGTCTGATCGGCCCCGCACCCTGTGGGAGCGTAACGCTGAAACAGCCCCTTATTCCCATAAGCCATAAGCACCGCACTTTGCGTGATATGGCCTGCTCGCGTTTGCCGGTATGATAGGCGCCCCCGCAGTCTGGATTGCGAATACGCCATGACCTTGCAGTACCCAACCATCGCCGATTGCGTCGGCAACACCCCGCTGGTCCGTTTGCAGCGCCTGCCTGGCGCCACCAGCAATACCCTTTTGCTCAAGCTCGAAGGGAATAACCCGGCGGGTTCGGTCAAGGACCGGCCGGCGCTGTCGATGATTACCCGCGCTGAATTGCGTGGGCAGATCCACGCCGGCGATACGCTGATCGAAGCGACTTCGGGTAACACCGGTATCGCGCTGGCCATGGCTGCCGCGATCAAGGGTTACAAGATGATCCTGATCATGCCGGACAACTCCAGCGCTGAACGTAAGGCCGCGATGACGGCCTATGGCGCCGAGCTGATCCTGGTCACCCAGGAAGAAGGCATGGAAGGCGCGCGCGACCTCGCTCAGCGAATGGAAGCCGAAGGCCGTGGCAAGGTGCTCGATCAGTTCGCCAACGGCGATAACCCCGAAGCACACTACACCACCACCGGCCCGGAAATCTGGCGCCAGACCGAGGGCACCATCACTCATTTCGTCAGTTCGATGGGCACCACCGGCACCATCATGGGTGTCTCGCGCTACTTGAAAGAGCAGAACGACAACGTGCAGATCATCGGCCTGCAACCGATGGAAGGCTCGGCGATTCCGGGTATCCGTCGCTGGCCGCAGGAATACCTGCCGAAGATTTATCAAGCCGATCGTGTCGACCGCATTGTCGACATGGCGCAAAGCGAAGCTGAAGACGTGACCCGTCGTCTGGCCCGCGAAGAAGGTATCTTCTGCGGCGTCTCCTCAGGCGGTGCGGTGGCAGCGATGCTGCGCCTGTCCCGGGAAGTTGAAAACGCGGTGATCGTCGCGATCATTTGCGACCGTGGCGACCGTTACTTGTCGACCGGCATTTTCGACGCGCCCAACTGATGGCCAAGCAAGAGAGAGGCCTGCGCTTCCAACCCACTGGCGGCAGCAAGGCCCCGCAAATTCCGACCGGCAAAAAGCAGCGCTTGAGCATCGAGCGCCTGGCCAATGACGGTCGCGGTATCGCGTTTTTCGAAGGTCGCACCTGGTTCGTCCTCGGCGCGCTGGCGGGCGAAGACGTCGAGGCGCGCGTGTTGGGTGCCCACGGCAAAGTGGTCGAGGCGCGCACCGAACGGGTGTTCCAGGCCAGCGAGTTGCGTCGTCCGGCGCCGTGCCCGCATGCCGGCCGCTGTGGCGGTTGCAGCGTGCAACATCTGCCGCACACTGAACAACTTGCCCTGAAACAGCGCATGCTCGCCGAACAACTGTCCAAGGTCGCCGGTGTCGAACCCCAAGAGTGGGCAGCGCCGTTGAGCGGTCCGGAATTCGGTTACCGCCGTCGCGCTCGAGTGGCGGTGCGTTGGGACATGAAAGCGAAGAAGCTCGAAGTCGGTTTCCGCGCGGCGGGCAGTCAGGACATCGTGGCCATCAACGAATGCCCGGTGTTGGTCCAGCCCTTGCAGCCGATCATGACCCGCTTGCCGGAAATGCTTCGACGCTTGAGCAAACCTCAGGCGCTGGGGCATGTGGAATTGTTCAGCGGTTCGTCGTTGGCGGTGTTGCTGCGGCACATGGCGCCGCTGTCCGACGCCGACATGACGATCCTCAAGGATTTCTGCGCGTTCCATGAAGCCCAACTGTGGCTGCACGGAGACGGTGAACCGCAACCGGTCGAGACTGACCAGTCGTTGGGTTATCGACTTGAACAGTGGAACTTGAATCTGGCGTACCGACCGGGAGATTTCATCCAGGTCAACGCCGGGGTCAATGAAGCGATGATCGCCCAGGCGTTGGAGTGGCTGAAGCCGACAGCGGAGGAACGGGTTCTCGATCTATTCTGTGGGTTGGGTAACTTTGCATTGCCGCTGGCCAAGGTCGTTCGCGAAGTGGTGGCAGTGGAAGGTGTGCAGGCGATGGTCGAGCGAGCAGCCGCGAATGCAGCTAGCAACAATCTTCATAATGCGACTTTTTTTCAGGCCGATTTATCCCAGCCTTTGACCGATGCCGAATGGGCGCGCGAAGGCTTTTGTGCGGTACTCTTGGACCCACCGCGTGACGGTGCTTTCGAGGTCGTGCGCAAGCTGGCGTCCCTGGGCGCCAAACGGTTGGTGTACGTATCGTGCAACCCGGCAACGCTGGCGCGCGATACGGTCGAATTGATCAAGCAGGGCTACCGGTTAAAACGTGCCGGGATTCTCGATATGTTTCCTCAGACGGCACATGTCGAGGCCATGGCGTTATTTGAAGCGAGCTAGGACGGCTCGTCTGGTCCGACTGGCCGCCCGTGCCGCTCTTGCAGTAGCCCCGTGAGGGCAATCGGGCAATGAAGGTCAGCGAATTGACGCATTGAATCTGCGTCGTAGGGAAGGTAAGCAAGATGGTACAGGTGAGAGCACACCAGCCGATCAACACTGACGGCAGTATCAATCTCGAGGCTTGGCTCGATCATGCGGTCAGTGTCGATCTGGCACTGGATCGCGAAGCCTTGAAGGAAGCGTGCGAGTTCGCTCGCGTGTCTGAACAACAGGCCAATGCGGCGAAGAATCTATGGTCCGAAGGGACCTCGAGTTTCCGCACCGGCCTTGAGATCGCCGAGATTCTCGCCGACCTCAAACTCGATCAGGATTCGTTGGTCGCAGCGGTCCTGTACCGCGGCGTGCGCGAAGGCCAGATCGAACTGCCGGCGGTCAGCCAGCGCTTCGGTCCGGTGGTCGCCAAACTCATCGACGGCGTGTTGCGCATGGCGGCGATCAGCGCCAGCCTGAGCCCCCGTCAATCGTTGGTGCTGGGCACCCAGGGCCAGGTCGAAAACCTGCGCAAAATGCTGGTGGCCATGGTCGACGACGTGCGCGTCGCGCTGATCAAACTGGCCGAGCGCACCTGCGCGATCCGTGCGGTGAAAACCGCTGACGACGAAAAGCGTAATCGCGTTGCCCGTGAAGTCTTCGACATCTACGCGCCGCTGGCTCACCGTCTCGGTATCGGTCATATCAAATGGGAACTGGAGGATTTGTCCTTCCGTTACCTTGAGCCCGATCAGTACAAGCAGATCGCCAAGTTGCTGCACGAGCGGCGTCTGGATCGCGAGCGTTTCATTGCCGATGTGATGAACCAGCTGAAAGTCGAGTTGCAGGCCACCGGCATCGACGCCGACATCAGCGGCCGGGCCAAACACATCTATTCGATCTGGCGCAAAATGCAGCGCAAGGGGCTGGAGTTCAGCCAGATCTACGACGTGCGCGCCGTTCGTGTGCTGGTGCCGGAAATGCGCGACTGCTACACCGCGCTCGGCATCGTCCATACGTTGTGGCGGCACATTCCGAAGGAATTCGACGACTACATTGCCAACCCGAAAGAGAACGGCTACCGCTCGCTGCACACCGCGGTGATCGGCCCCGAGGGCAAGGTGCTGGAAGTGCAGATCCGCACCCACGCCATGCACGAAGAAGCCGAGCTGGGCGTTTGCGCGCACTGGCGCTACAAGGGCACCGACGTCAAATCCGGGTCCAACCACTACGAAGAGAAAATTTCCTGGCTGCGCCAGGTCCTCGAGTGGCATGAAGAATTGGGTGACATCGGCGGTCTGGCTGAACAGCTGCGGGTCGATATCGAGCCGGACCGGGTCTACATTTTCACCCCGGACGGTCACGCCATCGACCTGCCGAAGGGCGCGACCCCGCTGGACTTCGCCTACCGCGTGCACACCGAAATCGGTCACAACTGCCGTGGCGCGAAGATCAACGGGCGCATCGTACCGCTCAACTACAGCCTGCAAACCGGTGAACAGGTCGAGATCATCACCAGCAAGCACGGCACTCCGAGCCGCGACTGGCTGAACCCGAACCTGGGTTACATCACCACCTCGCGGGCACGGGCAAAGATCGTTCACTGGTTCAAGTTGCAGGCGCGTGATCAGAACGTCGCGGCCGGTAAAACCCTGCTCGAACGTGAGCTCAGTCGTCTCGGCTTGCCAGCGGTGGACTTCGACAAGCTGGCCGACAAGGCCAACATGAAGACCGCCGAAGACATGTACGCCGCGTTGGGCGCGGGCGATCTGCGCCTGGCGCAACTGGTGAACCTGGCGCAACAACTGGTCGAGCCGGAACGCGGCAATGAGCAGCTGGAGCTGATCCCGCGCAAAGCCACCGGCTACAAACCGGGCAAGCGCGGCGACATTCAGATTCAGGGTGTCGGCAACCTGATGACGCAAATGGCCGGTTGCTGCCAGCCGTTGCCGGGTGATGCCATTGTCGGTTACATCACCCAGGGCCGTGGCGTGAGCATTCACCGTCAGGACTGTGCCTCGGTGCTGCAACTGGGAGGGCGCGAGCCGGAGCGGATCATTCAGGTCAGCTGGGGCCCGGTGCCGGTACTCACCTACCCGGTGGACATCATCATCCGCGCCTACGACCGTTCCGGTTTGCTGCGTGACGTGTCGCAGGTGCTGCTCAACGAGCGGATCAACGTGCTGGCGGTCAACACCCGCTCGAACAAGGAGGACAACACCGCGCTGATGTCCCTGACCATCGAGATTCCGGGGCTGGATGCATTGGGGCGGTTGCTGGGACGGATTTCCCAGTTGCCGAACATCATCGAAACCCGGCGTAACCGTACACCGTGATGATGATCCCTGTAGGAGCGAGGCTTGCCCGCGATGGCGGTGTGTCAGGTATGACGCCTTCGCGGGCAAGCCTCGCTCCTACAGGGGCACGGTTGGGCCGACATACCGCATTGCAGATGTAGAGATTGATTGATGTATTCACTTGAAGACTTGCTGCACCTGATGAACCGTCTGCGCGACCCGCAGTTCGGTTGCCCGTGGGACATCAAGCAAACCTACGCCACCATCGTCCCGCACACCCTTGAGGAAGCCTATGAAGTCGCTGACGCCATCGAGCGCGGTGACTTCGATCACTTGCAGGGCGAGTTGGGTGATTTGCTGTTCCAGGTGGTTTATTACAGTCAGTTGGCCCGGGAAGAGGGGCGCTTCGAATTCGCCGGTGTGATCGACAGCATCACCCGCAAGCTGATCCGTCGCCATCCTCACGTATTTCCAACCGGTGATCTGTACGCGCCGCTGGATGTTCCGCGCCTGAGTGAAGAGCAGGTCAAGCAGCGCTGGGAAGAGATCAAGGCTGAGGAGCGCGCCGAAAAATCATCCGCGCCCGAACAGCTGTCCTTGCTCGACGATGTGCCTGCCGCGCTGCCTGCATTGTCCCGCTCGGCGAAGTTGCAGAAGCGCGCGGGGCAAGTCGGTTTCGACTGGCCGGACGCCTTGCCGGTGCTGGACAAGGTGCGCGAAGAACTCGATGAAGTGCTCGAAGCCATGGCCGACAATGACTCGGCAGCGATTGCCGATGAGGTGGGTGATTTGCTGTTTTCCGTGGTCAATCTGGCGCGTCATTTGAAAGTCGACCCGGAAACTGCACTGCGTGGCGCCAACAGCAAGTTTGAAAGACGCTTCCGTTTTATCGAACAGGCATTGCGCGACACCCACCGTCCCATGGAAGATTGCACCCTCGAAGAGTTGGACGCCTTGTGGGGCGAAGCCAAACGTCAGGAAAAGAATTTGCCCAGCTGCGGTTGAGCAGTGGCCTAAGTGAGAAATAAGCACCATGAGCATTTCCCTTCGCGACCAGTTGCTCAAAGCAGGGCTGGTCAACCAAAAGCAGGCCAAACAGGTCGGCAAAGAGAAGCAGAAGCAGCAACGCCTGGCCCATAAAGGCCAGATTGAACTCGATGACTCGCAGCAGCGTGCCGCCCAGGAAGCCATGGCCGAGAAGGTCAAGCGCGACCAGGAGCTGAACCGTCAGCAACAGGAGAAAGTCGAGGCCAAGGCTCGCGCGGCGCAGATCAAGCAATTGATCGAAGTCTCGCGCCTGCCGAAGCTGACCACCGAGGACTACTACAACTTCGTTGACGACAAGAAGGTCAAGCGTATCTCCGTCAACACGCTGATGCGCAACCAGTTGAGCAATGGCTTCCTGGCGATCGTGCACCATGCCGGCGGCTACGAAGTGATCCCGCGTGAGGCGGCCCTGAAGATTCAGGAGCGCGATCCTCGGCGCATCGTGCAGCTGAACGTCAAGACTGAAGAAGTCGCTGCCGAAGATGATCCATACGCGGCCTATCAGATCCCTGATGATCTGATGTGGTAAGCCTTTAACGGCTTCAACAACGACAAACCCCGCTCATGGCGGGGTTTGTCGTTTTCAATGCTGTCATTGCTTATGCAGATCGGAGCGCTCGTTGCTGCTCCTGTTTTTCCAGTTCAGCCTTGTAGCTGTGGGCGTCGGTTTCGGAATGAAACATCCCCACCAGCATGTCTTGTTGATGTACATCCCAGATACGGATACCGGCAGCTATGCCTTCATGGGATTTATGTGAATCGTCGCGTTCAGTTACTTTTACAGTCATCTGCTAGCTCCAATCTCTGTTATCTGCAGCAAGGCGTGTGCAGGACTCTGTTATATGTTTGGTTAGCCTGCTAAGTAAACGACTGAGTTCGGTAACGAATTTTTGCGAAACCGACAATAGTCCTGCAGCCCGCCAAACACGTGGCATTCGGTCGCAGGGCATTGAGTTTCATGACAAAAGCTTCATGTTCGCCGTGAATATCTCGCTGGTAGAACACGGTATCTGTAGGAGCCAGGGTGGGGGGGGGGGGGGGGGGGGGGGGGGGGGGGGGGGGGGAGGGGGGG
>NZ_JBXAJV010000026.1:0-92419 GCF_058797635.1 Pseudomonas sp. GW823-FHT02C02 | reverse complement strand
CGAGTGAAATCGAGCAGCTGCTTCCGCATAAGTGGCAGCCGGTTTAATCACGCAAGACGTGTTGCCCGGACGCATACCGCTGGAGATGAGAACCGCTAGGTAAAGCGCCGGTTGTATTAGGGCACACGTCCTTTCCGATACGACGGAGGAGGGCCACCAAGGATGTGTAGGAGTCAATCGCTCGGGCGTCGTTTTGCACGCAATGGAAGGCGGAGCCATGTACCATGCATGGCCGCGCTTATGCCATCTTGATAAAATTCAATATTTTAGAGCGGATTCGGCCATGGCACCCGAGGTGACGCGCTATTCGGGTGTCGCGAACGGTGACGATACATCCACTTTTTGATTCGATCGATGGCTACGATGGTTGCGCTGCTCTCAGAGGACAGCCAGACCTCCCAATACCTTATCCGGAAGCGGTAGCTTAGATCGCTGACTTTAAGCTCGTTGAAATGCCGGGGCAGCTCATCTGTCGCGCACGTTAAGGATAATGGAAGTCTGGAGCTTGATACCGCTCGCAAGCTTGGGCCAATCCCGCTGGCCACGATATTCATGCTGACATCGGGATTAGTGAGCTGAAAAATCACTCTTTTATGATACTAGGACGCAGACAACTGAATGAACACCGAGACCCACCGCCAGCTTGCCAATGACATTTGGAGTATCTGCAACCTACTGCGCGGGCCTTACAAGCGCAACGAGTATCGTAAGGTCATTCTGCCATTAACCGTGTTGCGCCGGTTCGATTGCCTACTGGCCCCTACCAAATCCAAAGCGCTTGAAACCTTTAACCAGTACAAGGGCAAGCCTGAAAACATCATCCGCAGCGTGATGCAGTCGGCCACCGGCTACCCGTTCTACAACCTGTCCAAGCTGGAATTGCGGCGGTCCGAGAAAGGCATCAATTCGTTACTGGACGATCCAAGTAATCTCGCGCCGAACCTTAACAGCTACATCAATGGCTTCTCGACCAATGTGCGGGCGGTCATGGAGCGTTTTGCCTTCGATCAGCAAATCGCCAAAATGGCCGAGAAGAATCTGCTGTTTAAGGTCGTCCAGAAATTTGCCTCCATCGATCTGAGCTTCTCGCACCTCACACCCGATCAGGCTGCGATGCAAATGGGTTATGTGTTTGAAGAGCTGATCCGTATCGGCGCAGAACAGTCGAACGAAGAAGCCGGAGAGCACTTCACTCCGCGTGAGGTGATCAAGCTGATGGTCAACTTGTTGCTGTCACCCGAGCAGGATCTGCGCCGCAGTCACGTCGTTAAAACCATCTACGACCCGGCCTGCGGCACGGGTGGCATGCTGTCGGTGGCCGAGAAGTACATCCGCGACCTCAATAGTCAAGCCAATCCACTGCTCTACGGTCAGGATTGGAACGATGAAGCCTGGGCCGTGTGCCGCTCCGACATGCTCATCAAAGGTGAAGACGCAGACAACATCTCGCTGGGCGACACCTTCACCAAAGATACTCACGCCCGTGACGAGCAGGGCCAGAAACGACGCTTTGACTACATGCTTGCTAACCCACCGTTCGGAGTGGAGTGGAAGCAGCAGCAGCGCTATATCGAGCATGAACGCGACAACTTAGGTTACAACGGCCGCTTCGGTGCAGGCACCCCCCGCATCAATGACGGCGCATTGCTGTTCCTCCAGCACATGATCGACAAGATGCGCACTGCACAGGAAGGCGGCAGTCGCATCGGCATCGTATTCAATGGTTCGCCCCTGTTCACCGGCGATGCGGGTGGCGGTGAATCGGAAATCCGTCGCTGGATCATTGAGAACGACTGGCTCGAAACAATCGTCGCGCTGCCCGAGCAACTGTTCTACAACACCGGCATCAGCACCTACATCTGGGTGCTGACCAACCACAAAGAACCCCACCGTAAAGGTAAGGTACAGCTCATTGATGCCCGCAACCACTGGGTACCCATGGAAAAAAGCCTTGGTAACAAGCGCCGCCGCGTTGGCGACCCTTCCGACAAGGCGAAGGATCCGGATCACATCGGAGACATCACAGGCTTGCACGGCCAGATGGAAAACGACGCCACCCGCTGGGTGCTGTTCGACAAAGATGCCAAGGTGGCCACATTACGTGCCATAGCGCCCACCACTCCCGCACCTGAGGGGCAGACCTGGAAGGAGCTGATTGTCAGCAAGGTTTTCGATAACGACGATTTCGGCTACCACAAAATTACTATCGAGCGTCCCCTGCGCCTGAACTTCCATGCCATACCGGAGCGCATCGACCGTCTGGAAAATGAAGTCACCTTCAAGAGCCTGGCCTCCAGCACGAAGAAGGACGAAGCGGCGCGCCTGATCGACATCGCCGCTGGCGAAGCGCGTCAGCAGCAGATTCGCTACTTGCTGGCCAAGTTTGCCGAGCGGCACCCCGAACAGATCAATGGTCGCAAGGTTTTTCTTGAACAGCTTAAGCCTATCGACCGTGAACTCGGTGTGCGCCTGACTGCGCCAGAGCTCAAAGCCGTGGTCAACGCGTTGGGCGAACGTGACGAGAGCGCCGAGATCTGTCTCAACCGCGACGGTGATGCCGAACCTGATGCCGAACTACGTGATACCGAAAACGTGCCCCTCAAGGAAAGCATCCAGACCTACTTCGAGCGTGAGGTAATCCCGCACCTACCCGATGCCTGGATCGATCACAGCAAGACCAAATTGGGTTACGAGATCCCGCTTAACCGCCACTTCTACCGCTACGAGGCGCCACGCGAACTGACGGTGATCGAGGACGAGATCAAGGCATTGGAAGCGGACATTGTCCGGTTGCTTGGTGAGGTCACAGAATGAACGAAGAACTCTTGCAACTACGTCTAGTAGGTTGGCGATTCCACGAGCACATTGCCGCTGCAGATCCTTCAGCACTTCTCCGCACTGGAACAAACTCTGATCGAGGGCGCCAGCCAACAACACGCTGGAGTTTGCACAGAGAGAAGGTGGCATGAAATACACTGCATATGAAAACTACTCCCCTAGCCAGTCTATTTGGCTCGATGAGCTCCCATCACACTGGGATCAATTGCGAGTGAAGCACGTAATTGATCGCATGGAGTCAGGTGTCAGTGTGAATTCAGAAGCCTCTCCGGCGTCGCTCGACGAGGTTGGCGTCTTGAAGACTAGCTGCGTGTATGGCGATCAGTTCAATGCCGACGAAAACAAGCGCGTGCTGGATGATGAACTTCACCGTGTCGCCTGCCAGGTACGTGCAGACCGGCTAATCATCAGCAGGATGAACACACCAGAATTGGTTGGAAGCTGCGGCTACGTTAGTCAAGACCGCCCCAATCTTTATCTCCCTGATCGGCTCTGGCAGGCCGTGTTTAATTCCGTTCGCGACTGCTCTCCTAGGTTTGCTTGGTACTACCTAACGTCAAGACCCGCGAAGTCTGCGATCTCATCTCTAGCAGCAGGCACCAGCGGAAGTATGCAGAACATCGCGCAAGGCGCGTTCATGGGAATCAGCTTCCCGCTGCCACCTAAGGACGAACAACAAGCTATTGTCCATTTCCTTGATGCCAAGACCTCGCAGATCGACGACCTAATCGCCAAACAGCGCAAAATCATCGCCAAGCTAAAGGAAAAGCGGCAAGCGTTCATCGCCCGTACCGTCACACGTGGCCTGCCGCCCGAAGCCGCCAAGGCAGCGGGGCTGGAGCCGAATCCAGAGATGAAGGACTCGCGGGTGTACTGGTTGGGGCAGATTCCGGCACATTGGGCAGCGAAGGCCGTGCGCCACATTTTCAGAAACTGCAATTCCAAACGGGTTCCGCTATCGAGCGCAGAGCGTGCGGATTTGGAAGAGATTTATCCTTACTATGGCGCGTCGGGCATCATAGACATGGTCGATGATTACCTTTTCGACGGGCCTCGGATTTTGGTTGCTGAAGATGGGGCAAATCTACTGTCACGAAACACGCCACTGGCATTCATAGCGACAGGGAAGTACTGGGTCAACAATCATGCGCATATTCTGAAACCGCTCAACGGCGATATTCGTTACTTGGTTGCGGCATTGGAAACCTTCGATTTTTCGCCGTTGATCACTGGCGCTGCGCAGCCCAAGCTAACCGCCGAGCGACTTGCTGGTATCCGATTGCCGGTTCCGCCAGCTACAGAACAAACAGCTATAGCCGACTATCTTGAGGCCAAGACCGAGAAGCTCGATAGCCTTATTGTATGGGCGGCAGAAGTTGTTGCTCGGCTTATTGAGTACCGTCAAGCCATCGTCACCTCCACCGTGACCGGCAAGATGGACGTGCGGGGGCTGGCATGAGCACTCCGTTCGAGATCGGTAGCTTCGACGAGTACCTGCGAACCATTCACCAGGAATTACCCCGCAGCAACGGCAACAGGCTGTACTTTCGCGGCCAGTGCAAGCGCGCCACGGAAGGGTTCGCATTAGTGCCATCAGTGGCCCGTTACTCAGCGCTGAAGAAGATGCCGCTGGCTGAGCGCGAGCAACTTGAATGCGAGGTGCTTGAGACTTTCAGCAATCATTTACTGACCTACGTGCAGCACCGCCCCAACACTCCTTGGGAAGAGCTGGCGATTGCTCAGCATCACGGCCTGCCGACGCGTTTCATGGACTGGACCACCAACCCGCTGGTGGCACTGTATTTCGCCACCCGTGCGGGCGAGAAGACCGAGCAGGGCACGCCTGCCGACAGCGCTGTTTATGTGCTGATCTCCAACCCTAAACGCTACGCCGATTTGCGGCGCGGACAGGCCTCGCCAATCAAGCCGGTGGGCGATGCCGCCACCGAATTGGCCCAGCCCGCTGCCGACGATGAAGACGCATACGCCGGGTTCGGCCTTGACACGGATGACGAGGCCATCGAAAGGAAAGGCAACGTTCAAAGTGGCGACAGCAGCCAAGCTGACGAGCTTCAGACAGAACTGGGGCCCGCCGAGCTACCCACACCGTTCAAAATCGCCGAAAACATCATCTACGATCCACCCCACGTATCCCCCCGCATCCGCTCGCAAGACGGTGTGTTACTGGCCTGCTGGCAACCGATGCAGCCGTTGGATGAAAGAGACTACTTAGAGATCGTGATCCGCCACGATGCGCAGGATGACATCCGCCGTCGCCTGGAGCAGTACGGCTTGTTTGACAAACAACTCTTTCCCGACCTCGACGGCATCGCCAAATGGCTGAAGTACCGTGTGTTCGAGTGCGGCGGCCAACCTTGAGGAAGCAGAGCCATGCCCAGCCAAACCACTGAACGCGCCTTCGAATTTCACGTCGAAGAAATCCTGTTGCAGCAAGGCGGCTGGCAGAGCGGCACCAATGCTGAGTGGGACAAGGCGCGTGCGCTGTTTCCGGCGCGGGTTCAGGCCTTCATCGAAGCCACCCAGCCAAAATTGTGGGCCGACATGATTGCGCTACACGGCGGGAATCTCCAGCCAATGTTGCTGGATTCGTTGGTCAAGGAGCTGGAGATCAAGGGAAGCCTACATGTGCTGCGCCACGGTTTTAAGTTCTACGGCAAGCTGTTCCGGTTGGCCTATTTCAAGCCTGCACACAGCCTATCGCCCGATGTGCTGGCGCTTTATGCGAAAAACCAGCTCACGGTGACACGGCAAGTACCCTGCCACCCCAGCGGTCACTCTACGACCGATATTGTGCTGGCTGTTAATGGCCTGCCGGTGGCTACCATTGAGCTTAAGAACCCTGGTACGCACCAAAGTTGGCGGCATGCGGTGAAGCAGTATCAGAGCGACCGCGATCCGCGTGCACCGCTGTTCGACTTCAAGAAACGTGCGCTGGTACACTTCGCCGCCGATCCGGATGAAGTGTGGATGACGACCCGGCTGGCGAAGGAAAAAACTTTCTTCTTGCCCTTCAATCGAGGTAGCCATCCGGGACAGATCCAGTGCGGTGCAGGTAATCCACGGCACGACAGCGGCTATCGCACTGGTTACTTCTGGCAGGAAACACTGCAGCGTGACAGTTTTCTCGACATTCTTGGCCATTTCCTGTTTATCGAGAAAGACGAACAGAAGGTAGACGACGGTCGGGGTGGCAAGAAGCTGGTCATCACCGAGAAGATGGTCTTCCCGCGCTACCACCAGTTGGATGCGGTGAGGGCCTTGATCGTGACCTCCCGAAACGAGGGTGCGGGCCACAATTACCTAATCCAGCATTCGGCGGGCAGCGGTAAGACCAACAGCATCTCGTGGTTGTCGCACCGGCTGGCCAGTCTGCACAATACGCAGGACCAAAAGGTATTTGACTGCGTGATCGTCATTACCGATCGCAAGGTGCTCGACAAGCAATTGCAAGACGCGATCTACCAAATCGAGCACGCGCAGGGCGTGGTCAAGGCTATCGACCAGGATGCCAAGCAACTAGCAGAGGCTCTGATCGACGGAACCAAGATTGTCATCACCACGCTACAGAAATTCCCTTTCGTCTTGCGCGGCCTGCTGCATGCGGCAGGTGCCGAAAACCAGGACAAGGCCAGCGACGAGGAAAAGCTCCAAGCCGAAACTTGGCAGGCGGCGATTGCCGCGCGCCGCTACGCGGTGATTGTAGACGAAGCGCATTCTAGCCAGACCGGCGAAACGGCGCGCGAGCTTAAGGGCATTCTTGGGGCCGGCGCGCAGAACGGCAACGGCGAAGAGGAAGTAGATTGGGAAGATCGCCTGAACCAGATCATGGCATCGCGCGGGCAGCAGAAGAACTTGAGCTTCTTCGCCTTCACCGCCACGCCCAAAGGCAAAACGCTGGAGCTGTTCGGTCGAACAGGAGCCAGCGACAAACCAGAAGCCTTCCATACCTATTCAATGCGCCAAGCTATTGAAGAAGGCTTCATCCTCGATGTGCTACGCAACTACACCACGTACAGCACTTGGTTTAAGTTTGTTAAGACGATGGAAGACGACCCCTCCATTCCGAAGAAGAAAGCTGGTAAGGCGCTGGCTAAGTTTAAAGAACTGCACCCGCACAACATCGAGCAGAAGACTGAGGTAATGGTCGAGCATTTTCGAGAGCATGTGCGCCATCAGCTAGGTGGCCGCGGCAAGGCGATGGTGGTGACGGCCAGCCGCATCCAGGCAGTGCGCTACAAGTTGGCTTTCGAGCGCTACATCCAGGAGCAAGACTATACGGACATCCGTTCGCTGGTGGCCTTCAGCGGCACGGTGAAAGATCCGGAAACCGGCGTCGATTACACCGAACCGAGCATGAATCCAGATGCTGTAACCGGAAAGCCCATCCCCGAAAGCCAGTTGCCCGGGCGTTTTGCCTCCAGTGACTACCAAGTTCTGCTAGTAGCCAACAAGTACCAGACGGGCTTCGACCAGCCGTTGCTGTGTGCAATGTACGTGGACAAACGGCTGGACGGCGTGCAGGCGGTGCAAACTCTCTCACGCCTGAACCGTAAGATCCCAGGAAAAGACGAACCCTTTGTGCTCGACTTCGTGAACAAGCCCGAAGATATCTACACTGCATTCAAGCCGTATTTCGATTCGACCAGTCTACAGGAATCCGCCCGGCCGGAGATGTTGCCCGCGATCAAGCACGAACTGGATCAACTGCAGATTTACCACTGGAGCGAGGTGGAGGCCTTCGCCCGCATCTTCTATCGCCAGCTGGATCGACAGAATCCGGCCGATCACGCGCACATGCAGCAGCACCTGCAACCTGCGGTGGACAGGTTCAAGGCTATTGAGGACGACGTGCTGCGCTCCACTTTCCGCGACAAGTTAGGCGGGTACGTGCGAATGTACTCTTTCCTGAGCCAAATTTTGCCGTATGCCGACCCTGACTTAGAGATGCTCTACAGTTACGGGCGCTTCCTCCTACCGCATCTGCCGCTGGACCGTGATAACACGGTAGTCACGATCGGCAACGAAGTTGAATTGCAGTACTACCGGCTACAGCGGGTGTCCAGCGGGCCGATTGAGCTGAAGGTGGGCGAGCCCGAGGGCGTGTTCAGCCCCACCGATGTTGGCACCGGCAACGCCAATGAAGAAAAAGCACCGCTGTCGGAGATCATCCATGTGCTGAATGAGCGCTTCGGCACCACTTTTACTGAAGAGGACCGCCTATTCTTTGACCAGATCAAGGCACGGGCCACCAGCAACAGCCAGGTGATCCAGACCGCCATGGCTAACCCATTGGACAAGTTCCAGTTGGGCGTGCGCAAGGTGATCGAACACCTGATGATCCAGCGCATGATAGAGAACGATAAAATCGTGACCCGGTACATGGATGATGGCGAGTTCCAGCGTACGGCATTTCCGATCTTAGCCAAGGAAATTTTTGATACGGTTCACGCTCAGCAGAAGCTGTCTGACGAGGGCTCCACGTCATGATGTTACTCCTGCTGTCGGTACGCGGGAGGTACACCAACTAGTTTTCGTCATCTTCGCCAAGCTGCGCTAAACTATTGTCGCGCTTTATTTTTTTGTTCTGTCGCCTACTTTCTCCTACGCTTAATTTTCCTAGGCATAGCAAGTCAGCGACAAACTCATAATCCTTTGGTCCACGGTTCAAATCCGTGTGGGCCCACCAAACAAGAAAGCCGCGCAAATGCGCGGCTTTTTTTCTGCGACTAACGTTTGGCCTAAGAGATCAGACCAGCCGAACCACCAAGGCAACAGCAACAATAGTCACGAGCGCCAGCGCGGCACCGAGTCCAAACGGCAGTAGGATTGCTCGGGTCGCGATGGGGGATGGGCTACGCATGTCTTCGGCCAAGGCGGCCACGTCACGGTGTAACTGTTCAATGCTGGCTTGAATCGTAGGAGGTGTGGACATACTGCGTCTTCCTGCAGGGATCACGAGTCACGCCTAATGCGCTAACCCTTGTTAGATAAGGTGGGCTGCTAAGCGGTAAAACTCAAGCACCTCCGATCATTGGTCGCTTCCGTGTGTTAGCGATTTTAAAGCTTGAACCACAATCCGACGGCGGCGACAACGGCGGTCACTAGACCGGCGCCTACTGCGAACGGATACCAAAAAGCCTCCTGCCTAAGCTTGCTTTCTTCCGCCATAAACTTGCGGGTTTCAGCAATGAATCTCCGGATTTCGACTTGAAGCTTATCGAGCTCCAGATTTTTGCGGTCATTTTGTAGCATCAGTCATCCTGTCGGGGCTCGGGTCGCGTCCTGTGCGCTGCTCCGCGGCGGGACATGCGTTTTTTCCTGTCTGCCGTCTAGGTTATATTTTGCGCTGACGTGAGGTTATCGGATGACGTCTGCCAAGGTTGTAGGCAAACTCCGAGAATTGCGTAATGGGTGCGTTTGGGCACTTTGCCGCCTTGTTGGCGTTCTCTTCGACGGGATACTCTCCGGACGTCGCTGCAAATGCAGCGATCGGGTGTGGTAACCCGGTGAACCAGCGCAACAGTGCACTCATCACGAAGATAGGCAGTTTTTTATGCCTGTGATCTCGATATGGCAGCTGTGCGTGGGACGCCTTCGGGCGTGCCGGTTTCCTTGGTTCCCGGTTTACCACCCTGCGTACAGCTGCCACCCTTTCGTGTGGTAACGAAAGTGGCAGCTCCTCGAACCTAGGAGTTATATCGTGAATAAAATAAATCCATCCGCAATTTCAGACCTGAAAACCATCGGTTTCACCCCACTCATCTACTGCTCGGATCAGGCGTTGTTCAACGTCCGCGCCGGTGTCCCCATCGTTGATGCATTGTCACAAGCCTCCGATCTGCTGTTCCTCGCAAAATCATTTGCCGAGGACGCTGCCTACGCAAGAGACACTGACCGCCACGCCTGGGCCGCGCACTATCTGACGGCGATGGGTAAGGCGGTGATTGATGATGTGGTGAAGGTGCTAACGCCGAGACCGGCTCGGACCGCGACGGAATCAGAGGAGTAGCGCGCACTATCCCACTGAAAGACGCCCCGATTATTCGGGGCTTCCAGTCGTGACCGAGCGTGCAATGCGCGCCCGGAAGTTACTCCCTGTGCGAATCGGCACCATCGTTGCCAGCCCCAACGCGCAACCCCGGAATCGCCCGCACCAACCCCATCCGCTCAAGCCCCTCCCTCGTCAAAACACCCTCATACGTATCCGCCGACCGCCCCCATTGCTCCACGATACCCATGCCATCTACCAACGCTTCGCCCAACCCAATAATCGTATCGGCCAACTGCTCAACGATTGTTTGAGTCCGTAACCACAGACGATCCGTAATCTCTTTCAGCTCGGCGGTTACGCGATCAGGCGAAGCCGGATCCGTATCGGGGTAGGTGATGTTGCGCAGCAAGTGCCGTAACTCCCTGATTTTTGCGTAGTCCTGTTCTGCCCCAAGTTCTCCCCTCAGGATGGCGGCCGCTTTCGGCTTATCGACGCGTTTGCCGGGCGAACGCTTTGAAGCCAATGACTGCGCCATGGCGCCCGCAAAGAGAACCATCATTCGGGCTTGCAGATGCTCCTTCATTGCCTCAATCGTCGTAATTGAACGCGCCAAGGTAATGGAAGCGCCCGCTTGATGCCTCAAGTCCATGGTCACTGTCAGGCTCACATCACCCGTTTCAAACCCCAAGACTCGGGCAACGACGTAGTGACCCATTTCGTGATTGGCAATCTGCACTGCGTGATCCCGGACAGCGGGAGGCATGTTCTTTGTCATTTTGATCACCTCGCATCCCTCGATTTCTCATTCGACTATGACTGACAGCTGGTGTCCATCCTGTCTTCCGCGCGGCGTCTGACGTTCTCTGACATCCGCCGTGCCAGCCGTGCTGTAACATGCCAGCCCACTGATTTGTGTTGCTGGAGACGACCCTTGCCTGACACCCGCCCACCCGTTCTTGACGAAATCGACCGCCAATTGATCGCGGCCTTGCAGATCAATGCCCGTGAAAGCGTGGCCAGGCTCGCTCGCCAATTGGGGGTCGCACGGACCACGGTGACTTCACGTCTGGCACGGCTGGAAAAGGCCAAAGTCATCACCGGTTACGGCGTGCGTCTGGGTCAACGTGTGGTGGATGGCGGCTTGCAGGCGTATGTCGGGATCACGGTGCAACCGCGCTCGGGCAAGGAAGTGCTGCGCCGGCTCAGTGCCATGGCCCAGGTGCAGCAGTTGTGTGCGGTGAGTGGCGAGTTTGACTACGTGGCGTGGCTTCGCACGGAATCGCCGGAGCAGCTGGATCAGTTGCTGGATCAGATTGGCAGTGTGGATGGGGTGGAGAAGACGACGACTTCGATCATCTTGAGCAGCAAGATTGATCGGGGGCAGCCGGTTTGATTTGCAGCGTCTTGAGGGCCTCATCGCGAGCAGGCTCGCTCCCACATTGGTCAGTGTGTAGTAGTTTTTCGTCATAGTGACCAAAAAATTATCAAAACGACGACACATTGCGTCTTATTAACGTGTTCTACGCTCTCTAGAATGGCTGCCATCTTTTCCTATACTCAGATGCGCATTCCGCGTCGGGTCGCCAGTAAGGTCAGTCATGAACAAGAACAATCGCCATCCTGCAGACGGTAAAAAACCAGTCACCATTTTCGGCCCGGACTTTCCATTCGGCTTTGACGACTGGATCGAACACCCGGCCGGCCTGGGCAGCATTCCGGCACACAATCATGGTGCCGAAGTGGCGATTGTTGGCGCGGGTATCGCCGGTCTGGTGGCAGCTTATGAGTTGATGAAACTGGGCCTCAAACCCGTCGTCTACGAAGCTTCGAAAATGGGTGGCCGTCTGCGTTCCCAAGCGTTCAACGGGACCGATGGCATCGTCGCCGAACTGGGCGGCATGCGCTTTCCGGTGTCGTCCACGGCGTTTTACCACTATGTCGACAAGCTCGGTCTCGAGACCAAACCCTTTCCCAATCCGCTGACGCCTGCCTCTGGCAGCACCGTGATCGACCTGGAAGGCAAAACCCATTACGCACAGAAACTGGCAGATCTTCCTGCACTATTCCAGGAAGTGGCTGACGCTTGGGCAGATGCACTGGAGGCTGGCTCGCAGTTCGCCGATATCCAGCAAGCGATCCGCGACCGCGATGTGCCACGCCTCAAAGAGCTGTGGAACACCCTGGTTCCGCTGTGGGATGACCGAACCTTCTACGACTTCGTCGCTACCTCCGAAGCCTTCGCCAAGCTCTCATTCCATCACCGCGAAGTGTTCGGCCAAGTCGGTTTCGGTACCGGCGGCTGGGATTCGGACTTCCCGAACTCGATGCTGGAAATCTTCCGCGTCGTGATGACCAACTGCGACGATCACCAACATCTGGTCGTCGGCGGCGTCGAACAAGTGCCGCAAGGCATCTGGCGTCATGTGCCGGAACGTTGCGTGCACTGGCCCGAAGGCACCAGCCTCAAGTCGCTGCACAGAGGCGCGCCACGCTCCGGGGTTAAAAAAATCGCTCACGCCCCGGACGGCCGTTTTGCGGTCACCGATAACAACGGCGACACCCGCGAATACGCGGCGGTACTGACCACCTGCCAGAGCTGGCTGCTGACCACCCAGATCGAATGCGACGAAACCCTGTTCTCGCAAAAGATGTGGATGGCCCTCGACCGCACCCGCTACATGCAATCGTCGAAAACCTTTGTGATGGTCGACCGGCCATTCTGGAAGGACAAAGATCCGGAAACCGGCCGCGACCTGATGAGCATGACCCTCACCGATCGCCTGACCCGCGGCACCTACCTCTTCGACAACGGCGACGACAAGCCGGGGGTGATTTGCCTGTCGTACTCGTGGATGAGCGACGCACTGAAAATGCTCCCGCACCCGGTGGAAAAACGCGTGAAGCTGGCGTTGGACGCATTGAAAAAGATCTACCCGAAAGTCGACATTGCCGCGCGCATCATCGGCGATCCGATCACCGTGTCATGGGAAGCCGACCCGCACTTCCTCGGCGCTTTCAAAGGCGCCCTGCCCGGCCACTACCGCTACAACCAGCGGATGTATGCGCACTTCATGCAGGACGACATGCCGGCCGAGCAACGCGGGATCTTCATCGCGGGCGACGACGTTTCATGGACGCCGGCGTGGGTGGAAGGCGCGGTGCAGACCTCGCTCAACGCGGTCTGGGGCATCATGAAACACTTCGGCGGTGAAACTCACGCCGAGAACCCGGGTCCAGGGGATGTGTTCAACGAGATCGGTCCGATCGCCCTGCCCGAGTAAAAGGAGTTCCAAATGCGCGTAGCCCTTTACCAATGTCCACCGCTGCCCCTGGATGTCGCAGGCAATCTGCAACGCCTGCATCAACTGGCGCTGGAGGCCAAGGGCGCTGACTTGCTGGTGCTGCCGGAGATGTTCCTGACCGGCTACAACATCGGCATCGATGCCGTCAGCGTGCTGGCGGAGGTGCACAACGGTGAATCGGCGCAGCAGATCGCGCGCATTGCCAAGACCGCCGGGATTGCCATTTTGTATGGCTATCCCGAGCGCACCGAGGACGGGCAGATCTACAACGCCGTGCAGTTGATCGACGCCAACGGCGAGCGCCTGTGCAACTACCGCAAGACTCACCTGTTCGGCGACCTCGATCACTCGATGTTCAGCGCCGGGCAGGATGATTTCCCCTTGGTGGAACTCAACGGCTGGAAGCTCGGCTTTTTGATCTGTTACGACCTGGAGTTCCCGGAAAACGCCCGTCGCCTGGCCTTGGCCGGTGCCGAGTTGATCCTGGTGCCGACGGCGAACATGGTTCCCTTTGACTTCGTTGCCGATGTCACCGTCCGCGCCCGCGCCTTCGAAAACCAGTGTTATGTGGCATATGCCAACTATTGCGGGCAGGAAGGCGAGATCAACTATTGCGGCCAGAGCAGCATCGCTGCACCGGATGGCAGCCGCATCGCCCAGGCGGGCCTGGATGAAGCACTGATTGTCGGTGAGCTGGATCGTCAGTTGATGGTCGAATCCCGTGCCGCCAATCGCTACTTGGTCGATCGCCGTCCTGAGCTTTACGGCGACCTTAACAAGCGCTGATCCATCGTAATCCGCTAGCATTAGCGCTTCTCTGTCCTGGAAGTGCTCATGCCTGCGCTGAATCATCCCCGCCCCCACACTGAAACCCTGGCCAATGGCCTGCGGGTGACGCTGCGTCATGCTCCCGATTTGAAGCGCTGCGCCGCGGCGTTGCGGGTTTTCGCGGGCAGTCATGACGTGCCGCTCGCATGGCCTGGTCTCGCGCACTTTCTTGAGCATTTGTTGTTTCTGGGGACGGAGCGCTTTCCCGCAGGGCAAGGGCTGATGGCCTACGTGCAAGGTCATGGCGGCCAGGTCAATGCGCGCACCAGCGAACGCACTACCGACTTCTTTTTCGAACTGCCGCCTCAGGCGTTTAGCGGTGGGCTGGAGCGTCTGTCAGACATGCTCGCTCATCCGCGTATGAATCTGGACGATCAGCGGCGGGAACGGGAAGTGCTGCACGCCGAATTTGTCGCCTGGTCCCGGGATGCCACGGCTCAACAGCAATTTGCGCTGTTCGACGGGCTGTCGACGGCTCACCCGCTACGGGCGTTTCATGCGGGCAACCGTTACAGCCTCCCGGTGCCGCAGCCGGAGTTTCAGCAAGCGTTGAGGGATTTCTATCAGCGGTTTTATCGGACCGGGCAGATGACGTTGAGCCTGGCCGGACCGCAGAGTCTCGATGAGTTGAGGGCAATGGCTCAGCACTTTGGCGATCTTCTCGCCGTAGGGGAAAAGGTTGCGCAAGAAGCAGCTGCACCGCTTATGGACTCTTCCGACAATAGTTATCAACAGGCTGGCGAACGTCGGCTCGATCTACTGTTCGCGTTCGAAGCGTTGCCTGACTCATCCCGCGAGGCATTAGCGTTCCTGTGCCATTGGCTGAACGCCGCTAAACCTGGCGGTCTGCTGGCTGAATTGCGCGAGCAAGGACTGGCGGACAGCCTGAAAGCCGCGCCGCTGTATCAGTTCGCCGGCCAAGCCTTGCTGCACATTGAATTCACCACAACTGAACCGGGGAACGCGATCCGCGAACGGCTTGTGGATTGGCTGGGCTTTTTTGCCTCTCACCAGAACTGGACCGAGTTGCGCCAAGAGTACGCCGCCCTGCTCGACCGTCAGCAACACGTCAGCGGTGCCCTGCAACTGGCGCGACTGGACAGTGAGCAGCTTGAAGCCGGTTTATCCGAACAAGGCGTCATAGCGCTCAAGGACATCCTGAAAAAAATCGGCGCTGTGGATAACTTCTCCGGCGAATGGCAATTGCCAACGCCAAACCCGTTTTTACGCACAGAAGCACCAGCGACCAATGCCGGATTGATTCGCGGCCAGACCAGCAAACACCGCGGCCTGCGGACGTTTGCCCAGGATCGCTCGCGCAGCCGTCGCGAAAACTCGCCGATGCAGTTCAGTCAGGCGTTGCCGGATAACACGGATGAGGGCGCGATTTATCTGCGCTGGCGACTGCAGGCCAAACCTCATCCCCGTGTTCAATCGAACCTGGAAAATCGCCTGCAACCCTTGCGTGAAGATGCCCGCCAGGCGGGGGTCGACTTTTCCTTCAGTGCATCAGGCAATGAATGGCTGCTGAAGATGACAGGCCTGCAGGAGCCCATGCCGACCGTCCTCGAACATGTGCTGAAAGAGCTGACAAAACCCGATGTCGGTTTCCCACAGGAAGAACCGCCAAGCATGCCGTTGATACCGATCAGACAGCTGCTGAGAATGCTTCCCGAGCATTCACTTGAGCGCACCGCTGAAAGTGATGACGTGCAGCAGCTCTGGGCGAGCGCACGCTGGCAAGGTCTGGCGATGGGCCTGTCGGCGCAGACGCAAGCAGCGATGGGCCTGGCACTTAGCCGCGTGCCCGGTGCTGCGGACGATCAGCCGTCGCCGCCCGCCTCGATAAACGCGCTGCATCTGTGGAGCGCGCTCGACACCGGTTCCAGCGAACACGCGCTATTGCTGTTTTGCCCGCCGGCCACGCAAGACATCACCGACGAAGCCGCGTGGCGTTTGCTCGCTCACCTGTGCCAGACGCCGTTCTATCAGCGCCTGCGGGTTGAACTGCAATTGGGTTATGCCGTGTTCAGCGGCCTGCGTCAGTTCCATGGGCAGACCGGGCTGCTGTTCGGCGTTCAATCACCGAGCGTTGTCCCTCAGGATCTGCTGGAGCACATAGAGCGTTTCTTGAACGAAATGCCCGCACTGATTGAAGGCGTCGATGATGCGACCTTCATTGCCCAGCGCCAGGCCTTGGCCGACCAATTCCACGCCACCGCACTGCCCCACGCTCAGTCGGCCGAACTGCTCTGGCAGGGCAAACTGGCGGGCCACTCGTCGGATTATCTGGAGCGATTGCCTGAAGCGATCCTGCTGATCGACCGCAACGCATTGAAAGAAGCAGCCCGACGACTGAATCAGGCCGAAGGTGGCTGGCGCTGCTTGGCCAGCAGCGCCAGCGCGACAGCACCTTGGCAAGCGGCAAAATGATCATTACCGACGCTGCAATTAGCTTTCTCAAAGATTCGCGGCCAATCGCGCTGTAATTTTGAGTAACATAGCCACCTAACTATCTGAACATCTCCGACTGGAGGTGGACTATATGTATAGGTCTCAACTGTCTCATCACCTGAAGGAGCGCTCCCATGTCCTGGTCCAAACCTGCTTACACCGACCTGCGTATCGGCTTTGAAGTCACCATGTACTTCGCAAGCCGCTAAGGTCTGCCGTTGTAATGATGTGCAACGCCTCGGTTTACCGGGGCGTTTTTATTTTCAGCGTTGAAATGGAGCGCCCATGTTTGTCCAGATTCTAGGTTCCGCCGCCGGCGGCGGTTTCCCCCAGTGGAACTGCAACTGCGTGAATTGCGCCGGTTTTCGCAACGGCAGCCTGAACGCCAAGGCGCGTACCCAGTCGTCCATCGCGATTTCCGATGACGGCGTGAACTGGATCCTGTGCAACGCTTCGCCGGACATCCGCGTCCAGCTGCAAGGCTTCACCCCGCTGCAACCGGGCCGCGCCCTGCGCGATACCGGCATCAGCGCAATCATCCTGATGGACAGCCAGATCGATCACACCACCGGTCTGCTCAGCCTGCGCGAAGGTTGCCCGCACCAGGTCTGGTGCACCGACATGGTCCATGAAGACTTGAGCACCGGTTTCCCCCTGTTCACCATGCTCAAGCACTGGAATGGCGGGCTGAACTGGAACCGCATTGAACTCGACCGCAGCTTTACCATCCCGGCCTGCCCAAGCCTGCTCTTCACCCCGCTGCCCCTGCGCAGCGCCGCGCCGCCCTACTCGCCGCACCGCTTCGACCCGCACCCGGGCGACAACATTGGCCTGATCGTCGAAGACCTGAACACCGGCGGCAAACTGTTCTACGCGCCGGGCCTGGGCAAAGTCGATGCGCCGCTGCTGGACATCATGGCCGCCAGCGATTGCCTGCTGGTGGACGGCACGATGTGGGACGACGACGAAATGCAGCGCCGTGGCGTCGGCACGCGCACTGGACGGGAGATGGGCCATCTGGCGCAAAATGGCCCCGGCGGCATGCTCGAAGTGCTGGAACAGTTGCCCAAGCAGCGCAAAGTGCTTATCCACATCAACAACACCAATCCGATTCTCGATGAAGATTCGCCGGAGCGTGCCGAGTTGGCTCGGCGCAAGGTTGAAGTGGCGTATGACGGCATGAGTATTGTGTTGTAGCGGATGGCCTCTTCGCGGGCAAGCCTCGCTCCTACAGTGATCGCGTGCCCCTGTAGGAGCGAGGCTTGCCCGCGAAGGCGTCGGACCAGACACCAGAGAATCCACCGGTCATCCCCGGAGAACCGCAATGACTGACACCCCAATGTCCCCCGCCGAATTCGAAGCAGCCTTGCGCGCCAAGGGCGCCTATTACCACATCTATCACCCGTACCACGTGGCGATGTATGAAGGCCGGGCGACCCGCGAGCAGATCCAGGGTTGGGTCGCCAATCGCTTCTACTATCAGGTGAACATCCCCCTGAAGGACGCTGCGATCCTCGCCAACTGCCCGGACCGCGAGATCCGTCGCGAGTGGATTCAGCGCCTGCTCGACCATGACGGCGCCCCCGGCGAAGACGGCGGCATCGAAGCGTGGCTGCGTCTGGGCCAGGCCGTCGGCCTCGACCCGGATCAGCTGCGCTCGCAGGAACTGGTCTTGCCCGGCGTACGTTTCGCCGTGGACGCCTACGTAAACTTCGCCCGCCGGGCCAGTTGGCAGGAAGCCGCCAGCAGCTCGCTGACCGAGTTGTTCGCGCCGCAGATCCATCAATCGCGCCTCGACAGCTGGCCGCAGCATTATCCGTGGATCGACCCGACGGGCTACGAGTATTTCCGCACCCGTCTCGGCCAGGCGCGCCGTGACGTGGAACACGGTCTGGCGATCACTTTGCAGCACTACACGACGCGTGAAGGCCAAGAGCGCATGCTGCAAATTCTCCAGTTCAAACTGGACATCCTTTGGAGCATGCTCGATGCCATGAGCATGGCCTACGAACTGAACCGCCCGCCGTATCACAGCGTGACCGACCAGCGGGTCTGGCATAAAGGAATCACCTTATGAGTTTCGATCGCAGCAAGACCCCGACGTGGCGTCAGGGCTACCGCTATCAGTACGAACCGGCGCAGAAAGGCCATGTCCTGCTGTACCCGGAAGGCATGATCAAACTCAACGACAGCGCTGCGCTGATTGGCGGTTTGATTGATGGCCAGCGTGACGTAGCGGCGATCATCGCCGAACTGGACGCGAAGTTCCCCGACGTGCCCGAGCTCGCTGAGGACATCGAGCAGTTCATGGAGGTTGCCCGTGCTCAGCACTGGATCGAACTTGCCTGATTCCGTGTCAGGCACGTTACCGCCAAAACCTGAAATCGGCCTGCCGCTGTGGCTGCTGGCCGAGCTGACGTACCGCTGTCCGCTGCAATGTCCATACTGCTCCAACCCGCTGGACTTCGCCGAACAAGGCAAAGAACTGAGCACCGAGCAGTGGATCAAAGTGTTCCGCGAAGCCCGGGAAATGGGTGCCGCACAGCTGGGCTTTTCCGGCGGTGAGCCGCTGGTGCGCCAGGACCTTGCCGAGTTGATCGCCGAGGCGCGCAAGTTGGGTTTCTACACCAACCTCATCACGTCCGGCATTGGCCTCACCGAGCAGAAAATCAGCGACTTCAAGAAAGCCGGCCTTGATCACATCCAGATCAGTTTCCAGGCCAGCGACGAACAAGTGAATAACTTGTTGGCGGGTTCGAAAAAGGCCTTCGCGCAGAAGCTGGAAATGGCTCGTGCGGTGAAAGCCCACGGCTACCCGATGGTGCTGAACTTCGTGACCCATCGGCACAACATCGACAAGATCGACCGGATCATCGAGCTGTGCATCGCCCTTGAAGCGGACTTTGTCGAACTCGCCACCTGCCAGTTCTATGGCTGGGCACAGCTCAATCGGGTCGGCCTGTTGCCGACCAAAGAGCAATTGGTTCGCGCCGAACGCATCACCAACGAATACCGCGCCAAACTGGAAGCCGAAGGTCATCCGTGCAAGCTGATTTTCGTCACGCCGGACTACTACGAAGAACGCCCGAAAGCCTGCATGAACGGCTGGGGCAGCATCTTTCTTACAGTCACGCCGGACGGAACCGCACTGCCGTGTCACGGTGCCCGACAGATGCCGGTGCAGTTTCCGAACGTGCGCGATCACAGCATGCAGCACATCTGGTACGACTCGTTCGGCTTCAACCGCTTCCGCGGTTACGACTGGATGCCCGAGCCATGCCGCTCCTGCGACGAGAAAGAAAAAGACTTCGGCGGCTGCCGCTGCCAGGCGTTCATGCTCACGGGTGACGCCAGCAATGCCGACCCGGTGTGCAGCAAGTCGGAGCATCATGGCGTGATTCTCAAGGCCCGCGAAGAAGCCGAACACGCGACCCAGACCATTGAACAACTGGCCTTTCGCAATGAACGAAACTCACGCCTCATCGCTAAAAGCTGAACCCTTCAGCGCTTCCCGGGCCGTCGCAGCCGGTATCGACTTCGCCGAGCTGTTAGTCGGCCAGCATGGCCTGTTCTGGAACGAATACCGTCCCGAAGATGCCGCCTGCAGGATCTGGCATTGGCGCGACGGCCAGGCCCGTTGCCTGACGCCAACGGGTTTCAGCGTGCGCAGTCGGGTGTACGAATATGGCGGTGGCGCGTTTTGTCTGACCGATGACGGGATTGTTTTCGTCAACGAAGCAGACCAGCAACTCTATCGGCAATCGCTGGCGGGCGAGACGCCTGAGGTGCTGACCTCCGGGGAATGCCGTTACGGCGATCTGCAGTTTGCCAACGGACAGGTTTTGGCGGTTGAAGAGAACCGGGATCGGCATCGTCTGGTGGCGATTGATGTGGCTGACGGCCAGCGTCATCTGCTGGCCGAAGGCGCCGATTTCTATGCCGCGCCGACGCTGAGTCCGGACTCGCAACGATTGGCGTGGATTGAATGGAGCCGCCCGGATCAGCCATGGACCGCCACTCGCTTGATGGTTGCCGAGCGCCAGAATGATGGGGGCTTCGCTCAACCGCGTTGTGTGGCGGGCGATGGTGCGCAGGAGTCACTGCAACAACCGCGTTTCGACAGCAACGGCCACCTGCTTTGCCTGACGGATCGCGGCGGCTACTGGCAGCCTTGGGCGGAATCCGCAGACGGCCTGAGCCTGCTGCCGAGTGCCGCCGCTGACCATGGGCCGGCGCCGTGGCAGCTGGGGGGCAGCACCTGGTTGCCGCTGGGCGAAAGCCGCTACTTGGCCAGTTGGACCGAAGGCGGGTTCGGCAAACTGGGAATCTGCGGTGACGCCGCTGAAGATTTCACCGGTGATTACAGCCGTTTTCGTCATCTCGCACTGGATGAGCAATTCATCTATTGCATCGCGGCATCGCCGGTCAGTTCGTCGGCGGTGATCGCAATCGAGCGCGATACCCGCCAGGTCAAAATCCTCGCCGGCGGGATTGCACCGTTGCCCGCCGAGCGCATCAGCGTCCCGCGAACCTTGCGCTACCCGAGCGGTTCGGGCGAGGCCCACGGCTTCTTCTATCCGCCGATGACCGGCGAGGCGAAACCGCCGCTGGTGGTGTTCATCCACGGCGGCCCGACCTCGGCCTGCTACCCGATGCTTGATCCACGCATTCAGTACTGGGCGCAACGCGGCTTCGCCGTGGCCGATCTCAACTACCGCGGCAGCAGTGGCTATGGCCGGGCGTATCGCCAGGCGCTGCATTTGAGTTGGGGTGACGTGGATGTCGAAGATGCCTGCGCGGTGGTCGCTTATCTTGCCGATCGCGGCTTGATCGACGGCGACAAGGCGTTTATTCGCGGCGGCAGTGCTGGCGGTTACACCACGCTGTGTGCGTTGGCCTTTCACAACGTCTTCCGCGCAGGCGCCAGCCTTTACGGTGTCAGCGATCCCGTGGCACTGGGCCGCGCGACCCACAAGTTCGAAGGCGATTATCTGGATTGGCTGATTGGCGATCCGGTTGAGGATGCCGAACGATACGCCGCGCGCACTCCGCTGCTGCATGCGAACAACATCAGTGTTCCGATGATTTTCTTTCAGGGCGAACTGGACGCCGTGGTGGTGCCGCAACAGACCCGCGACATGGTCAAGGCGCTACAAGACAACGGCATTCTGGTTGAAGCGCATTACTACGCGGACGAACGTCATGGCTTTCGCAAGGCGGGGAACCAGGCCCATGCGCTGGAGCAGGAGTGGTTGTTTTATCGGCGGGTGATCGAACTCGCAAGCTGAAACCGCGTCGCGCCCTTCGCGGGCAAGCTTCGCTCCTACAGGTACGGTGTTATCCCGTAGGAGCGAGGCTTGCCCGCGAAAGCGATCTATCTGACGCTGCAGAACTCAGCGCTTGGCGATGATGTACACCGCATGCACGATCCCCGGAATGTAACCGCACAACGTCAGCAAAATATTCAGCCAGAAAGCGCCGGCGAAACCGACTTGCAGAAACACACCCAGTGGTGGCAACAGAATGGCAATGATGATGCGAATGAAATCCATGGGGCAGCTCCTGATGTGAAGTGAACTCGTGTGAGCCCTACTGCTAATCGACACGCGCCGTTCGTCAGGGTTCAGTAGGAACCTGGCGCAATAGCGAAACCTCATGAATCGCAGGCAAAAAAAACGCCCCACGCGAAAGAATCAAACGTGGGGCGATGCGTTATTACCGCGAGACGGTTCTGGAATTCGTGCGGGAAAAGTCTGATCAGACCGCAATCCCCTTGCGGCACTGCAGTTGTGCGGTGCGTACGCGGGAAAAGGCGCGGGACAGGCGCAGGATCATTTCGTCGATGTTGGCGTTGCTGACCGTGAGCGCCGGGGTAAAGCGCAGGCAATCGGGTTGTGGGGCGTTGATCACCAAGCCTTCGGACAACGCGGCTTTGACCACGGCTTCAGCGGAATCATCGGACAGGGTCAGTCCCCAGAGCAGCCCTTGCCCGCGCAACTCGCCGTGACCATAGCGATAGGACAAACGGCTCAAGGCTTCGCGCAGGTGCTGACCGGTTTCAACCACATGATCGAGAAAAACCTTGTCCTGAATCGTGTTCAACACCGCAAGACCGGCAGCGGTCATCAGCGCATTGCCATGATGAGCGCCCGACAGGTCGCCCACCTCGAAACAACAGGCCTTGCCCCGCGCCAACAACGCAGCCAATGGCACACCACCGCCAAGCCCTTCGCCGAGGACGACGATATCTGCCCGAACACCGTGGACCTGTTCGGCAAGCAACGTGCCGCAGCGACCGAGGCCGGTGTGCACGTCGTCGAGGATCAACAAAATGCCCAGCTCCCGACACAGGCGTTCGACACCCTTGAGGTAATGCGCAGTGGCCGGAATCACCCCGGCTTCGTTTTGGATCGGTTCGAGCAGGATGGCCACGGTCCGGGCATCGACCGCCGCGTGCATCGCCGCCAGATCATTGAAGGGAACGGGGTGAAAGTCCGACGGTGAAATCGTCCCGGGACTACGGCCATGGCAGCCGTTGCTGGCCACGATGATCCGTGAGGCCCCGCTGCGATGCAGTCGACCCCATTGACGAGCCAGTTGAATCGCGGCCTCACAGGCTTCGGTGCCGCTGTTGAGCAGGTACGCCTGATCACTGCCGGTGCTATTGCAGAGTCGCTCGGCAAGGTTGAGCATGCCGCGGTTATGCAGTGCGAAACCCGGGTTGATCAGCGATTGAGCCTGTTCTGATATCGCATTGACCAGCACCGAAGGGCTGTGGCCCAGGCTGTTGGCGCCGCCACCCTGCGAGAAATCCAGGTAAGCGCGGTCATCGCTGTCCCACAGCCAGGAGCCTTGCCCGCGGACAAAAATCTGCTTCGGCCGCTCGACACTGGGCATCAGCCACTCGCGGGAAAGGTTGTCGCGTCTGGACGACGGGGAAGTGTCTACGACCAAGTCGTCGAGGCTCGGTGGAGTGCGACGCAAGTTGAACAGATTCATCCGCAAAAGCCTCGCTTGAGGTTTTTTGCCTTACCTATGCAAACACCATCAACGTAAACGGTATCCATCGTGCGCTCTGGCCCTGTAAGCCTTGTGAATGCGGTTAGACTAGGCCCATACAAGGCGTTGAGCCATTTCGATTTCCCAGCATTTTCGATAAGCGCACCTTATGGATTTCAAGCAACTGCGTTATTTCGTCGCGGTCTATGAAGAAGGCCACGTCGGCCGTGCGGCCGAGCGACTGTCAATCTCCCAGCCGGCGCTGTCCCAGCAGATCCGCCAGCTCGAGCAAAACCTCGATGTAAGCCTGTTCGAACGCAGCAGCAAACGCCTGCTACCCACTCTGGCCGCCCATACTTTGTACAACCACGCCCTACCCTTGCTTGATGGCCTGCAACGGGCCCGCGAGGCATTGGGCAACTTCAAGGGTCAGGCGCTGCGCACCTTGGCCATTGGCGTGTTGCAGACGGTTCACACAAGTCTCGTGCCGCAGATGCTCGAACGCGTGCGCAAGGCGCAACCGCATCTGGTGGTGCAGATCTATGAATTGACTGGCCTGGAAATCGAGCGGCGGCTGCTCAATGGTTCCCTCGACATCGGCATCAGCTACCTGCCGCCCCGACAGCCGGGGTTGCATGGCGTCATGCTGTACGAAGATGAACTGACCCTGGTGATCCCGGCGGACCACCCGTTGCGCGAGTTCAAGAAAGTCTCGATGAGTCAGGCCGCCGAGTTGCCCATGCTGTTGCTGGGTGAAGAGTTTCAAGTGCGGCAGATCTGGCAGACACAACTGGCCAATCTGGGACGACGGCCGCAGGTGCAGGCGGAACTGAATAACATGGCGGGGATTCTCGACAGTCTGCCCCACACCCGGCTGGCCACCGTGCTGCCTGGGCGCTCGCAAAAGGCGCTCGGCAACAATGAATTGCTCTGGAAACCGCTGACCGAGCCCCGAGTGCCGCTGAAAGTCGGATTAGTGTGTCGGGATGTGCAGCGGCAACAAGCCTCGCTGGCCCTATTGCGCACGCTGTTGGAAGAAGTGATGAACGGGCCCGACGACCGTTTGAACAGCTCGACTGCGCTCGACGGGCCGCGCTGAATACTTTTCTGCGGGCAAAAGAAAACCCCGCCGAAGCGGGGCTTTGCAGACTGTTTCCCTGACATCCATTTCACTCCGCCGTCCTGGCAGAATCCTACGTGTCCGTGTTGTTGCTTTGCGCTTCCTGCGCGACGTCCATGTGAAGTAGATTAGCTCTGGATCCAATCTTCGCCTATGGGAGAACAGCAGCACGTCATGTAAGAGAATGCTTACATGACGCTATCGGGTCAGAACTGTCCGGCGTCCAGCAGAAACAGCGACTCGCTCCCCGCCTTCACCGACGCACTCAACGAGTGAATACGCGGCAGCAGACGGGCGAAATAGAACCGCGCCGTGCCCAGCTTGCTCGCGTAGAAATCATCCTGCGCTTCTTTGCCGAAGGCCGCCTTGGCCATCAGCGCCCACATGTAGGCGTAAGCCACGTAACCGAAGGTTTGCAGGTACTCGACCGACGCCGCGCCGATTTCGTTCGGGTTGTTTTTCGCCCGGTCCAGCAACCACAAAGTCAGCTCGTCGAGGGTGGTGACGGCTTCGTTCAGCGGCTTGGTGAACTCCGCGAGATCAGCGCTGGCGGTGGCGGTGAAATGACGAATCTCATCCGCGAACAGGTTGTAGAACGCCCCGCCCGTGCCGACGATCTTGCGTCCTACGAGGTCAAGCGCCTGAATGCCGTTGGTGCCTTCGTAGATCTGGGTGATGCGCACGTCGCGAACCAGTTGTTCCTGACCCCACTCACGGATGTAACCGTGGCCGCCAAAAACCTGCTGGCCGTGCACGGTGGTTTCCAGACCGAGGTCGGTCAGGAACGCCTTGGCTACTGGCGTCAGCAGTGCGACCAGATCTTCCGCGCGTTTGCGGACGGTCGCGTCTTCGCTGAACTTGGCCGTGTCCAGTTGCATGGCCACGTAAGTGGAGAACGCACGACCGCCTTCGTTCGAGGCTTTCATGGTCAGCAGCATGCGACGCACGTCCGGATGGACGATGATCGGGTCTGCGACCTTGTCCTTGTTCTGCGCGCCGGTCGGCGAACGGCTTTGCAGACGGTCGCGGGCGTATTCGACGGCGTTCTGGTAGGAGCGCTCGCCGGTGGCCAGGCCCTGGATACCGACGCCCAGACGCTCGTAGTTCATCATGGTGAACATCGCTGCCAAGCCTTTGTTCGGCTCGCCGACCAAGTAACCCACGGCTTCGTCGAAGTTCATCACGCACGTCGCGGAGGCCTGGATGCCCATCTTGTGTTCGATCGAACCGCAGTTCGCCGGGTTACGCGCTCCCAGGCTGCCATCGGCATTGACCATGAACTTCGGTACCAGGAACAGCGAAATGCCTTTCGGCCCCGCCGGGGCGTCCGGCAGTTTGGCCAGCACCAGGTGAATGATGTTCTCGGTCAGGTCGTGCTCGCCGCCAGTGATGAAGATCTTGGTGCCGCTGACCTTGTAGGAACCGTCGGCCTGAGGCTCGGCCTTGGTGCGGATGATCCCCAGGTCTGTACCGGCGTGCGGTTCGGTCAGGCACATGGAACCGGCCCAGACGCCGGCATACATGTTCGGCAGGTACGCAGCTTTCAGTTCTTCACTGGCGTGGGCGTTGATCGACAGGCAGGCACCGGCGGTCAGCATCGGGTACAGACCGAACGACAGGCTGGCGGAGTTGACCATTTCTTCGACTTGCGCCGACACGGCCTTGGGCATGCCCATGCCGCCGTAGGTCGGATCGCCACCGACACCGACCCAACCGCCTTCAGCGTAAGTCTGATAAGCCTGTGGGAAACCGGCCGGCGTGGTGACGGCACCGTCCGCCCAATGGCAACCTTCTTCGTCAGCTGCACGGCTCAGGGGCGCGATGCTTTTGCTGGTGACCTTGCCGGCTTCTTCGAGAATGGCTTCGACGGTTTCAGCATCAACGGTTTCGGCCAGCGCAGGCAGCTGCGCCCAGAGTTTGGCGACCTCGAAGACTTCATTGAGGACGAAGCGCATATCGCGCAGGGGCGCTTTGTAGTCAGCCATGGCAAACCTCGCAAGATCTAAACAGGTGATTCGTGGGAATGATGTTTTCGTTGGGCTCGAGTGTAACCCAACAACTTTTGCGACACATAGGGTCAGGCCGTGACCGTTTTGTAATTTTTAGTCAGCAGCATTTCAGCTGAGCAGTTCTCGTCTGGCAGAACGCATTCGCGGGCAAGCCTCGCTCCTACAGGTCGGGGTCACGCATATCCCGTGAACGACACTGACCTGTAGGAGCGAGGCTTGCCCGCGAAGCTTTTAACAATCGTCAGAGCGCAAACAACTCCGCCGGCAACTTCATCAAACAATCACTCCCCGCTTCGATAGCCGCCCGATGAGCGGCAGTACGCGGCAGCAAACGCTTGAAGTAGAACTCGCTGGTTGCCAGTTTGCCTCGGCAGTAATCCGCATCACCGCTGCCAGCGTCGAGTTGCGCCTGGGCCACCAGCGCCATGCGCAACCACAGATAGCCGAGGATGATGTAACCGCTGTACATCAAGTAATCCACCGACGCCGCACCGACTTCGTCCGGATTCTTCATTGCGGCCATGCCAACCTTGGCGGTCAACTCGCCCCACTGTTGATTCAGTCCATTGAGTTGAGCCACATAGCTGGCCAGTTGTGGATGCTCGGCATTCGCCGCGCAGAATTTGTGGACGATTTTGGTGAAGCCACGCAGCAATTTGCCCTGACTGCCGAGCACTTTGCGCCCGAGTAGATCCAGCGCCTGAATGCCGTTGGTGCCTTCGTAGATCGGCGCGATCCGGCAGTCGCGAACCAACTGCTCCATGCCCCATTCACGGATAAAGCCGTGACCGCCAAACACCTGCATACCGTGGTTGGTGACCTCCAGACCGGTGTCAGTCATGAAGGCTTTGCAGATCGGCGTCAGGAAGGCCAACAGGTCTTCGGCGTCCTGACGCGCCGTTTCATCCGGGCTCAGGTGCGCGACGTCCAGCAGCTGCGCGGTGAAATAGGTCAGCGCGCGGTTGCCTTCGTTGAAGGCTTTCATGGTCAGCAACATCCGGCGCACGTCAGGATGAACGATGATCGGATCGGCGGCTTTGTCCGGTGCTTTCGCGCCAGTCAGCGCGCGCATTTGCAGGCGATCGTTGGCGTACTTGATGGCACCCTGGAAACTCGCCTCACCCAGACACAACCCCTGCATGCCAGTGCCGAGCCGTGCGTGGTTCATCATGGTGAACATGCAGTTCAGGCCCTTGTTCGGCTCGCCGATCAAGAAGCCCTTGGCTTCGTCGAAGTTCAGCACGCAGGTCGCCGAGGCCTTGATGCCCATTTTGTGTTCGATCGAGCCGCAGGAGACGCCGTTGCGCTCGCCGGCTTCACCCTCGGCATCGGCTAGGAATTTGGGAACGATGAACAGGGAAATACCCTTGGTGCCTGCCGGAGCATCCGGCAGTTTCGCCAACACCAGATGAATGATGTTGTCGCTCATGTCGTGTTCGCCGGCCGAGATGAAGATCTTGCTGCCGGAAATCGCGTAGCTACCGTCGGCTGAAGGCACGGCGCGGGTTTTGATGATGCCCAGGTCAGTGCCGCAATGCGCCTCGGTCAGGCACATGGTGCCGGTCCATTGGCCAGCCGTCAGTTTGCTCAGGTAGGTGTTCTTCTGATCTTCGGTGCCGTGGGCGTGGATGGCCGACATCGCCCCGTGGGTCAGGCCGGGGTACATGCCCCACGAAGTATTGCTGGAGCCGACCATCTCACTGATGACCAGGCCCAGAGAACTTGGCAAACCCTGGCCGCCATACGCCGGATCAGCTGCCAGACCGTGCCAGCCACCTTCCACGTACTGTGCGAAAGCCTGCTTGAAGCCTGTAGGCGTTGTCACCACACCGTTGTCGAAATGGCAGCCTTCTTCGTCACCGCTGCGATTCAACGGTGCGAGAACGTTCTCACAGAATTTCGCGCCTTCTTCGAGGATCGCATTGACCATGTCCGGGCTCGCGGCGGTGGCGCCCAGCGCGGCGTAGTTGGTGTGGAAGTCGAAGACGTGGTCGATCAGAAAGCGCATGTCGCGCAGGGGAGCTTTGTATTCGGGCATGGTCGTTTCTCCGTCAGCAGATCGTTCAAACCTACTGCCGCCCACCCGGCCTCACAATCACAGTCCAGACGCTGAATGCGCCATCATCACTCAACCCGCAGCGGCGTCCATGCGCACCGCGCCACGGCGAGTCTGACCGAATGCCACCACGCAATTTCGCCCGGCGCCCTTGGCGCTGTAGAGCGCTTCGTCCGCGGACTTGAGTACTTTTTCGGGGGTGCGCTGCTCTTGTCGTTCGGCCACGCCGATGCTGACAGTGACCGACACACTGGTAGCGCCCGAACCTGCACGTTTCTGGCGACCTTGCTGGTCGTCCTGAGGACGGCTGTCCTGATTGCGCAACTGAATGTTGTAGGTGGCGATGGATTCGCGGATGACTTCCAGGTGCGGCATGCACTCTTCGAGGGTCTTGCCCGCGAACACCAGGGCAAATTCCTCACCGCCGTAGCGATATGCCCTACCGCCTCCTCCGATTTTCGACAGCTTACTGGCGACCAGTCTCAAGACCTGATCGCCGACATCGTGACCATGGGTGTCGTTGAATTTCTTGAAGTGATCGACGTCGCTCATGGCCAGCACGTAATTGCGCCCCAGCCGCTGCATCCGCTCGTTCAAGGCGCGACGACCCGGCAGGCCAGTGAGCTCGTCGCGGAAGGCCATTTGATAGGCCTCGTGGGCGACCGCGGCGGCAATCATTAACATCACCTGACTGCACATGATGTTCAGGGTGAACGGCAGGATGAAAGTTTTCGGCAGCGCCCAGAACAACCCGACCAACCCCACCAGTTGTGCGGCGTGCAAGGGTCTGGGGTTACGCCAGTATTGCCAGCTCAGCAGCAGGAACGAGGCGATGAACACGGGATAGGACAACTGGATCAAGCTCATCCAGGCGCCATGCAGCGCTGGCCAGCGGATTTCCGACAGCCACATCAACAAGGCCTGGGGATAACTTTGCTCCAGCCCGAGCGCGACACTGCCAACAGCTAGCAATACCGCGAAGCGCGCCACCATGTCCTGAAACAAGTGGGTGCGTTCCTGCCATGCGGCGAACACGCCGAACAACAGCGGCAGCAATAGGCAACACAGGTGGAACACCACTGCTGCATCTTCACGGACCTTGCCGTTGTCGCGGTAATAGTCGGTCTGGGTGTCGAGCAGAAAGTAGGCGATGTACACCGTCACCATCAGAAACAGTTCGCGCTGACGTCGGTAAACCGCGCAATACGCACCACCGAGTAACAGCACCAGGGTCGGCAGCACGTTGAACAGCGAAGTGAAAAAGACGTTGAGGTCCTTGATGTAAGCGGCCGCAAGCCCCGCAAGCAAAAGCAGTAACGACGGTAGGAAATGGCTGATACGTACAGCGGAAGAACGCGGCAAGGGTAAAGCTCCGACCGTCATGACAATAGATGGCATTGTGCCCACCTACTGTAACGGCAGAAATACCGACTTACTGAGTCAATTGTCAGGTTTTTTTAGCGGGTGTTTCAGTGGCCGCAGACCGAATTGGCAGTGACTGGCCCCCATCAAAGATCGCGGGCGAGCTTTTACTTTCACCAGGAACAAAAAAGCCGCTACCCCGGAAGGGATAGCGGCTTTATGAAGAACTGCGTTGAGGCTTAGTAGCCCAGTGCGAAGTCTTCTTCTTTCATGTCCATCAAGTTGTTGGCACCCGACAGCATGGTTGCAACATGAGTGCGGGTACGCGGCAAGATGCGCTGGAAGTAGAAGCGCGCAGTCTGCAGCTTGGCGGTGTAGAACGCCTCTTCGGAAGTGCCGGCAGCCAGTTTCTCGGCAGCCAGACGCGCCATGTCAGCCCAGAAGTAGGCCAGGCAGGCGTAACCGGAGTACATCAGGTAGTCCACCGACGCCGCGCCGACTTCTTCGCGGTCCTTCATGGCAGCCATACCGACCTTCATGGTCAGCTCGCCCCATTCTTTGTTCAGTGCAGCCAATGGCTCGACGAACTCTTTGACCGCTTCGTTGCCTTCGTTGGTCTGGCAGAACTTGTGGACGATCTTGGTGAAGCCTTTGAGGGCTTCGCCTTGAGTCATCAGCACTTTACGACCCAGCAGGTCGAGTGCCTGGATACCGGTGGTGCCTTCGTACAGCATCGAAATGCGGCTGTCGCGAACGTTCTGCTCCATGCCCCACTCGGCGATGAAGCCGTGGCCACCATAGATTTGCACGCCGTGGTTGGCAGACTCAAAACCGACTTCAGTCATGAAGGCTTTGGCGATTGGCGTCATGAACGCCAGCAGTGCGTCGGCTTTTTTCTTCTCTTCTTCGTCTACGCCGTATTTGACGATGTCGACTTGCTTGGCGGTGAAGTAAACCATCGCGCGGTTGCCTTCGGCGAACGCTTTCATGGTCAACAACATGCGACGTACATCAGGGTGAACGATGATCGGATCAGCGGCTTTTTCCGGCGCTTTCGGGCCAGTCAGCGAGCGCATTTGCAGACGATCGCGAGCGTATTTCAGACCGCCCTGAAAGCCGATCTCGGCGTGGGCCAGGCCTTGCAGCGCGGTGCCCAGACGAGCGGTGTTCATAAAGGTGAACATGCAGTTCAGGCCTTTGTTCGCCGGGCCGATCAGGTAACCGGTGGCTGCGTCGAAGTTCATCACGCAAGTGGCGTTGCCGTGGATACCCATCTTGTGTTCCAGGGAACCACAGGTCACGGCGTTGCGGGCGCCGATCGTACCGTCTGCGTTCGGCATGAACTTAGGCACGATGAACAAAGAAATGCCTTTGGTGCCAGCCGGCGCATCCGGCAGGCGAGCCAGCACGATGTGGACGATGTTGTCGGCCATGTCGTGTTCACCGGCCGAGATGAAGATTTTGGTGCCGGAGACTTTGTAGGAACCGTCGGCTTGAGGTTCAGCCTTGGTGCGCAGCATGCCCAGGTCGGTGCCGCAGTGCGGTTCGGTCAGGCACATGGTGCCGGTCCATTCGCCGGACACCAGTTTGGTCAGGTAAGCCTCTTGCTGCTCAGGCGTGCCGTGCTCGGAAATGGTGTTCATCGCGCCGTGCGACAGGCCTGGGTACATGCCCCACGACCAGTTGGCTTCGCCAACCATTTCGCTGACGGCCAGACCCAGAGACTCCGGCAGGCCCTGGCCACCGTGCTCTACGTCGTGGGCCAGGCTTGGCCAGCCGCCTTCAACGAATTGCTTGTAGGCTTCTTTGAAGCCAGTCGGGGTTTTAACGCCGGACTCGCTCCAGGTGCAGCCTTCGGTGTCACCCACGCGGTTCAGCGGAGCCAGCACCTGCTCACAAAACTTGGCGCCTTCTTCGAGAATGGCGCTAACCATGTCTGGAGTTGCGTCTGCGCAAGCCGGAAGGCTCTGATAGTGCGCTTCGTAGCCGAGCAGTTCGTCACGAACGAAGCGAATATCACGCAAGGGGGCCTTGTAGTCAGGCATAGCGATAAACCTCTGCTGATGTAACCGGGAATGAACGACCGTGTTGATTTGTTGTGACGGTCAAACAGTTGTTTGAAACATACGTTTACGCCCAAATCTTGTCAAGCGCCGATCTTTTGCCGTTCGTCATCACGCGCACAAATGCCGGGCACGCAGCCGCGCCGCCGCCGTTGACAACGCAACAGGCCATGCAGGAAAGATTAGTTGAGGGAGAAGGACTTACGCACAAAAACGCCGCGAATAGTCGCGGCGTTGGCAGGAAGGGTTCAGCGAGGGGTCAAGCGTAGGTATCAATCAACGTTCCAAGCATTTCGTCGGACGCCTTGGCGACTTTCACGCCGGCCTCCACCTGAAACTTGCCCTGGGCCATCTCGACCATATTGCTGGCCAGGTCCGATTGCTGGCTGCGGTCAACCGAACGCAGGCGGTCTACCTGAACCTCGGAAGACTGGCTCGTCACCGAACGCTCGAGGGTACTGCTGGCGATCTGGCCGGAAGCCTGATCGACACGGTTCTGCCCTGTCTGAATAGTGCTCAGACCGGCATAAAAAGCGGTGTTTCCTGAGATTTCCATGGGAGAACTCGTCCTAAAAAGGAACAACAGCGACCATTGAACCAGACCTGATGGCAAAAGGCCCGACAAAAACACTAATGGCACAGTGCCTTGTCATAGGCAAAATCTCAATCCAGCAGATCCAGTTGCAGATGCTCCGCCACCGCTTCTGCGGTGACCGATTTGAGTTTTGGCACCCGTCCAAGACAAGGCGCGGGAATGCGCTCGGCGAGGGTCGCGAGGTTCTCTTCCAGGCGCGAGGTCTTCGGATCGATGATATTGGCCACCCACCCCGCCAGCTGCAAACCATCCTGAGCAATCGCCTCGGCGGTCAGCAGTGCATGATTGATGCAACCCAGGCGCACCCCAACCACCAGGATCACCGGCAGGCCCAGCGCCATTGCCAGATCCGACAGATTGTCCTGATCCGCCAACGGCACGCGCCAGCCGCCGGCGCCTTCGATCAAGGTAAAATCGGCCTGCATGTCGAGAATCGCGAGCATCGGCGTAAACAGTGATTGCACCGTCAGCGCCACGCCCGCCTCCCGCGCGGCCAGGTGCGGAGCAATCGGCGGTTCGAATGCCACCGGGTTGACCTGTGCATAAGTCAGCGGCAACGAGCACTCGGCCAGCAGCGCCAGCGCATCGGAATTACGCAAACCCTTGGGCGTCACATCACAGCCGGAAGCGACCGGCTTGCCCGCCGCCGTACTCATGCCCGCCGACCGCGCAGCATGCAACAAGCCGGCAGCAATGGTGGTCTTGCCGACATCAGTGTCCGTGCCGGTAATGAAATAAGCAGCGCTCATATGGGTTTCTCCAACACGGCGTAGACCACTTGATAAGTCGCCGGCAATCCTTCGGCCTGACGAAACTGCTCATAAGCCTCGACCAAGCCAAGGATCCGCGCCCGACCGGTCAAACCGCCCGGCCGACCGGGGTTCAAGTTGTGCGCGCCCAACGCCTTGAGTTCATGCGTCAGGCTGCGCACGTCCGGGTAATGCAACACATGAGGACGGGTCTCCAGACTGACAACCCGCAAGCCACTGGTCGCGCACAGCTGTTGATAAATACCGAACTCGCGGAAGCGATTGACGTGCACCATGCCATCCACTTGACGCCAGCTGTCACGCAACTCAAACAGCGTCCCTACACAAAGACTAGCAAACGCGAATACCCCGCCCGGCTTGAGTGCCCGAAACGCCTCGCTGAGCACCGATTCGAAATCCGCGCACCACTGCACCGCCAGGCTGGAGAAGATCAGATCACAGGTCGAATCCTGCAACGGCAACCGTTCTGCATCCCCGGCGATGAAATGGGTGGCGCCGCCTAATGGCCGGGCGTGTTTGAGCATGCCCTCGGCGATGTCCATTGCCAGTCCGTTGCCCGAAGAAAAGCGCTCGCCCAATGCCCGGCTGAAATGCCCGGTACCGCAGCCCAGATCCAGCCAGACACCCGGCACAAAATCACCGGGCAAACGGCTCAACAACTGGCTGCCGACATCGCGCTGCAATTCGGCCACGCTGTCGTAGCTCGACGCCGCGCGGGAGAAGGAGGCCGCCACCTGGCGCTTGTCAGGCAAGCCGCCAGGTAGATTGGGGAAAGATAAATCAGTCATCACCGGACTCGTGCAAAAAGGCCTGGATCGCCCCCGCCACACCGTGGGGGTCTTCCAGTAGAAACGCATGGCTGGCCTGTTCGATCAGGCCGATTTCGACATCCGGCAGCAAGGCCAGCAACTCGCTCGCTGCCTCGGCCGGGACCAGACCGTCGAGGCCGGCGAACAAATGCAGTTGCGGACCACGAAATGCCTGCAAGGCTTGACGGGTATCTAGTTGGGCGAGCACTTCCAGACCGCTCATCAGCACTGCTTCAGAGGTGTGCGGCGCCCCACCGAGCAACAACCGCGACAGCCCGCGAGGATCTTCCGAGCCTTGGGCGCAAAGGAGTGAAAAGCGCTTCAACGTCATTCGCGGATCGGCCTTGCAACCGGCGAGAAACGCGTCGAAGGTTTCGCCAGCCATCGCGCTCGGCCATTGCTCATGGGCGACAAAAGAAGGATTGCTCGCCAGGGTCAGCAAGCCACAGCAACGATCACCACGACGCGCCGCCAGCTCAGACGCAAGCATGCCACCGAGGGACCAGCCACCGAGCCAGGTGTCTTGCGGGATCGTCGAATCCAGTTCATCGAGCCACTCTTCAATATCGCTCGATTCCAGTTCCGGCAACGGCTCGATCTCGACCCGCAGATGCTCATCCAGCCCCTGCAAGGCGGCCGCTAAAGGCTCGAGCGGTGAAATGCCGAGGCCCCAGCCGGGCAGCAGAATCAGTCGATCACGCATGGCTTGGCTCCGGTCCCAGTAATTGAAAACAATCGGCCAGTCCATTCAACAATAGCTGCACCTGCGCTTCGCTGTGGGCGGCGGTCAGGGTCACGCGCAGACGGGCGCTGCCGGCGGGCACGGTGGGCGGACGAATCGCCGTGACCATCAGTCCGCGCTCGCGCAGCATCTGCGACAGTCGCATCGCACGCCCGGCATCGCCGATCATGATCGGCTGGATCGGCGTGAAGCTGTCCATCAACTCCAGGCCGATCTGCTCGGCGCCATGGCGGAACTGGCGGATCAGCGTCTTCAGATGCTCGCGTCGCCAATGTTCAGTGCGCAGCAGCTCAAGGCTTTTCAGCGTCGCGCAAGCCAGGGCCGGTGGCTGGCTGGTGGTGTAGATATAGGGGCGGGCAAACTGGATCAGGCTTTCGATCAGTTCTTCGCTGCCGGCCACAAAGGCTCCTGCCGTGCCGAATGCCTTGCCGAGGGTGCCGACCAGCACCGGCACGTCTTCCTGACTCAGGCCGAAATGCTCGACAATCCCGCCGCCGTTGGCGCCCAGCGGGCCGAAGCCATGGGCGTCATCGACCATCAGCCACGCGCCCTTAGCCTTGGCTTCCCGGGCCAACGCCGGCAAGTCGGCAATATCGCCGTCCATGCTGAACACGCCGTCGGTGACCACCAGTGTATTGCCGGTAGCCTTCTCCAGCCGCTTGGCCAGGCTGACCGCGTCGTTGTGCAGATAGCGATTGAAACGCGCGCCGGACAACAAACCGGCATCCAGCAACGAGGCATGATTGAGGCGGTCTTCCAGCACCGTATCACCCTGCCCGATCAACGCGGTGACCGCGCCGAGGTTGGCCATGTAACCGGTGGTGAACAGCAGCGCACGCGGGCGACCGGTCAGGTCGGCCAACGCTTCCTCCAGCTCATGATGCGGCGTGCTGTGGCCAATGACCAAATGCGACGCCCCGCCACCGACACCCCAACGAGCAGCACCGGCGCGCCAGGCTTCGATCACTTGCGGATGATTGGCCAGGCCCAGGTAATCGTTGTTGCAGAACGCCAGCAATGGCTGACCGTCGACCACCACTTCCGGGCCTTGAGGGCTTTCGAGCAGGGGGCGCTGGCGGTAGAGGTTTTCGGCACGACGGGCAGCAAGGCGTGCGGCGAGATCGAAAGACATGCAGGCCTCGTGGATCAGAATTCAGTAGCGATCGCAGTACCTGTGGGAGCGAGCCTGCTCGCGAAAGCTATCGAACAACCAACATGTATGTTGAATGTGAATGCCTCTTCGCGAGCAGGCTCGCTCCTACAGGGTTTTGCATTCCTTCAGAAGGATCAGTGGAGCGTCAAACAGCCGCGTTATAGAACTGCTCGCTGCTCTTCTGCTCAACCAACGCTTGTTCGATCGCGGCCTGATGCACTTCGTCCGCGTGCTCTTCGCGCGCTTCCGGCAGGATCCCCAGGCGCGAGAACAGTTGCATGTCCTTGTCGGCCTGCGGGTTGGCGGTGGTCAGCAGTTTTTCGCCGTAGAAAATCGAGTTGGCACCGGCGAAGAACGCCAGGGCCTGCATCTGCTCGTTCATCGCTTCGCGGCCAGCGGACAGACGCACGTGGGATTGCGGCATCAGGATGCGCGCGACGGCGAGCATGCGGATGAAGTCGAACGGGTCGATGTCCTCGGCATTTTCCAGCGGCGTACCGGCGACTTTCACCAGCATGTTGATTGGCACCGACTCTGGATGCTCGGGCAGGTTGGCCAGCTGGATCAGCAGATTGGCGCGGTCATCGAGGGACTCGCCCATGCCGAGGATGCCGCCGGAGCAGATCTTCATCCCCGATTCACGCACGTAAGCCAGGGTTTGCAGGCGCTCGCTGTAAGTGCGGGTGGTGATGATGCTGCCGTAGAACTCCGGCGAGGTGTCGAGGTTGTGGTTGTAGTAATCGAGGCCGGCGTCGGCCAGCGCAACGGTCTGGTCCTGATCCAGGCGACCCAGGGTCATGCAGGTTTCCAGTCCCATGGCTTTCACGCCTTTGACCATTTCCAGCACGTAAGGCATGTCTTTGGCCGACGGGTGTTTCCACGCCGCGCCCATGCAGAAACGGGTCGAACCGATGGCCTTGGCGCGAGCGGCCTCTTCGAGGACCTTCTGCACTTCCATCAGCTTTTCTTTTTCCAGGCCGGTGTTGTAGTGACCGGACTGCGGACAATATTTGCAATCTTCCGGGCAGGCGCCGGTCTTGATCGACAGCAGGGTGGAAACCTGGACGCGGTTGGCGTCGAAATGCGCGCGGTGCACCGTTTGCGCCTGGAACAACAGGTCGTTGAATGGCTGAACGAAGAGTGCTTTGACTTCGGCCAAAGACCAGTCATGACGCAGGGTGGCAGAGGTGCTGGCGCTCATGGGCGTTTCCTTGTTTATGCTTGGCAAGCGACTGGGGAAGGGAATACCCACAGACGCGACACGGATGTTCGGCATATTTAAGGAAGAGTGATGCGCTGTCAACCACGATACGTTGGACCGGTTTACATCTGGTTAAATAATAACCAACACTGTTTGCTCTGCAGTGAAGCCACCGAGGACGTCAGGCCGATCTGCATGGCCTGTGAAACCGACCTGCCCTGGCTGGGCGATCACTGCCAGACCTGCGCGCTGCCCTTGCCTGCGTCAGGCCTGACGTGTGGCCCATGTTTAAAACTGCCGCCGGCTTTCGAGCGGGTCGCCGCGCCCTGGACGTACAGCTTTCCGGTGGACACATTGATCACGCGCTTCAAGCACAGCGCCAAGTGGCCGTTTGGCCGCCTGCTCGGCGAACTTCTCGCGCAGTTCCTGCAACATCGCTTCGATGAGGACCTTGATCGGCCCGACGTTCTGGTCCCCGTTCCGCTGGCTGCAAAACGCCTGCGTCAACGGGGTTTCAACCAGGCTGCGATGCTCGCCCACTGGCTCAGTAGTAGCCTCGACATCCCTTGCGATGAACAACTGCTGCTGAGGATTCAGGACACCAGCGCGCAACAGGACCTGAATGCCGACGCTCGCAAAAAGAACCTGCGCAATGCGTTTGCCCTGACGGCCGATGCGCCGGTCAAAGGGCGGCACCTGGCAATTGTGGACGACGTGCTGACCACCGGTGCCACGGCTCAGGCCCTGGCTCGCCTGTTGATGGACGCGGGCGCGGCTCGGGTAGATGTTTATTGCCTGGCCCGCACGCCCAAACCCGGGGACGCAGCCTGACGTAACGCCATGCGCAAAACCTGTGGGAGCGAGCCTGCTCGCGATGGCGGTGTATCAGACACATCAATGGTGACTGTGATGGCCTCATCGCGAGCAAGCTCGCTCCCACAAGGACGTGGGCTGACTTGACTCCCAGGCTTCCAGCCGCCAACGTCCTCCCCATCGCCACAGCCCAAAGCGCCTCACCATGTCCTTGCCCACCTTGTTGTCCCAGCACATTGTCCGTCGCCCGCAGCGCATCGCGTTGCTGCAACATATTGCCGAACAGGGCTCGATCACCCGCGCCGCGAAAAGCGCGGGACTGAGTTACAAGGCGGCGTGGGACGCTATCGATGAGCTGAACAACCTAGCGCAAAAACCGCTCGTGGAGCGCAGCGTCGGCGGCAAGGGCGGTGGTGGCGCCAAACTTTCAAGTGAAGGCCAGCGAGTGCTGCGCCTTTATCAAAAACTGCAAGCCTTGCAGGCCCAGGTGTTGGAAGCCGCCGAAGATGCCAGCGACCTGGACCTGCTCGGTCGGCTGATGCTCAGAACCAGCGCGCGCAATCAATTGCACGGCAAGGTCGTGGCGATCGACAACCAGGGGCACAACGATCGGGTCCGTCTTGAACTGGCCGAAGGCTTGACCCTCGATGCGCAGATCACGCACGACAGCACCTTGCGCCTGGAGCTGGAGACCGGCACCGAAGTCGTGGCCCTGATCAAGGCCGGTTGGCTGGAGTTACTGGGCATCGATCAACAAGCGACACCGGGTAGCAACTTTCTGAATGGCATCATCGAAGAAATACTCGACGCCCCAGACGGCCCCAGCGAAGTGCGCATCGGCCTGCCCAATGGCCAGACACTCTGCGCGCTGGCCGAGCCGCAGCACCTGAGGAGCCAGGGGCTTGCCACCGACAAACCGGTGCGGGTGCAGTTCGCGCCGTCCAACGTCTTGCTCGGCACACCGCTCTGAAACAAAAGTTTCATCATTGCTCTTTAAGGTGGCTGCAAAACCAGCAGGGAGCCTGATGTGAGCCTATTAGAAGAAAACCAGTCCACCGACCTCGAGAAAATGGTCGGCCTCAGCCGTCGCGGTTTCATCAGCGCCGGCGCCCTCTGCGGTGCGGCCATGTTCCTCGGTGGCAACCTGCTGAGCCGCAGCGTATTGGCCGCGAGTGTCAGCGCAGGCTCCAGCAAACTGTTGGGTTTTGACAGCATCCCCGCCGCCACCAGCGACGCAATCACCCTGCCGCCGGGCTACAAGTCTTCGGTACTGATCAGCTGGGGCCAGCCATTGCAAAAAAACGGTCCGGCATTTGACCCGAGCGGTAACGGCACCGCCGAGCAACAGGAAGTCCAGTTCGGTGACAACAACGACGGCATGAGCCTGTTCGAATTTCCCGGGGAAAAAGACCGGGCGCTGATGGCAATCAACAACGAATACACCAACTATCGCTACCTCTACCCGCACGGCGGCATGCCGCAATCGGCCGAAGAGGTGCGCAAGGCACTGGCCTGCGAAGGCGTGTCGGTGATCGAAGTGCAACGCAAGAACGGCCAATGGGCGTTCGTCCAGGGCTCGCGCTACAACCGACGCATTCACGGCAACGCACCGATCAGCCTCAGCGGCCCGGCTGCCGGCCACGCACTGGTGAAAACCAGCGCTGACCCGCAGGGCAAGCATGTCCTCGGCACCTTCCAGAACTGCGCCAACGGCATGACGCCGTGGGGCACATACCTGACCTGCGAAGAGAACTTCACCGATTGCTTCGGCAGCAGCAATGCCGAGCAGAAGTTCGATGCCGCGCAGAAGCGTTATGGCGCAGTGGCGGCCAGCAAAGAGATCAACTGGCATCAACACGATGAGCGGTTCGACCTGGCGAAAAATCCGAACGAGCTCAACCGTCACGGCTGGGTCGTGGAAATCGACCCGTTCGATCCGCAATCGACGCCGGTCAAACGAACTGCGCTGGGCCGCTTCAAACATGAAAACGCTGCGCTGGCTGAAACCCATGACGGTCACGCCGTGGTGTACATGGGCGACGACGAACGCGGCGAGTTCATCTACAAGTTCGTCAGCCGCGACAAAATCAACCACAAGAACCCCAAGGCCAACCGCGACCTGCTGGACCACGGCACCTTGTACGTGGCGCGCTTCGATGCGGGCGACAGCAACGCCGATCATCCGAAAGGCCAGGGCGAATGGATCGAACTGACCCACGGTAAAAACGGGATCGACGCCAGCAGCGGTTTTGCCGATCAGGCCGAAGTGCTCATTCACGCGCGCCTCGCGGCCAGCGTGGTGAAGGCCACGCGCATGGACCGTCCGGAATGGATCGTCGTCAGCCCCAAGGATGGCCAGGTCTATTGCACGCTGACCAACAACGCCAAGCGTGGCGAGGACGGCCAACCGGTGGGCGGGCCGAACCCGCGCGAGAAGAACGTCTACGGGCAGATTCTGCGCTGGCGCACTGATCGTGACGATCACGGTTCCAAAAGCTTTGCCTGGGACCTGTTTGTGGTCGCCGGCAACCCGGGCGTCCACGCTGGCACGCCGAAGGGCGGTTCGTCGAACATCACGCCACAGAACATGTTCAACAGCCCGGATGGCCTGGGCTTCGACAAGGCCGGGCGGTTGTGGATTCTCACCGATGGCGATTCGAGTAATGCAGGCGACTTCGCCGGCATGGGCAACAACCAGATGCTGTGTGCCGACCCGGTGACCGGGGAGATTCGTCGGTTCATGGTCGGGCCGGTTGGCTGCGAGGTCACGGGGATCAGCTTCTCGCCGGATCAGAAGACGTTGTTTGTCGGGATCCAGCACCCTGGAGAGAACGGGGGCTCGACGTTCCCGGAGCATCTGCCGAATGGCAAGCCGCGGTCTTCGGTGATGGCTATCACGCGTGAAGATGGCGGGATCGTCGGCGCCTGATCGGGCCCCATCGCTAGCAGGCTAGCTCCCACACGGGATCTGCGACACACCGCAAATCCCCTGTGGGAGCTAGCCTGCTAGCGATGGCAACACCACTCATCTCAAGCCTTAACACTAAAGACGCCCCGTCTGCGCTACCATGCTTGGCCGGACGCGGCAGCCTGCTGCGCGCAGGAGTCAGCATGGCCCACCCGTTTGCAACCCTCACCCCAGACCTCGTGCTCGATGCCGTCGAAAGCATCGGCTTTCTCAGCGACGCACGCATCCTGGCGCTCAACAGCTACGAGAACCGCGTCTATCAGGTCGGCATCGAAGACTCCGAGCCGCTGATCGCCAAGTTCTACCGCCCACAACGCTGGACCAACGAAGCGATTCTCGAAGAACACCAGTTCACTTTCGAACTCGCCGAGTGCGACGTGCCGGTGGTGGCGCCGATGATTCACAACGGCGTCAGCCTGCATGAACACGCCGGGTTTCGTTTCACCCTGTTCCCCCGCCGTGGTGGCCGTGCGCCGGAGCCGGGCAATCTTGATCAGCTGTATCGACTGGGTCAGTTGCTTGGCAGGTTGCACGCCGTCGGCGCCACCAAGCCGTTCGAACACCGTGAAGCGCTGGGCGTGAAGAACTTTGGTCACGATTCGCTGACCACCCTGCTCGAAGGCAATTTCGTCCCCAAGAGCCTGCTGCCGGCCTACGAGTCCGTGGCCCGCGACCTGCTCAAGCGCGTGGAAGAGGTCTACAAGGCCACCCCGCACAAGAACATCCGCATGCACGGCGATTGCCACCCCGGCAACATGATGTGCCGCGACGAAATGTTCCACATCGTCGACCTCGACGACTGTCGCATGGGCCCGGCGGTGCAGGACATCTGGATGATGCTGGCGGGGGATCGCCAGGAATGTCTCGTTCAACTGTCGGAACTGATGGACGGCTACAACGAATTTCACGACTTCGACCCACGGGAACTCGCGCTGATCGAACCGCTGCGCGCCTTGCGCCTGATGCACTACAGCGCCTGGCTCGCCCGCCGCTGGGACGACCCGGCGTTCCCGCACAGCTTTCCGTGGTTTGGCAGTGAACGGTATTGGGGTGATCAGGTGTTGGCGTTGCGCGAGCAATTATCTGCTCTCAACGAAGAACCGTTGAAGCTCTTCTGACAACCAGATCCCCAGTAGGAGCGAGGCTTGCCCGCGAAGAACGATAACGCGGTATTTCAGGCAGACCGCGATATCGTTCTTCGCGGGCAAGCCTCGCTCCTACAAAAAATACAACACATCTATACAATCCCCTCTTTGTTAGCTGCCTAAGCAAGGATTCTGCATGCAAGCTGCCAACCCGCGTCGCGGGTACATCCTGGGCCTGAGTGCCTACATCATCTGGGGCCTGTTCCCGATCTATTTCAAAGCCATCGCCAGCGTGCCGGCCGTGGAGATCATCATTCACCGTGTACTGTGGTCGGCGCTGTTCGGCGGCTTGTTGCTGATGGTCTGGAAACACCCGGGATGGTGGCAGGAACTGCGGGATAACCCGAAACGCCTGGCGGTCCTGGCCCTGAGCGGCACGCTGATTGCGGCCAACTGGCTGACCTACGTCTGGTCGGTGAACAACGGGCGCATGCTTGAGGCCAGTCTCGGTTACTACATCAACCCTCTGGTCAACGTGCTGCTGGGGATGCTGATCCTCGGCGAGCGGCTGCGGCGGATGCAGTGGATCGCGGTGGGGCTGGCGGCCATCGGCGTGGCGCAGCAGGTGTGGCAAGTCGGCAGCTTGCCGTGGGTGTCGCTGGTGTTGGCGCTGACGTTCGGCTTCTACGGTTTGATCCGCAAGCAAGCGCCCGTCAAGGCGCTGCCCGGCCTGGTGGTGGAAACCTGGATGCTGGTGCCGATTGCCATTGCCTGGCTGCTGTTCAATCAGACGGCCACAAGCGCTCAGCCCGAGTTCTGGACCACATCCGAAGCCTGGTGGCTGGTCGCGGCCGGGCCAGTAACGCTGGTGCCGCTGGTGTGTTTCAACGCCGCAGCACGGCATCTGCCCTACACGACGCTGGGTTTCCTCCAGTACCTGGCGCCGACGCTGGTGCTGTTGCAAGCCGTGCTGTTGTTTGGCGAGCATTTGTCTTCCAGCACGCTGGTCGCGTTTATCTTTATCTGGGCAGGTCTGGCGGTTTACAGCGTCGATGCGGTGATCAGTCTTCGCCGCCGCAGCTGATCAAAAAACACACAAACCTCTGCGAGCCACGTCCTTCGTGGCCTGCAGTGATCCTTCCCAAGGTTATCCACAGCGTGATCCCCGCCGTTTGTGCGCAACTTGTTGAAACTGATGGTTTTTTGATCAGATCTGGAAGAAGCCCGGCCGGCGTGGGCTGGCGGGCTGTCTCTACAGGTTATCCACAGGCAGGTGCACGTTTAACTTGGATAACCCGGTCAGGGTTCACTGCGCAGCACCAATTCCACCATCAGATCGTCGGCCAGGGTTTCCAGGCGCGACTGCAAGACATCCAGCGATAAGGTCAGCGGCACCGCCAGGATCGCTTCGGCGTGAAACAACGGCTCGCTGCTCATCGGTGCCGGACGCACTTCGGTCACCAGACGCTCCAGGCTCACCCCTTGCTCACTCAGCAGGCGAGTGATGTCACGGACAATCCCCGGGCGGTCATTGCCCACCAACTCCATGGCAATCGGTTTCCAGGTGCAGGATTGCTCAATGCCGCTTTCGGCGATCAGCACGCGAATACCGTGGGCGGACAACGCCTTCAGGGCATCGACCAGCTCATCGTAAGCCTCGGCCGGCACGCCCACCCGAAGAATCCCGGCGAACTGCCCGGCCATGCGCGACATGCGGCTCTCCAGCCAGTTGCCGCCATGCTCGGCAATGCATTGGGCAATGCGCTCGACCTGCCCTGGCTTGTCCGGAGCGAAAACAGTGAGTACGAGGTGGTCCATGGCGCAGCCCTCTTTTGTTATAGAGAAAGAAGTATAGGCAAGGGTTGTTACTGCGTTGAATCGGCGAATGCCTTCCCGGGCAAGCCTCGCTCCTAGAAGGAGCCGCCCCCTGCAGGAGCGAGGCTTGCCCGCGAAAGGCGCGCCGCGAAGAACATCGCGAACAATAAATCGTGTACAAGTTTTTATATTTAACTGGAACAATCCAATAGTTTTTTGAGAACATCCCGTGCCCCGACGTGACCGCAATGCGTCATGGGGTCGCAGAACGACGTAATTAGTCTAATTTTCACAAGCGCAATTCATCATGTAGTATGCCGCAGCGCGCACTACATAACGTTGGATCGATGTCTGCCACAGGCACACTCGCAGCCCTGATAGCCCTGTCAGCAAGGCCTCAAAGCCGTTGATCGGTTCCATCCCAGCCGCCCGAAATGGCATGTACTGGTGGAAGGGGTTTGTGGTTTAAATAGCCAGAGGCTTCATTGTTAATTTGAAGAGCTGAAAAGCGAAATAGCTGAGCAGAGTGAGGCAAGCAATGACTGAACACGTTCAAGTCGGTGGCCTGCAGGTCGCCAAAGTCCTGTTCGACTTCGTGAACAACGAAGCCATTCCCGGTACCGGCCTCACCGCCGATAAGTTCTGGGCCGGTGCCGACAAGGTCATCCATGACCTGGCGCCGAAGAACAAAGCCCTACTCGCCAAACGCGATGATTTCCAGGCTCGTATCGATGGCTGGCACCAATCCCGTGCCGGTCAACCACACGACGCTGTGGCCTATAAAGCCTTCTTGCAAGACATCGGTTATCTGCTGCCAGAAGCGGCTGATTTCCAGGCAACGACGCAAAACGTCGATGACGAAATCGCCCGCATGGCCGGTCCACAGCTTGTGGTTCCGGTGATGAATGCCCGTTTCGCGCTCAATGCCTCGAACGCCCGTTGGGGTTCGCTGTATGACGCGCTCTACGGCACCGATGCCATCAGCGAAGCTGACGGCGCGGAGAAAGGCAAAGGCTACAACAAGGTTCGCGGCGACAAGGTCATCGCCTTCGCCCGAGCCTTCCTCGACGAAGCCGCGCCCCTGGCGGCCGGCACTCACGTCGATTCCACCGGCTACAAGATCGTTGACGGCAAACTGGTCGTCGCCCTCAAAGGCGGCAGCAACACCGGCCTGCGCAACGATGCACAGCTGATCGGTTTCCACGGCGATACAGCCGCACCGACTGCAATCCTGCTGAAAAACAACGGCCTGCACTTCGAAATCCAGGTCGATGCCAGCACCCCGGTCGGCCAGACCGACGCTGCCGGTATCAAAGACATCCTGATGGAAGCTGCGCTGACCACCATCATGGACTGCGAAGACTCCGTCGCCGCTGTCGATGCCGATGACAAAGTGGTGATCTACCGCAACTGGCTCGGCCTGATGAAGGGCGACCTGTCGGAAGAAGTCTCCAAAGGCGGTCAGACCTTTACCCGCACCATGAACGCTGATCGCACCTACACCGGTGTCGACGGTAAGGAACTGAGCCTGCACGGTCGTTCGCTGTTGTTCGTGCGCAACGTCGGTCACCTGATGACCATCGATGCGATCATCGACAAAGATGGCAACGAAGTGCCGGAAGGCATTCTCGACGGCTTGATCACCAGTCTGGCAGCGATCCACAGCCTCAACGGCAACAACTCGCGCAAGAACAGCCGCACCGGTTCGGTCTATATCGTGAAGCCGAAAATGCACGGCCCGGAAGAAGCCGCGTTCACCAACGAGCTGTTCGGTCGCATCGAAGAAGTCCTCGGTCTGCCGCGCAACACGCTGAAAGTCGGGATCATGGACGAGGAGCGCCGCACCACGGTCAACCTCAAGGCCTGCATCAAAGCTGCGAGCGAGCGCGTGGTGTTCATCAACACCGGTTTCCTCGACCGCACGGGTGACGAAATCCACACCTCCATGGAAGCCGGCCCGATGGTGCGCAAGGCGGACATGAAGGCCGAGAAGTGGATCGGCGCCTACGAGAACTGGAACGTCGATATCGGTTTGAGCACCGGCCTGCAAGGTCGCGCCCAGATCGGTAAAGGCATGTGGGCGATGCCCGACCTGATGGCGGCGATGCTCGAACAGAAAATCGCTCACCCGCTGGCCGGCGCCAACACCGCCTGGGTTCCATCGCCGACTGCCGCTGCGTTGCACGCGCTGCATTACCACAAGGTCGACGTGTTCGCCCGTCAGGCCGAGCTGGCCAAACGTGCCCGCGCGTCGGTTGACGACATCCTGACCATCCCGCTGGCGGTGAACCCGCAGTGGACTGCGGAACAGATCAAGAACGAACTGGACAACAACGCCCAGGGCATTCTCGGTTACGTGGTGCGCTGGATCGATCAGGGCGTGGGTTGCTCGAAGGTGCCGGACATCAACGACATCGGCCTGATGGAAGACCGTGCGACGCTGCGGATTTCCAGCCAGCACATCGCCAACTGGCTGCGTCATGGCATCGTCACACATGACCAGGTCATGGAAAGCCTCAAGCGCATGGCGCCGGTGGTTGACCGCCAGAACGCCAACGACGCGCTGTATCGTCCGCTGGCACCGAACTTCGACAGCAACATCGCCTTCCAGGCGGCGGTCGAACTGGTGGTTGAAGGCACAAAGCAGCCAAACGGCTACACCGAGCCGGTCCTGCACCGTCGTCGCCGCGAGTTCAAGGCTGCCAATGGCCTGTAACTGAGCACTGACGCCGGACAAAAAAAGGCCCTGATCGAAAGATCAGGGCCTTTTTTTATCAAGTCGGTGTTTGCTCATCCATTATTCCCAACTCATGTTTGACCAGCTCCAACAACCTGCCGGTATCGACAGGTTTGAGCAGGAAGTCGACCACGCTCAGATGCATTGCGGCGATTGCGTCTTTCACGTCGGCGTCGCCGGAAACGATGATGAACGGCATCGCCGCCCGGACTGACTCTCGCACCTGGCGGATCAGGTCCAGGCCATCGATGTGCCCCATTCGCAAATCAGTGATCACCAGGCCAATCGTTGGTTTTTCGATCACCATTTTGAGTGCAGTTTCGCCACTGGCGGCGGTCATGCAACGAATACCGTCCAACGCAAGAATCTCCGACAACAGCTCACGCGAGTCTTTATCGTCGTCAACGATCAGCACCCGCTGCGCCGGTAAATCGGGTTCGAGCATGACGGCACTCAGCGCCTCGCGCTCGGCATCACTCAAAATATCGTGGTCGGACATGGCTTTCTCTACGTTTTCAATTCAATCCCCTAGCACTTTCGTCAGACATCGCTAAGTAGACCTTCAATGTGCACTTCGTCGGAAACTTTTCCTATAGCCAATGTAGGAGGTTTTTCCTGCATTTGCGTCAGACATTTCTTAACTTCCGAAGCCTGCACGCCCCGACCTAGACTTACGTCCAATGGGCACCCTGCATGTACGAGCCGACCATGGGGGTAGTCATCCGACAACAATTCAAAAAAGACTGCGGTAATGGTTATGAGTAGAGAGGACGCCTTTACACAGGCAGGGAAAACCGCGGTGTTGCAGAACATCCAGGGCACTTTGCAATTCCTTCAGCGATTCCCGCCCTTCAATCAAATGGAACACGCGCACCTGGCGTACCTGGTTGAACAATGTCAGCTGCGTTTTTATGCGCCCGGCGAAAGCATCATCAAACCGGCCGACGGGCCGGTTGAGCATTTCTATATCGTCAAACAAGGACGGGTTGTGGGTGAGCGCCCGCATACGGCCAAGGGCGGCACCGAAACCACCTTCGAAATCACCACCGGCGAGTGTTTCCCCCTCGCCGCGCTGCTGGGCGAGCGTGCTACCCGCACCGAACACCTGGCGGCCGAAGACACCTTTTGCCTTCAGCTCAACAAGCTGGCGTTCATCAAGTTGTTCGCCCTTTCCACCACGTTTCGCGACTTCGCCCTGCGCGGTGTCAGCAGCCTGCTGGATCAGGTCAATCAGCAAGTCCAGCAAAAAGCCGTGGAAACCCTCGGTACTCAATATTCGCTGAACACGCGACTGGGCGAATTGGCCATGCGCCATCCGGTGACTTGCAGCCCCGCCACGCCATTGCGTGAAGCCGTGACCCTGATGCATGAGCAACAGGTCGGCAGCATCGTGATTGTCGACGAGCGCAAAGCCCCGCTGGGCATTTTTACCCTGCGCGACCTGCGCCATGTGGTGGCCGACGGCACTGACGACTTCAACGAAGCGATCGAACGCCACATGACCCAGGCGCCGTTTTTCCTGTCGCCGGACCACAGCGCCTTCGATGCGGCGATCGCCATGACCGAACGGCACATCGCCCACGTCTGCCTGGTGAAGGACCATCGTCTGTGCGGCGTGGTGTCCGAGCGCGACCTGTTTTCCCTGCAACGGGTGGACCTCGTCCATTTGGCGCGGACTATTCGCAGCGCCCAGAAAGTGGAAAACCTGGTGGCGCTGCGCGGCGAGATCGGCCAACTGGTCGAACGCATGCTGGCGCACGGTGCCTCCTCGACCCAGATCACCCACATCATTACCTTGCTCAACGATCACACCGTGTGCCGGGTGATCGAACTGACCCTCGCCGAAAAAGGCGACCCTGGGATTCCATTCAGCTGGCTGTGCTTCGGCAGCGAAGGCCGCCGCGAACAGACGCTGCACACCGATCAGGACAACGGCATTCTTTTCGAAGCCCGGGACGCGGCGCATGCCGCCGAAATTCGCGGCAAATTGCTGCCGATTGCCCAGCAGATCAACCAGAGCCTGGCACTCTGCGGCTTCACGCTGTGCAAGGGCAACATCATGGCCGGCAACCCCGAACTGTGTTTGTCCCGGGCCGAATGGGCGCGGCGTTTTGCGGCGTTTATTCGTGAGGCGACGCCGGAGAACCTGCTGGGATCGAGCATTTATTTCGACCTGCGGGTGGTCTGGGGCGACGAACAAGGTTGCGAGCAGCTGCGTCGGGGAATTCTCGATCAGGTGAATGACAACCGGTTGTTCCAGCGGATGATGGCCGAGAACGCCTTGCGCAACCGCCCTCCGGTCGGGCGTTTCCGTGAGTTCGTGCTGGCGCGCAAGAATGGCGAGAAAGCCACGCTGGATCTGAAGGTCCAGGGGCTGACGCCTTTCGTCGATGGCGCCCGATTGCTGGCCCTGGCCCATGGCATCGAGTCCAACAATACCCTGGAGCGCTTTCGCGAACTGGTGGCCAAAGAGGTCATCGAACGGCTCGACGGCGCTGCGTATGAAGAGGCCTACCACTTCATCCAGCAAACCCGCATGCAGCAACATCAGCTACAGACTCGGGAGAACTTGCCCTACTCCAACCGGGTCGATCCGGACAGCCTCAATCATCTGGACCGACGGATCCTGCGTGAATCCCTGCGCCAGGCTCAACGCCTGCAAAGCAGCCTGGCCCTGCGGTATCAGCTATGAGCCTGTTTTCATGGCTGCGTCCGGCGGGCCCAAGCCTGACCGCTGAACTCCAGCTACGTCTGCAACGCTTACCCTCGGCGGCCGATCTGAGCGAATGCAGCCTGCGCGAGCAGCGCTGGGTGGTGCTCGACCTGGAAACCACCGGGCTGAACCTGAACAAGGACCGGGTGTTGTCCATCGGCGCGGTGGTGATCGAAGACGGAGCGATCGATTTCAGCCAGCAGTTCGAACGCACGCTGCAATGCGCGGATATGAAGGTAGGGCCCAGCGTATTGATTCATGGTCTGGGGCCTAGCGCGATTGCCGCTGGCAGCGATCCGGCTCAGGCACTGGTCGAATTTATGGAGTTCGTCAGAGACAGCCCGGTGCTGGCGTTTCATGCGCCGTTCGATCAACACATGCTGGGGCGTTCGCTGAAAGAGCATCTGGGCTACAAATTGCAGAATACGTTTCTGGATGTGGCGGACATCGCACCGTTGCTGTGTCCTCAGGCGCACATTCGCGATGCCGGGCTCGATGACTGGATCGACTGGTTCAAGCTGGAAGTCTTCGAACGCCACAACGCCAGCGCCGATGCGTTGGCCACCGCGGAGCTGGCGTTGATTCTGTTCAGCCGGGCGCGGCAGCAGCAGATTCATAGCCCGTTGAATTTGCAGCAGCGGGTGAGTCAGTGGAAACGCCGGCAGCGGGCGCCGTCCTTCTAAATCTGCGGCGCCTGTTCTGACGCCTTCGCGGGCAAGCCTCGCGCCTACAGGTTTTGTGTCGATCTGTGGAACGACGACATCCTGTAGGCGCGAGGCTTGCCCGCGAAGCACGACAACGCGGTCCACCTGAAGACTCCCCATCAAAAACCACCTGACCAGTGGCCAATTGCTTACCTCCCCCGCCTCTGCCACAATCGCGAACAATTCTCGTTAGTTAACATTTCCCAATCGGTGATGCTGCGTGTCGTCAGTCCAAAGCCCCCAAAGTGAGCTCGTTGGTGCGTTGTATCGCGACCATCGCGGTTGGCTATTGGCCTGGCTGCGACGCAATGTGGCCTGCCCGCAACGGGCCGAAGACCTGAGTCAGGACACCTTCATGCGCCTGCTCGGCCGTGATGAGCTGAAGGAGCCTCGTGAACCGCGGGCGTTTCTGGTGGCGATCGCCAAGGGCTTGCTGTTCGATTATTTCCGTCGCGCAGCGCTGGAACAGGCCTACCTCACCGAATTGATGCTGATCCCCGAAGGCGAACAACCGTCGGTGGAAGAACAGCAGCTGATCCTCGAAGACCTGAAAAACATCGACCGCCTGCTTGGCAAGCTTTCCAGCAAGGCCCGGGCGGCGTTTCTCTATAACCGCCTCGACGGCCTCGGCCATGCGCAAATCGCCGAGCGTCTGGGCGTGTCAGTGCCTCGGGTTCGCCAATACCTGGCCCAAGGCATTCGTCAGTGCTACATCGCGCTGTACGGTGAGCCGGTATGAACCCGGTCAGCTCCAAACCGGTATCAGCGCAGGTGCTGGATGCCGCGATTGCCTGGCAATTGTCCCTGGATTCCGGCAGCCCGGTGGAGCGCGAAGAGTTCACCAAATGGCACGCCGCCCACGAGGAACACGCGCGGGCCTGGCGCCAACTGGGCATGCTCGACCAGCGTTTCAGCGTCGCCAGCGGCCCGGCGCGCACGGCGTTATTGCAATCGCGCGAAAGCATTCGCCGACGGGTGCGCAAGCTCGGCAGTGGCCTGGCCAGCGTCGTCGCAGTAATCGGCTTGGCGCTGTTCGTCGGTGATCGTCATTTGCCCATCGACTATTGGCTGGCCGACCAGCGCACCGCCACCGGCGAGCAGCGCACCCTGCGCCTGAGCGACGGCACGCTGATCAACCTCAACACCCACAGCGCGGTGGACGTGCGTTTTGACGAAAAGCAGCGGCTGATCATCCTTCAGGAAGGGGAAATTCTCGTCGAAACCGGTCATGGCGACGCTCGACCGTTTATCGTCGAAACCCGTGAAGGCAGCCTGCGCGCGCTGGGTACGCGGTTCCTGGTCAAGCGCGAGGACGACGGCACGCGACTGAGCGTGTTGCAGTCCGCGGTGGCCGCCCACCCGCAGTCGAGCCCTGAAGAGCAGATCCTGCATGAAGGCCAGCAAGTGCTGATGCGCAGCAATGGCCTGGGCCCAATCGTCGCGCTGAACCTCGGCGCCGATGCCTGGACCCGCGGCATGCTGGTGGTGGACAACACACGACTGGAAGACCTGGTGCACGAACTCGGTCGATATCGACGGGGGCATTTGGGCGTTGCGCCGGAGGTGGCTGACCTGCGGATCACCGGTAGCTTCCCCCTGCACGACACCGACAAGGCGCTAAGCGCGCTGCTGCCGACCTTGCCCGTGCAGATCGAACAGCACACGCCGTGGTGGGTGACGGTGGCGAAGGCCGAAGCCAAGCCCTGAGGGGTGTTGCGTCTGATCGGCCGCCTTCGCGGGCAAGCCTCGCTCCTACAGGATGTCATCGCTCCACAGGTCGACACAAAACCCGTAGGAGCGAGGCTTGCCCGCGAAGAGGCCGTCAACAACAGCACACATCTAGACTCAGCCCCTCACTTACTGAATCGAAATTATTTTCATCCAGCCCTATCACTTTGGGATTCTCATTCGGCACCTAGGCAATTGAGAAATATTTCCATTCAGGAGCCGCTGTATGTCCCGTTCGCTAGACACCTTGTTGCGCCCCAGCTTGCTGGCCATCGCCATTGCCCTTTGCGCCCCGCTGGCCAGCAGTCAGCTGATTGCCGCTGAACAGGCGTCCAGCGTTCGCGCCTACAACCTGCCGGCCGCGCCATTGGCCAGCACGCTGAACCAGATCGCCAGCCAAGCGGGCCTCGCGCTGTCGTTGAACCCTTCGCTGGCCGCGGGCAAGACCTCAGCGCCGGTCAAGGGCCAGTACGACGCCGCCAGCGCCTTGCGTGAAGCCTTGCGCGGCACCGGTCTGCAACTGGAACAAAGCAACGCCGGCACCTACAGCCTGGCCGCCATCCCCGAGGGCACGCTGGCCCTGCCGGAAACCGCCGTCATCGGTGTCCAAAACACTGAAAGCGCCTGGGGCCCGGTGGAAGGCTACCTCGCCACGCGCACCGCCGCCGGCAGCAAGACCGACACCGCGCTGGTCGAAGCGCCGCGCTCGATATCGGTCGCCACTCGCCAGCAAATGGAAGATCGCAATGTGCAGAACCTCGATGACGCCGTGCGCTACATGCCCGGCATCGTCGCCAGCAGCTACGGCAGCGACACCCGTGCCGACTGGCTGCGGGTCCGGGGCTTTGAGCCGACCCAGTTCCTCGATGGCCTGCCGCTGCCGAAAGGCACCTACGCCAACCCGAAACAGGAAACCTGGAACCTCGATCGCCTCGCCCTGCTGCGCGGCCCGGCGTCGTCGGTCTACGGCCAGACCCCGCCGGGTGGCTTGCTGGACATGGTCAGCCGCCGTCCAAGCGCTGAAGACAGCCACGAGATCCAGCTGCAATACGGCAGCGACAACCAGCGCCAGATCAACTTCGCCAGCACCGGCAAAATTGATGACGAAGGCCAGTTCCTCTATAGCCTGAGCGGCGTGGTGCGCGACAGCGGCACGCAGATCGACCACGTCGACAACAAGCGCTACAACATCGCGCCAAGCCTGACCTGGAACATCGACGAAGACACCCGCTTCACCCTGCTCACGCAATTCACCCGCGACGATACCGGCATCACCAGCCAGTTCCTGCCGGTGCAGGGCACCAAGATCGACATGCCGTTCGGCAAGGTTTCCCATCATAAGAATCTCGGCGACCCGGACTGGGAATACTACGACCGCACCTACTACGCTCTGGGCTATGCGTTCGAACATCGCTTGAACGACGTCTGGCAGTTCAAGCAGAACCTGCGTTACACCAAATCCGATCTGTCGTTCCAGGGGCTCACTGTCGGCTCGTATCCGTTCACCCAGGTGGATAACGAAGGCAACGTCGGGCGCACCAGCACCATCGTCGATGAAGACATCAGCCAGTTCGCCGTGGATAACAATTTCCAGACCGACTTCGCCACCGGCGATGTCCGTCACACCCTGCTGCTGGGCCTCGACCACCAGCGCAGCAACACCAACTACACCTCGATTTTCGGCGACGGGCTGACCACCAACGTCAACAACCCGATCTATGGCCAGCCCATCGTTCGTCCACCGCGCTCCACCGCGTTCTACGACTACAACCAGAAGACCTACCAGACCGGCCTGTACGTGCAGGATCAAATGGCCCTCGACCAATGGCGCCTGACCGTCGGCGGACGTGAGGATTGGGTCCACACCAGCACCGAGTTTTTCAACAAGGGCGATGCCACCAACACCCAGCGTGACAAGAACTTCAGCGGCAACGCGGCAATCAGCTATGTGTTTGATTCGGGCTTCGTGCCGTACTTGTCGTACGCCGAATCCTTCCAGCCCACCACTGGCGCATCAGCCTCCAGCACCGAATCGTTCAAGCCGACCGAAGGCAAGCAGTGGGAATTGGGCATCAAGTACCAGCCACCGGGCAGCAACACCCTGCTCAGCGCAGCGGTGTATGACCTGACCCAGAAAAACGTCTCGGTCACCACCACCGTCGGCGCCACACCGATCACCAGCCAGACTGGCGAAGTGAAGGTCAGGGGCCTGGAGCTGGAAGCGGTATCCGACGTCACCGAAAACCTGAAAATCATCGCGGCCTACACCTTGGCCAAATCCGAAGTGCAGAAAGGCGACTACAAGGGCAATCGTCTGCAATTGATGCCCAACCAACAGGCTTCGCTGTGGGCCGATTACACCTGGCACGCCGGCGTACTGGATGGCTTCGGCATTGGCGCCGGCGCTCGCTACACCGGCAACACCTACGGCGATCAGGGCAACACCTGGCTGGGCAAGGCCGACGCCTACACCGTGTTCGACGCGGCGGTCCATTACGACCTCGGCCGCCTGGACAACAGCCTGAAAGGCGCGTCCCTGGCACTGAACGCGACCAACCTGCTGGACAAGGACTACATCTCCACCTGTGACAGTTTCTACTGCTACTACGGCGACCAGCGCAGTGTCGTCGCCAGTGCAACTTACAAGTGGTAAATGCCTGAGCTGAACGCTCCAAGACCAAGCCGTCCTTCGGGGACGGCTTTGGTATTTCTGAAGGCCATCAAATGAAAAGTAAAACAATTCGCCGCTGGTCGTTCATCCACACCTGGACCAGCCTGATCTGCACCGTGTTCCTGCTGATGCTGGCGCTGACCGGCCTGCCGTTGATCTTCCACCACGAGATCGACCACCTGCTGGGCGATGCCGCCGAGTTGAAGCAAATGCCGGCGGACACCCCGCAGCTGAATTTGCAGCAGTTGGTGCAGGCGGCGGAAGAACATCGCCCCGGCGAAGTCATGCAGTATTTCGGCTTCGACGAAGAAGAGCCCAACGCCGCGATCGCCATCATGGCGGCCACCGCCGGTACCGAGCCCAATTCGTCGCACACCTTCATGCTCGACGCCCGCACCGGCGAAGCGCTGGAGATGCCGTCGGCCAACGGCGGTTTCATGATGGTGATGCTGCGCCTGCACGTGGACATGTTCGCCGGTCTGCCGGGCAAGTTGTTGCTGGCGTTCATGGGGCTGATGTTTGTCGTGGCCATCATTTCCGGGACGGTGCTGTACCTGCCGTTCATGCGCCGCTTGAAATTCGCCAGCGTGCGCCAGGACAAGTCCACTCGCCTGCGCTGGCTCGACCTGCATAACCTGATCGGCGTGGTCACCCTGACCTGGGCACTGGTGGTCGGGGTGACCGGCGTGATCAGTGCCTGCGCCGACCTGCTGATCGCCGCCTGGCGCAACGACGCACTGAGCACGATGATCGCGCCCTACCGCGACGCGCCACCGCTGACGCAATTGGCACCCGCGACCCGTTTACTCGACATCGCCAAGGAAGTCGCGCCGGGCATGCAACCCGATTTCATCGCCTTCCCCGGCACGCGGTTTTCCAGCGAACACCATTACGCCGTGTTCATGAAAGGCAGCACCCACCTGACTTCGCACCTGCTGACCCCGGTGTTGATTGACGCCAGCACCCTGCAAGTCACGGCGGTGGCGGAACGACCGTGGTACATGGACGCCATGGGCATGTCGCAACCCCTGCACTTTGGTGATTACGGTGGCATGCCGATGAAAATCCTCTGGGCGACTCTGGATGGGCTGACCATCGTCGTGCTGGGCAGCGGGGTTTATCTGTGGGTAGTGCGGCGCAAGGCGGCGAAACCTGCGCTCGAGCAAGCGGAGGCTCAAGCATGAGGCCACGACAGTCGAACTTCTGGAAGGTCTTCGCCACGCCCACCGTGATCGCGCTGCTCAGTGCCGCGGGGTTGTTCGCCGCGTTGCTGGGCGACGGCGTGTGGGATGCCTTGAGCTGGCTTGGCTTGGGCGTCCCTGCCGTCCTGGCCCTGCGCGGCCTGCTGCAACGCCGCTGATCCTTGTGGGAGCGAGCCTGCTCGCGATGGCGGCCTGACATTCAACAGGGGTGCTGAATGTAAACGACCTCTTCGCGAGCAGGCTCGCCCCCACGATCTTGAGCAATCTCTTGAACGCGCTATGCTGCCCAGCATTGCCCAACTCCGAGATGCTGCCATGTCCGCCCCCAGCATGACCCTGTTCCACAATTCGTTATCGCCCTTCGTCCGCAAAGTCATGGTGCTGCTGCACGAAACCGGTCAGACCGACCGCGTGGCGCTGCAAGACTGCGTGCTCACACCGGTAAGCCCGGATCAGGCGCTCAACGAAGACAACCCGCTGGGCAAGATCCCGGCCCTGCGCCTGGCCGACGGCAACGTTATCCATGACAGCCGGGTGATCCTCGATTACCTCGATCATCAACACGTCGGCAACCCGCTGATCCCCCGCGACGGCTCGGCCCGCTGGCGCCGTTTGACCCTGGCCTCGCTGGCCGACGGGATCATGGACGCTTCGGTGATGGTTCGTTATGAAGTGGTCCTGCGCGCCCCCGAAAAACAGTGGGACGAATGGCTCGATGGCCAGCGCGACAAGATTCGTCGCGCGCTGGCGCTGTTGGAGAAGGACGCGATTGCCGAGCTGACCAGCCATTTCGATGTGGCGGCGATCAGCGTGGCGTGTGCGCTGGGTTACCTCGACCTGCGCCACCCGGATCTGCAATGGCGCGAGGCGAATCCGCAATTGGCGGCCTGGTATTTCGAGGTGAGCCAGCGGCCGTCGATGGTGGCGACGATGCCGAAGGTCTAGATCTTCGCTGGCTGTACCGGCCTCATCGCGAGCAGGCTCGCTCCCACAGTTGATCGGTGGTGTGCACGAACCTTGTGTTCACTGCAGATCCCTTGTGGGACCGAGCCTGCTCACGATGGCACCACACCGGGTCAACAGGAAACAAACCGAATATCTGCTTCGCCAACTCTTCCCCCTCCCGCTGATCCTCGCGCAACCCCACCGACCGGCTCATTCCACCGCCCCCAGATCAAACGCCAACGGCTTGGCCGGCTTCTGCCCGATCCCGTACCAATCCAGCTTGCGGGTCAGCACCATGAACACGCCGAGCAAGCCGAACAGCAACAACGAGCCCATCAACAACGCGTAGTCCTCGGCACTCAACAAGCCGTAGAGCAAGCCATACAACGCCGCCAACCCCGCCGAAAAGCTCAAGCCGTGACGCGCGCTTCGCAACACATGGCAGACATAGAACCCGATCAGCAACACGCAGCCGCCGGCCGACAACAGATAAGCCAGGGCAAAACCGATGTGCTCCGACAGCGACAGCAGCAACAGGTAGAAGAACGCCAGCGCAACCCCCACCAATGCATATTGCACCGGGTGCACCGCGAGGCTTTTCAGCACTTCGAAGAGGAAGAAGCCGGCGAAGGTCAGCACGATAAACAGCAGTGCGTATTTGATCGCTCGGTCGCTCTTGAGGTATTGGTCCACCGGATCAATGAAACTCACGCCAAAGCTGCGGCCGCTGTACGCCTCGCACCCACCGCCGGATACGCAACTGCTCAGCGCTTCCTGCAGGTTGGTGGAGAAAAACGAGGTCTGCCAGTTGGCGGTAAACCCCTGATCGGTGACTTCACGCTGGGCCGGCAGGTAGTTGCCGATAAAGCTTGGGTGCGGCCAGTTGGCGCTCAGCGACACCTTGCTGGTCTTGCCCACGGGAAGGATCTGCAACTGACCGGTGCCTTGCAGCCGCAGGTCGAAACCGAAGGTCAATTCCGTGGATTGCCTGGCATCCAGCGCTGGCAATGTCACGTGTACACCTTCGCCTAACCAGCCCACCTGGGTCCCCGGAACAAAGTCCAGCCGCTGGTCATTGAGTTCGAGTTTCAGGGCGTTTTCGATGCCGCGAATGTCGCTGATCCCGACCGCCAGAAACGGTTGGTCGAACTGGTAATCGGCGAAGTCTTCCTTGATGCCCAGTTGCGCCGGGACCGAGAAATGCCCGCTGATGCGGTTGTCGGCGTGGAACAGTCGCGCCTCGTAAATGCCTCGGGAGCGCAGTTCGGTCTGCACTTGGCCATCGAGTTCGAAGCGTTCCGGGAGGAAATACAGACGACCGCGCTCCTCACCGACTTCCTGATAACGCTGGTTGGTTTTTTCGTTGAGCTTCCAGGTGCGCACCACTTTGCGATACGGCACCACCATCAGCGGCCCGCTCAGTTGCTGGCTGTAGCTGGAGCTGCGGGCAATGTCTTCAAGCACACCGTCGCGCAATTGCTGGCGGTCCTGGATGACGCCGTTGATCATCAGCAACGGAATCAGCAATAGCAGAATCAGAAGGGCGATTGCCCCGAGTTTTAGGGTCAGGCTGCGGTTCATGGGACTCTCCCTGTTTGGATGGGGAGAGTCTGGAATCGGTGTGTGGGGGATTTATGAGGGGAATATGGAGATTGTGTGGAGTCTGGGCCGGCCCCATCGCGAGCAGGCTCGCTCCCACAGTTGATCTGCGGTCCCCCTGCAGGAGTGAGCCTGCTCGCGATGGGCCGCAACTCGGTCCTAAGCCAGGTGCAACCTGACTTCAACACCACCCTGGACATTGCCGATGCTCAATGCCCCACCATGCAGCTTCACCACTTCTTCCACAAAGTTAAGCCCCAACCCGGTGCTCTTGCGCCCACTGTCCGGGCGCGGCAGCGAGTAGAAACGCTCGCTCAAACGCGGTAACGCATAGTCGGGAATCGCCTCGGCCTGATTGAACAACCTGAACTCGATCTGCTCACCGACCCTCTCGGCGCTGAACCGCAGCAGCCCCTGAGGCGGGGTGAAATCCAAAGCATTCTCCAGCAGATTCCCCAGCGCCTGACGCAACAGAAACGGCTCGCCATGCAGGGTCATATCCGGCGCAATCCTCTGTTCCACGCGCAACTTTTTCCCTTCGATCCGCGCGGCCTGGGCGTTGAGCAACTCATCCACCAAACCCGCCAACGGCACCGCCACCCGCTCTTCCAGCCCTTGACGCTGTTCGACCTGGGCCAGGTTCAGCAACCGCTCAATCAACTGCTGCATCCGCACACTTTCACTGTCGATGTTGCTGACGAAACGCTGCTGCTGAGCCAACGGCATTTCACCTTGCAGCAACTCCGCTGCACCGCGAATCGCCGCCAATGGGCTTTTCAATTCATGGGTCAGGGTGTGCACATAACGCTCGACGTAGGCTTTGCCTTCCAGCTGGGTTCGCATCTGTTCCACCGCCGTCGCCAGTTGCTCCAACTCCCCGCCGCGATAATGCGGCACCTCGACGCGCCGGCCCTCACTCACCGCTTGGGCATAGGCGGTCAACCGCCGCAGCGCCGCGCTCAACCACCACGACAACAGCGCGCCGAACAGCAGGCCCAGGCCGATCAACCCGGCGCCATAAGCGAGCAATCGACGTTCGGTGCGATCCACGTAAGGCTGCAACGAACTGTTGGGCTTGGCCACGGTGACCACGCCGATGATCTGGCCGTTGTCGCGAATTGGCGCGCCGACGTGCATCACCGAAGAGGTCGCATCGTTCGGATCGCTGCGGGTGGAACGTGCGCCGTATTCACCGCGCAACGTCAGGTAGACGTCGTTCCATCGTGAATAGTCCTGCCCCACCGCTGCGCCACTGGAGTCCAGCACCACGAGGCCTTTGGCGTCGGTGACGTAAATCCGGTGGTTGACCTGGTTCTTCGGCAAGCCCCAGATGCTTGCCTTCGGCTGCCGTTCGCCATAGGCCCTGAGCAGCTCGGGCCAGCGGTTCTGGTTGAGGGTGCCGGCCTTGAAATCGTCGCGCAGGATCTCGGCCATCAGGTTGGCGGTGTCGACCAGGGTTTCTTCCGTGGACTGGCGCACCCCTGGGCGGATTTCTTCCATCACGGTGTTGAGCACGAAGTAACCGGTCAGGCCGATAAACAGCACGTAGACCAGGAAAATCCGGATCCCCAACGGCATCAGCTGTGCCCCGGGCTGTAGCTGTAACCGAGGCCGCGATGGGTCTGGATCGGTTCGGCGTCAGCCTTCACCAGACGCAATTTGGCGCGCACGCTTTTGATATGGCTGTCGATGCTGCGCTCGTAACCGGCATCGGCGGCCACGCCCAGCGCATCGAGCAATTGCTCGCGACTGAAGACGCGTTCGGGTTGTTCCAGCAGGCATTGCAGCAGACGGAATTCGTGCCGGGTGAGATTCAATGGTTGATTGCGATAGCTGATCTGCACGCGTTCGCAGTCGACCCGAAACAACGCCGATGAGACTTCGGCCACCGGTCGCGGCGCCATGCGCTTGAGAATCGCCCGGACCCGCGCCGCGACTTCCCGGGGGCTGAACGGCTTGACCACGTAGTCGTCGGCGCCGATTTCCAGGCCCACGACGCGGTCGATTTCTGCGTCACGGGCGCTGAGGAAGATTACCGGCACTTCGCTGAAACGCCGCAGTTGCTTGCAGGTCTCGAAGCCGCTGATGTCTGGCAGGCCGATGTCGAGAATGATCAGGTCGGCCGGGGTCTGGCGCTGATGCTCCAGCGCCGCCGCGCCGAGGCTCAACCAGGTCGTGGTGAACCCCTCGCCCTGCAACGCGAATATCAGGGTGTCGGCAATCGCCGCTTCGTCTTCGACAATCAGGATATGAGGCATGGCGTCCGAGCCCGGCAGTTAAGTGGGCGAACGGTGCCCCAAGCCTCTCGTTCCGTCAATCAGCAGTCGGGTTTGTCGGCCGTGAAACGCCGCGCCGGGTTGACCGCCGCACCGAATTCACGCAAGGCCTTGGCACCGATCAACAGCGGATAGTTGAAGCTGCTGCGGTCGGTAAGGTTGACCTCGACGGTGCGCTTGACGTTGCCCAGGCACAGTTCCAGATCGACTACCGGGCGCTTGGTCGGCTCGACGGCTTCCTTGTCATCGTCATCCTCTTCGGAGCGGGTCTTGATCTTGCTGATCCGCGCAACCTTATGCTCGTAGACCTTGTTGCTCGCGTCTTTGGTGGCGAGGCGGAAACGGACCCACTCGTCGCCGTCGCGGGTGAAGGTTTCGATGTCCTTGGCCGACAGCGAGGCCGTCAGGGCGCCGGTGTCCATTTTGGCCTTGAGGACTTCGCCGCCGATTTCCGGCAGCGCAATGTATTCGTAACGCCCGTACAGCGTCGGCTCGGCGGCCAGGACCGGCAGGGCCACGAGAGAAAGCAGTGCAAGGAGGGATTTCACGTAATGGGCATCCTTTGGGAATGGGGGCGCAGTGGCCAAATTCTAGACCGCAAACAACAAAGATAGTTGGACGGCCACCTAGCTTTGTGGCGAGGGAGCTTGCTCCCGTTGGGCGGCGAAGCCGCCGTAAATCCATTCAACTCGGTGTTCCTGACACGCCGCTTCACATTAGCTTTTGGGGCCGCTTCGCAGCCCGGCGGGAGCAAGCTCCCTCGCCACAGGTGATCTCATCAGGCGGCAAGCATAACGATGTAAAGGTGAAACATTCGTCACCGCCGATTTGGCCTGCGGCCCGAAGCTGAATATCATGACGCGCCCAAACGCTTTCAAGAGTTACTTATGCGCCGCCTGCTCACCGGCTGTTTCGTTACCCTGCTGCTGTTGCTCAACACCCTGGTCCTGATCGGGCCGCTGATGGTGTTTGCGCTGCTCAAACTGGTCTTGCCTGGTCGCTATCGCGACTACGCCTCATGGGCGGTGATGTGGATCGCCGAAACCTGGGCCGAGATCGACAAGCTGATCTTCAAGTGGTGCATCCCGACCCAGTGGGACATTCGTGGTGGCGAGGGTCTGCGCGTCGATACCTCATACCTGGTGATCAGCAACCATCAATCCTGGGTCGATATCCCGGCGTTGATCCAGGCCCTGAACCGCCGCACGCCGTTCTTCAAGTTCTTCCTCAAGAAGGAACTGATCTGGGTGCCATTCCTGGGGCTGGCGTGGTGGGCCCTGGATTATCCGTTCATGAAGCGCTACACCAAGTCATTCCTGGCCAAGCACCCTGAGCTGGCCGGCAAGGATCTGGAAATCACTAAAGCGGCGTGCGAGTTGTACAAGCGTCAGCCGGTGACCGTGGTCAATTATCTGGAAGGCACCCGATACACCGCAGCGAAAAGCACTCAGCAGCAGTCACCCTTCACTCACCTGCTCAAGCCCAAGGCCGGCGGCGTGGCGTTTGTCCTGGCGGCAATGGGCGAACAGCTGGATGCCGTGCTTGATGTGACGGTGGTGTATCCGCAGCAGCAGATTCCGGGGTTTTGGGATTTGATCAGTGGCAACGTGCCGAGGGTCATCATCGACATCAAGACCCGAGAACTCGACCCGGCGCTGTGGCAAGGCGATTACGAAAACGATCCGGTGTTTCGCGAAACGGTCCAGAACTGGGTCAACCAGCTCTGGATCGAGAAGGATCAACGCATCGACGCGTTGTGCGCCGAGCGCCGTTGAATCAACTGCCGGTGCCGGCGCCCCAGATCCCGCCCAGGCTTTCCAGCAACGAGCCACCAACGCCCTGCTGACCGAGGTATTGCAACAGCACCGGGGCAAACTGGCCGATCATGCCGCTGTCCATGCCCAACGCGCTGAAAGCGTTGTTCAGATCGTTGGTGTTCTTCACGGCACCAAAGGCATTGTCCAGACCGGCCGCCTTGCCGGAAGACCCAAGCAGGCCGGCCAGCGCACCCAGCTCACCGCCGCCGGACAACTTGTCGATACCCGGAACGCTTTTGGCCAGTTCCGAGTAATCGGTCGAGTTCAACTGATTCTTCGCCAGCCCCAGCATCGCCCCAGTCCCGCCGACGGCCTGTTGAGGTGTCACGTTCAATTCGCTGAGCGCGCTCAACAATCCGGCCGTTTCTGACGTTGGCGCAGCCGCTGCGGCAGCATTACCCCCCTGCATGCTCGAAGCCGCTTTGGTCACATCGTCCAGGCTGAAACCGGCGAAGACCGGGCTGGCCGCGAGGGTCATCAGCGAAGCCAGTGCTAAACCGCGTGAAATCTTCATCCAGACATCCTCTTGCGCCGTGAGAGCCACCCGTGTGTGGGCGGGAAAACTGCCGATTTGACCGGGGTTTGGGGGGTGTTGTTCCTTGCTGGCGCAGGCATTTTTTGCCTTTGGAAGTGCATAGCATGAGATAGACCAGTTAATTGACTGCTATAAGAAACAACCTGACTACATCAAACCGGTATAAAAATCTGTCATATCTGACAGTTGCGACCGTTTCGCAGCACAAACTAAGCTGAGTTTGTAACAACAGCAATCGGGAGTGAGTTATTAAATAGCAGCTCGCACCTCTTCGTTTTCGATCTGGTAGGAAGCATTAATATGGCTGACAGAGAAACAGGTATAGTTAAATGGTTTAACGATGAAAAGGGCTTTGGATTTATCACTCCAGATAGTGGAGGAGCGGAACTTTTCGTACACTTCAAAGCAATTGAATCAGACGGCTTTAAAAGTTTGAAAGAGGGACAAGCAGTATCTTACGTTTCAGAAAAAGGGCAAAAAGGTCAACAGGCTGCGCAGGTTCGCACCGAATAAATAAACAATGACCAAAGTCGTTGAAGACTCGACCAGGCCTGCTTCCACCTAGTGGTTAGGGCAGGCCATTCTTATCGGAGACACGGCGATGAGGCGAAAAACAGAAAAGTTCGATACTACAGTCATTAACGAACCTACTTCGTCGCCATCGAAAAGTTTGGAACATATAGAACTGGAGACTCAACCAATTATCTTTTGCATCAACCCGGGCGACCGTCATCCAAAGGTCGGCGATAAGGTGACGTATGACCTAGTCCAAGGCGATAACGGACAGTGGTACGCAAAGAACATCATAGTGGTAAGCGACAAAAAGCCTCATTAAATCTATTTAGTTTTGACCGTAAGTCCAGCTTCTCTTTTGCGCACATACCAACTGAAGCTATTGTTTTTCTTCACTTACGGCAATTAGCTGGCAATAGGTATCAACGCGAGTGTTTATTACGGACAAACAAACGGGGGTTAGACACCATGCAGACAAAGATTATTGCCAGCGTTTTAGCAATCCTGACCGTGAGTAACTATACCTACGCAGATACTTGCCCTGAACCCTCATCTATTTACAAAACAAAGAGTGGCTTTGAAGCCAAGGACAGATCCGGCCATATCTGGAAAGGAGAAGATCCGGGACAACCGGTCGATGTTAAGACTCTGGTTTTTGAAGATGCGGCGTATATTACTGAAGACGAAACCGAAAACGGGCCAGTGAAAGTCAGTCAGTTGAGTTGCCGCTACCAAAATCTGGCCTTGTTTCTAGACAATGTAGTCAACTGGAAAGCCGCGGCGCCTGCGAATTGGGACGAATCGAATCGCTGTTATTCTAAACCCAACAATGACTGCTCATTCTCTTTGAGCAATTAGGTGTCACCGGACAGCCATAAAAAAGGGCGACATCTCTGTCGCCCTTCTCCCGTCTTGCGTAACGCTTACGCCGCACTGAACAACTTATGCGGATCAATCACAAACTTCTTCGGCACGCCCGCATCGAACTCGCCATAACCGCGTGGCGCGTCATCAAGGCTGATGACTTCCACGCCAACGATGTCGGCAATGTGAATGCGGTCCCACATGATCGCCTGCATTAGCTGGCGGTTGTATTTCATCACGGGCGTCTGGCCGGTGTGGAAGCTGTGGGATTTGGCCCAGCCCAAGCCGAAGCGGATGCTGAGGCTGCCCATTTTTGCGGCAGCATCGACGGCACCTGGATCTTCGGTCACGTACAGGCCCGGGATACCGATTTTACCCGCCACACGCACCACGCCCATCAGCGAGTTGAGCACGGTGGCCGGGGCCTCGTGTTTCACACCGTCATGGCCGTGGCCGCGCGCTTCGAAGCCTACGGCGTCGACGGCGCAATCCACTTCTGGTTCGCCCAGCAGCGCAGCGATTTGTTCGTGCAGCGGGGTGTCCAGGGACAGGTCGGCGATTTCAAAACCCTGGGCCTTGGCGTGTGCCAGGCGGACGGTGTTGACGTCACCAACAATCACCACCGCCGCGCCCAGCAGGCGGGCGGACGCGGCAGCGGCCAGACCGACAGGGCCGGCGCCAGCGATGTACACGGTGCTGCCTGGACCAACGCCGGCGGTGACTGCCCCGTGGTAACCGGTCGGCAGGATGTCGGAGAGGCAGGTCAGGTCGCGGATTTTTTCCATCGCGCGATCACGATCAGGCAGTTTCAGCAGGTTGAAGTCGGCATACGGCACCATCGCGTATTCAGCCTGGCCGCCGGTCCAGTCGCCCATGTCGACATAACCGTAAGCACCGCCCGGACGCGCCGGGTTAACGCTGAGGCAAACACCGGTATGCATTTCCTTGCAGGAACGGCAGCGCCCGCAAGCCACGTTGAACGGCACGGAGACTAGATCGCCGATCTGCAGGTTTTCGACGTCGCTGCCCTTCTCGATCACTTCGCCAGTGATTTCATGGCCCAGCACCAGGCCAGTCTGAGCAGTGGTACGGCCGCGCACCATGTGCTGGTCGGAACCACAGATGTTGGTGGAAACCACACGCAGGATGACGGCGTGGTTAATCTTCCTGCCGCGCGGGTCCTGCATTTTCGGATAGTCGATTTTTTGCACCTCGACCTTGCCATTGCCGAGATACACCACACCACGATTGCCAGACATGCTTTCACCTCGCTGTTGTTTTTATGTAGCGGTCGCGTCGCCATGAAGCGGCGGCGCGTTGATTGCTCGGGTTATTGCCTGTGTCTTGTGTTGCCTGATAGGGCCTCTTCGCGAGCAGGCTCGCTCCCACATTTGATCGGGGGTGTACACACGTCTGTGACCAACACAAAACCGGTGGGAGCGGGCCTGCTCGCGAAAGCGAACTAGAGAACGACCGTGCGATTGGCGTTGAGAAACACTCGTCGTTCAATGTGATACCCGACGGCCCGCGCCAGGGTCAGCCCTTCGATATCCCGACCTTTGGCGATCAAGTCTTCCGGGTAATGACTGTGGTCCACCGCCTCCACGCCCTGGGCGATGATCGGCCCTTCGTCCAGGTCGTTGTTGATGTAGTGCGCCGTGGCGCCGACCAGTTTCACGCCCTTGTTGTAGGCTTGGTGATAAGGCTTGGCGCCCTTGAAACCCGGCAGCAACGAGTGATGGATGTTGATCGCCTTGCCGTCGAGTTTGCGGCACAACTCTGGCGACAGGACTTGCATGTAGCGGGCAAGGATCACCAGTTCAGCGCCGGACTCTTCGATCACCTGCCACACCTGACGCTCTTGCGACGGCTTGTCGTTCGGGTCCAGCGGGAAGTGGTAGTACGGAATCTGATGCCAGTCGGCCAACGGTTTGAGGTCCGGGTGGTTGGACACCACGGCGGCCACGTCCATCGACAATTGGCCAATACGTTGGCGGTAGAGCAAATCGTTGAGGCAGTGATCGGCCTTGGAGACCATGATCACCACTTTTGGCCGGTAGTTCGGTGGTGTCAGCTCGAAGACCATGCCGAAGGCTTTGCCACGCTCTTCCAGTCCGGCGCGGAAGGCTTGCTCGTCGAAGCCATCGGGCTGGCGGAATTCCACGCGAATGAAGAAACGGCCCGAGAGCCGGTCATCGAAGGAATGGTGCTCGGTGACGTAGCAGCCCTGCTCGAACAGAAAGCGGGTCACCGCGTCCACGGTGCCGAGGACGCTTGGGCAGTCGGCGGTCAGAATCCATGTGTCTGGGGCGCGGCTCATAGTGCGGTGACTCCTGCTGCTACAACTGTGATCAGAGATAACTCTGTGGCGAGGGAGCTTGCTCCCGCTGGGTTGCGAAGCGACCCCAAAATCAGCGACCGCATTCCCTCAGGAGGAATGCGGGCTCAGGTTTTACGACTGCTGCGCAGCCGAGCGGGAGCAAGCTCCCTCGCCACAGGGGAACGATCATTAAGCCTGGACGCTCAGGCCGTATTCCGCCGCCGCATCCTGCAACCACAACCACCAGTAATCCGAGAAGCTGCGACGGATCAGCAGTTCCCAGGTGTCTTCGGCGGTGTGGCGGATCACCAGTTGCGACTTGGCAAACACGGTGCCGACAGCCTTGCCCACCGGGAAGCTGTTGGGGTGCACGTCGTAGCTGGTGGATTTCATCAGCACCTGGCGCACGTTCGGGCCGCTCAGTTCGAGGATCTGCTGGCCGCCGCTGACGTTGGTGATCGCGATGTGCAGGTCGCCCAGCGCTTCACGCAGTTTTTGCTCGGCCGCGAATTCTTCGCCGGTCGGCACGATCAGCAGCCATTCATCCGGCCCCATCCATTGCAGGCTGGTTTCGCCTTTGACGACGACGGTCAGCGCGGCCGGCAGTTCGATCCCGAGGGCCTTGTGCACGCCAGCGGCGAACGCCGCATCGTGGCCATCACCACGAATGGTCAGGTGGCCGAGGAGTTTTTTCTCACGCACGATCACGCCGGCGCTTTTACGGCCCTTGCCCACCAGGCTGGCGAGGTCGGCATGATGCAGCGACGACTCGGCCTTGGCCCCGGTGGTTGGGCGTTGTTGGTACACATTGGCTGCGGTCATAAAGCACCTTTCCTGAATTCTGTTGGTTCCTGTGGTGGCTGCACTGCCGTCATCGCCAGCAGGCTAGCTCCCACATTTGACCGCGATCTCCTGTGGGAGCGAGCCTGCTCGCGAAGGCGGTAGCAGGCACCCCACAGGACCCGAAGCCATTAGATGTTCTGGCGATCACCCTTTGGATCGAAGAACACCGAAGAAACGATTTCCGCCTCGATCACGCTGCCATCGGCCAGCGGTGCGAACACGCGCTCACCGATGCGCTTCAAACCGCCCTTCACCACGCCCATGGCAAACGAATAGCCCAGGGAGTTGTGCAGGTAGCTTGAAGTGACGTGACCGACCATCGTCATCGGGATCGTCTGCTTGGTGTTGAACACCAGTTGCGCACCTTCCGGCAGCCATTTGGTCGGGTCGATCGGCTTCAGGCCCACCAGCTGTTTGCGTTGATCACGCACGCAGTCTTCGCGGTTCATGCCACGCTGGCCAATCCACGAGAACGGTTTGGTGCGACCGACACACCAGCCCATGTTCAGGTCGTCCGGGGTCATCGAGCCGTCGGTGTCCTGACCGACGATGATGAAGCCCTTCTCGGCCCGCAGGATGTGCATGGTTTCGGTGCCATACGGGGTCAGGTTGTACTGCTTGCCAGCCTCGACGATTTTCTCGAGCACGCCCATCGCATAGTCGGCTTGCACGTTGACTTCGTACGACAGCTCACCGGTAAACGAAATCCGGAAAATCCGCGCCGGCACACCGCCGACCAACGCTTCTTTCCAGGTCATGAACGGGAAGGCTTCGTTGCTCAGATCGGCGTCGGTCACTTCGCTGAGCAGCTTGCGGCTGTTCGGCCCGGACAGGGTCATGGTTGCCCAGTGATCCGTCACGGACGTGAAGTACACCTTCAGGTCTGGCCATTCGGTCTGGTGGTAGATTTCCAGCCATTGCAGCACGCGAGCAGCGCCGCCGGTGGTGGTGGTCATCACGAAGTGGTTATCGGCCAGGCATGCGGTCACGCCATCGTCGAACACCATGCCGTCTTCTTTGCACATCAGGCCGTAACGGGCCTTGCCCACGTCGAGCTTGGTCCAGGCGTTGGTGTAGATGCGGTTCAGGAACTCGCGGGTGTCCGGGCCCTGGATGTCGATCTTGCCCAGGGTCGAAGCGTCCAGCAGGCCGACGCTGTCGCGCACGGCTTTGCATTCGCGTTTAACGGCAGCGTGAATGTCTTCACCGTTTTTCGGGAAGTACCAAGGACGCTTCCACTGACCGACGTCTTCAAACTCGGCGCCGTTTTTCACGTGCCAATGATGCAGCGCGGTGTGACGCACCGGTTCGAAGATGTGCCCACAGTGACGACCGGCCACGGCGCCGAAGGTAACCGGCGTGTAGTTCGGGCGGAACATGGTGGTGCCCATCTGCGGGATGGTCACGTTCAGCGAACGGGCGGCGATGGCCAGGCCGTTGACGTTGCCGAGCTTGCCCTGGTCAGTGCCGAAGCCCAGTGCGGTGTAGCGTTTGACGTGCTCGACCGACTCGAAGCCTTCGCGGGTCGCCAGTTCGATGGCGGCGGCGGTGACGTCGTTTTGCAGGTCGACGAATTGCTTCGGTCCGCGCGCGGTGCCTTTTTCGTGTGGCACCTGGAACAGCGCCAGGGTGGGCTCTTCGAGACGGCTCAGGGCTTTCGGCAACGTGCCTTCGACCACACTGAAACCGGCTTCGCTGGCTGCGCGAGCGCCGCCTTCAAAACCATCGGCCAACGAATCGCCGAGGCCGTAGACGCCGTTGATGCCACCAACGCACACGCGTTTCTGCGGTGCTTCGCCCGGTACGAAACCGAGGATGTCTTCACGCCAGATCGGTTTGCCACCCAGGTGAGAAGCCAAGTGAACCACCGGGCTGTAACCACCGGAGCTGGCGATCAAATCGCAATCAAGCCACTCGCCAGGGCTGGTCACGGCGTGTGCTTTGACATCGATCGCGGCAACGCGAGCGGCGGTCACGTGCTTGCTGCCACGGGCCTCGATCACGGCGCTGCCGGTCAGGATGCGAATGCCTTTGGCGCGCGCTTCTTCAACCAATGCACCGCGCGGATTGCTGCGGGCGTCGGCGATGGCCACCACTTGCAGGCTGGCATCGAGCCAATCCAGGGCAACGCGGTAGGCGTGATCGTTGTTGGTCGACAGCACCAGTTTCTTGCCCGGTGCCACGCCGTAACGGCGAACGTAAGTCGAGACAGCGCCGGCCAGCATGTTGCCCGGCACGTCGTTGTTGCCGTAGACCAGTGGGCGCTCGTGAGCGCCGGTCGCCAGCACCACACGTTTGGCGCGAACCCGGTGGATGCGCTGACGCACCTGGCCAATCGGAGCACGGTCGCCGAGGTGATCGGTCAGGCGCTCGTGAATGGTCAGGAAGTTATGGTCGTGGTAACCGTTGACCGTGGCGCGCGGCAACAGCAGCACGTCCGGGGTGTCTTTGAGTTCGGCGATGACGCTGGCGACCCACTCGACCGCTGGCTTGCCGTCGAGGCTTTCGCGGGAGTCGAGCAGGCTACCGCCGAACTCTTCCTGTTCATCGGCGAGGATGACACGAGCACCGCTGCGCGCAGCCGCCAGTGCAGCGGCCAGACCTGCGGGGCCACCGCCGACGATCAGCACGTCGCAGTGCTGGTTCATGTAGTCGTAGGTATCCGGATCGTTCTCGGTCGGCGAGCGGCCAAGGCCGGCGGCCTTACGGATGTACTTCTCGTAAGTCATCCAGAACGATTGCGGGTACATGAAGGTTTTGTAGTAGAAGCCCGGCGGCATCAGCTTGCCGCCGACCTTGCCGAGAATCCCCATCATGTCGTTGTTGACGCTTGGCCAGCCGTTGGTGCTGGTGGCGACCAGGCCTTGATACAGCGCTTGTTGCGTGGCACGTACGTTCGGGATCTGCGTGGCTTCGGTCGCGCCGATCTGCAGCACGGCGTTCGGCTCTTCAGCGCCGGCAGCGAAGATGCCGCGCGGACGGGAGTACTTGAAGCTGCGACCGATGATGTCGACACCGTTGGCCAGCAGGGCAGCGGCCAGCGAATCGCCTTCAAAGCCTTTGTAGACCTGACCGTTGAAGGTGAAGCTCAGCACTTTGTTGCGGTCGATCCGTCCGCCGTTGGACAGGCGATTGATCTGGCTCATACCTTCTCTCCCAGAGCCGTCGTGGCCGCTTTCGGGCTATCGGTCTTGTCGGTGAACTGCGGCTTGGCGCCGATCTTGTAGGTCTCGAGAATCTCGTAGGTCACGGTGTCGCGGGTCGCGTTGAAATACTGACGGCAACCGGCGACGTGATCCCACAACTCGTGGTGCAGACCGCGAGGGTTATCGCGGAAGAACATGTAGTCGCCCCACTCCTCGTCGGTGCAGGTGTTCGGATCCAGTGGGCGCGGAATGTGCGCCTGGCCGGATGCGTGGAATTCCTCTTCGGAGCGCAACTCGCCGCAGTGAGGACAGAAGATATGCAACATGGGGATTTCTCCTGTTAGTGGGCAACCGCAGCAGCGCCGTGTTCATCGATCAACGCACCGTTGTGGAAACGGTCGATGGAGAAAGGTGCAGCCAATGGGTGCATTTCACCCTTGGCCAGACTCGCGGCAAACACGTTGCCCGAGCCAGGTGTGGCCTTGAAGCCGCCGGTGCCCCAACCGCAGTTGAAGAACATGTTCGGGACCGGGGTTTTCGAGATGATCGGGCAGGCATCCGGTGTGGTGTCGACGATGCCGCCCCACTGCCGGTTCATGCGCACGCGGGACAACACCGGGAACATCTCGACGATGGCCTGGATGGTGTGTTCGATCACCGGGTACGAACCACGCTGGCCGTAGCCGTTGTAGCCGTCGATACCGGCGCCGATCACCAGGTCGCCCTTGTCGGACTGGCTGATGTAACCGTGTACGGCGTTGGACATGATCACGCTGTCGATAATCGGCTTGATCGGCTCGGACACCAGCGCTTGCAGCGGGTGGGATTCGATCGGCAGGCGGAAACCGGCCAGCTTGGCCATGTGCCCGGAGTTACCGGCGGTCACCACACCGACGCGCTTGGCGCCGATGAAGCCTTTGTTGGTTTCAACGCCGATGCACACGCCGTTTTCCTTGCGGAAGCCGATCACCTCGGTCTGCTGGATCAGGTCCACGCCCAGTGCGTCGGCGGCACGGGCAAAGCCCCACGCCACGGCATCGTGACGGGCCACGCCGCCGCGACGCTGAACGGTTGCGCCCATCACCGGGTAGCGAGTGTTCTTCGAGCAGTCGAGGTACGGGATCTCGTCGGCCACTTGCTTGGCATCGAGCAGTTCGCCGTCGACGCCGTTGAGGCGGTTGGCGCTGACCCGACGCTCGGAATCACGGATGTCTTGCAGGGTGTGGCACAGGTTGTAAACGCCGCGCTGGGAGAACATGACGTTGTAGTTCAGATCCTGGGACAGGCCTTCCCACAATTTCATCGCGTGTTCGTACAGGTGCGCCGACTCGTCCCACAGGTAGTTGGAGCGAACGATGGTGGTGTTGCGCGCGGTGTTACCGCCGCCCAGCCAGCCTTTCTCGACCACGGCCACGTTGGTGATGCCGTGCTCTTTGGCCAGGTAGTAAGCCGTGGCGAGACCATGCCCGCCACCGCCGACGATGACCACGTCATAGACCTTTTTAGGGGTCGGCGTGCGCCACATTTTCTGCCAGTTTTCGTGATGGCTGAGGGAGTGTTTGAAGAGGCCGAAGCCCGAGTAGCGTTGCATAGTCATTTACTCCAAAACCGCGCTCAGCGATAAACCGGGAAGTCCGCGCACAGGGCCGACACTTGCTGGGCAACATTCGCTTCCACGTCGGCGTCGCCGAGGTTGTCGAGGATGTCGCAGATCCAGCCGGCCAGTTCCACGCACTGGGTCACCTTGAAGCCGCGCGTGGTCACCGCCGGGGTGCCGATGCGCAGGCCGGAGGTCACGAACGGCGACTGTGGATCGTTCGGGACAGCGTTCTTGTTGACGGTGATGTGGGCGCGACCGAGTGCTGCATCCGCCTCTTTGCCGGTGAGGCCCTGACGGATCAGGCTGACCAGGAACAGGTGGTTATCGGTGCCGCCGGACACTACATCGTAGCCGCGTTTGATAAACACGCCGGCCATGGCCTGGGCGTTGTCGATCACTTGTTGCTGGTAAACCTTGAAACCAGGCTCCAGCGCTTCCTTGAAGCACACGGCTTTACCGGCGATGACGTGCATCAGCGGGCCGCCCTGTGCGCCGGGGAATACCGCAGCGTTGAGCTTTTTCTCGATTTCTTCGTTGGACTTGCACAGGATCAGGCCGCCACGCGGACCGCGCAGGGTCTTGTGGGTGGTGGTGGTGACCACGTCGGCGTACGGCAGCGGATTCGGATACAGGCCAGCGGCGACCAGACCGGCCACGTGGGCCATGTCGACGAACAGCAGCGCACCGACTTTGTCGGCGATCTGACGGAAACGTGGGAAGTCGAGGGTCTTGGAGTAAGCCGAGAAGCCGGCAACGATCATCTTCGGCCGGCATTCGACCGCCAGGCGCTCGACTTCGTCGTAATCGATCAGCCCGGTCTTGGTGTCGATACCGTACTGCACGGCGTTGTACAGCTTGCCCGAGGACGACACTTTGGCGCCGTGGGTCAGGTGACCACCGTGGGCCAGGCTCATGCCGAGGATGGTGTCGCCCGGCTGGATCAGGGCCAGATACACAGCACTGTTGGCCGAAGAGCCGGAGTGCGGCTGGACGTTGGCGTAGTCGGCACCGAACAGTTGCTTGGCGCGTTCGATGGCCAGCGCTTCAACTTTATCGACGTGCTCGCAGCCACCGTAGTAGCGCTTGCCCGGATAGCCTTCGGCGTATTTGTTGGTCAGGCCGCTGCCTTGCGCTTCCATGACGCGTTTGCTGGTGTAGTTCTCTGACGCGATCAGCTCGATGTGATCTTCCTGGCGTTGCTCCTCGGCATTCATCGCCGCCAGCAGTGCATCGTCGTAACCCTGGATCTGGTCTTGCTTGCTGAACATCGCGTCTCTCCCAGCGGCATCTATGCGCCATTCGTCTCGGTAAGGCACCGGTGTTTCGACAGTGCCCTTTGATGCGATGGTATGACCGGCGCAGACAGGCCAAATGCCTACGGACGCCACGCAAAGGTGCGTTTACGACATGGCGGGAAATGGCATGCCGAACACACTCCTCAAATCACCAAGGAACCCCTGTAGGAGTGAGCCTGCTCGCGATAGCGGTGGGTCAGGCAACATCAATGCTGGCGGTGACGGCCTCATCGCGAGCAGGCTCACTCCTACAGGGGTCAGGCGATTGCCTGGCGCATTGCGAGCAACAGCAAAAAATGCAGCGGATACAAGGCATACGCCCAACGCCGCATTGGCGGCGGCTGGAAATGCCGGGTATGTCGCAACAGGAACAACCCGAGCAATGGCGCAATCAGACAAGCGGCAATGCCGAGGAAGGCTGCACGGTTGCCGATCCTCGCGGAGTAAAACAGCACCTCCCATTGATTCGCCGCCAGGCACACCAACCCCGGCAACAGGCTGAAATACCAGGGCCGGCGGATCACCAGCAACGTCGCCAGCGGCAGCAGCACCCCGAAGAATCCAAACATCAGCCACTGCGGGAACAGCGCCGCCAGCGCCAGCGCGACCACCGCGAGCAGTCGTGATTGCAGGCGTTGATCCTGCCAGCCGCGGGCCACCAGCAATCCCAGCGCCAGCGTAGGCAACACGTTCAAGGTGTCGGGATCGGGAATGTACATCCGGTAGGGAATTTCGCTGAGGGCGCTGAACAACAGCAACCAGCCCAGGTATCGCCACTGGCCGTCGGTCGTCGTGGCACCAGTGCGCGCAAGGTTGGCCGCCATCGCCAGGCAGAACCACGGAAACGCCAGCCGTCCCGGCACATACAGCAGATCGACGGAGTAACCGACATATCGCAGGTGATCGAGCACCATGCTCAATAGCGCCAGCCACTTGAGCAGATCCAGTGCCCCATCCCTTTGCGTCATGTGCATAATTGCCCGTCGTCTTTGTAGTGTTCTGTCAGACGCATCCCGTGTGCTCGCCGGATGATCTTCGGTAAAGTGCGCACCATCATTGACCACGAGGCGCTTCACCATAAGCGTCTCGACCACGGAAAGCAGGGCCATGACCGATAAGAGCCAACAATTCGCCAGCGACAACTATTCCGGTATCTGCCCTGAAGCCTGGGCTGCCATGGAACAGGCCAACCACGGCCACCAACGCGCTTACGGCGACGATGAATGGACCGCACGCGCGTCCGATGATTTCCGCAAACTGTTCGAAACCGACTGCGAAGTGTTTTTCGCCTTCAACGGCACCGCGGCCAACTCGCTGGCCCTGTCGTCGCTGTGCCAGAGTTACCACAGCGTGATCTGCTCGGAAACCGCCCACGTCGAAACCGACGAGTGCGGCGCGCCGGAATTCTTCTCCAACGGTTCCAAGTTGCTCATTGCCCGCACCGAAAACGGCAAGCTGACCCCGGAATCGATCCGCGAAGTCGCCCTCAAGCGCCAGGACATCCACTACCCGAAACCCCGCGTCGTGACCCTGACCCAGGCCACCGAAGTCGGCAGCGTCTACACCCCGGAAGAAATCCGTGCCATCAGCGCCACCTGCAAAGAGCTGGGCCTGAACCTGCACATGGACGGCGCGCGCTTCTCCAACGCCTGCGCATTCCTCGGCTGCTCCCCGGCCGACCTGACCTGGAAAGCCGGCGTCGATGTGTTGTGCTTCGGCGGCACGAAAAACGGCATGGCGGTGGGTGAAGCGATTCTGTTCTTCAACCACAAACTGGCCGAAGACTTCGACTACCGCTGCAAACAGGCGGGGCAACTGGCCTCGAAAATGCGTTTCCTGTCGGCACCGTGGGTCGGGATTCTGGAAAACGACGCCTGGCTCAAATACGCCCGCCACGCCAACCATTGCGCGCAGCTTCTTGCAGAACTGGTCAGCGATATTCCCGGCGTGGAACTGATGTTCCCGGTACAGGCCAACGGCGTGTTCCTGCAACTGTCGGAGCCGGCCATCGCTGCACTGACGGCCAAGGGCTGGCGTTTCTACACCTTCATCGGCAACGGCGGCGCACGCTTCATGTGCTCGTGGGATACCGAAGAAGAACGCGTACGTGAATTGGCGGCGGATATTCGCGAAGTCATGTCCCACTGATTCCTTCAAACAGCAACCCGATCCCCTGTGGCGAGGGAGCTTGCTCCCGCTCGGCGGCGCAGCCGTCGTAGAACCAGCCAATGCGGTCTGCCAGACAGACCGCATTCTCAGTATTCGGGGCCGCTTCGCAGCCCAGCGGGAGCAAGCTCCCTCGCCACAAAACCCCTTTCCCCCTCCCCTGATCACTCACCCTGAAACTCTTGGTCTACATTGATTGGCGAGCCGCTTCTATCCGCTCAGACAATAATAATCAGGAGCGTACGCATGTCCTTACAAGGCAAAACCCTGTTCATTACCGGTGCCAGCCGTGGGATTGGTCGTGAGATCGCGCTGCGAGCTGCGCGGGATGGGGCCAACATTGTGATTGCCGCCAAAAGCGCCGACCTCCACCCCAAACTGCCCGGCACGATTTTCAGCGTGGCCAAGGAAGTTGAAGACGCGGGCGGCAAGGCGCTGGCCTTGCAGGTGGATGTTCGCGATGAACTCGCGGTACGCGAGGCGCTGGCCCAGGCCCACGAGCATTTCGGCGGTATCGATGCATTGATCAACAACGCCGGGGCGATCAAGCTGACCGGCGTTCAACACATCGAGCTCAAGCGCTTCGACCTGATGCACCAAATCAACACCCGCGCCGTGTTGCTGTGCAGCCAGGCTGCCCTGCCCTATCTGAAAAAAACCAAGGGTCACATTCTTAACCTGTCGCCACCGTTGAACCTGGCGACGAAATGGTTCGCCCAATACAGCCCCTACACGGTGACCAAATACGGCATGAGCATGCTGACCCTGGGCATGAGTGAGGAATTTGCCAGTTATGGCATCAGCGTCAATTCGTTGTGGCCGCAGACGATGATTGCGACGGCGGCCATCGAGTTTCAGCTTGGCTCAAGGGAATCCTTCAAACACGCACGAACGCCGGCGATCATGGCCGATGCTGCTTACGCAATTCTGGACAGCAGCGGTCGCAGCATTACCGGGCGGTTGCTGATTGATGAAGAGATTCTGAGTGAGCACGGGGTGACGGATTTTGAACAGTATCGGTTCGCGCCCGACACCACTGACCCGCTGATGCCGGACCTGTTTGTCGACTGAAGAAAACAACCGGTCAGAAAAGATACAAAACCTGTGGGAGCGAGCCTGCTCGCGAAAGCGCCGGATCATTCAACATCGATGTTGAATGTCCGTATGCCTTCGCGAGCAGGCTCGCTCCCACAAGGGATTGGCGTTGCTTAGAACTCGATGCGCACGTCGCCCTTCGGCACGCTGCAGCACGACAGGATGTAGCCTTCGGCTTCGTCTTCCTCGGTAATCCCGCCGTTGTGGTCCATTTCGACCTCGCCACCCAGCTTCAGCACTTTGCACGTGCCGCAAATGCCCATGCCGCAGGCCTTCGGAATCAGCAAGCCCAGCTTGGCCGCCGCCGCATGCACGGTTTCACCCGGGGCCACGCGAATGCTCTTGCCGGAGGAGATAAATTCGACTTGATGCAGGTCCGCCAGATCAACTTCCGGCGCGTCGGCAGCAATTTCGGCCTGTTCCACCGCATCGGCACGGGCTTCCGGCGGCGTGGCACCGAAGGATTCCTCGTGGTAACGCGACATGTCGAAACCGGCGGTCTCGAGCATGCGCTTGACCGCGTTCATGTACGGCGTCGGGCCGCAGCAGAACACTTCGCGCTCCATGAAGTCCGGGGCCATCAGTTCGAGCATCTTGTGGTTCAGGTAACCGCGATAACCCGCCCACGGCTCACCCAGACCATGCTTCTCGCAGATCAGGTGAAGGCTGAAGTTATCGATCCGCGACGCCATGTGTTCCAGCTCGCGGTGATAAATGATGTCTTTGGGCGAGCGGGCGCTGTGGATAAACACCATGTCGACGTTGCCGTTGGTGTCGTAGAACCAGCGCGCCATCGACATGACCGGCGTGATACCGACACCGCCGCTGAGGTACAACACCTTCGGCGCGGTGAAGTCCATGGCGTTGAACAGCCCGACCGGCCCGTGCACCGCCAGCTCCTGACCTTCATGCAGCGTGTCGTGCAACCAGTTCGAGACTTTGCCGCCCGGTACGCGCTTGATCGTCACCGAAAAGCTGTACGGCACCGATGGCGAGCTGGAAATGGTGTAGGAGCGCATGATCGGCACGCCTTCGATTTCCAGCTCCAGGGTGACGAACTGCCCCGGCTTGAAGAAGAACAGGATCGGCTGGTCGGCCATAAAGCAGAAGGTGCGCACATCCCAGGTTTCCTGGATGACTTTGACGCAACGGACGATGTGTCGACCGTTGGCCCAGGTCTGGGTGGTTACCGGATTCAGGAAGCTGTTGGACATGCTGTTCTCCACCGCCGATGGTCGGCCTTATGTTGGCGATTCTGCGTATAGCGCGAGCCACCCATTTACCTATCTGCGACATTCACATACTTATCGCGACCAGCCCCCAACTACCGGGGGTTGCGCGTCGGGAACAGATTGGGCCATGTCGCCCATGGATAAGGTTCTGCCCAGCGCCGGCCCCACACTCGCTCCATACCAAGACACAATCTTTACACCTTGCTTTACACCTTGCGTAGCAAACCGGTGGCCGGTGTAACGGGGTTGGGTGGAGCAGGTCCGGATGCATGAAATTCTGAGCCAAGGCGCCGCGACGACTCATAGCGCGCTATGGGGAGGAGCGGCAACGCAGGATCAGAACTTCATGCGCCGGACCTGCCCGCCCAACCCCGTTACACAGGCCACATAGCCACTTTCGCCGGCCACACAGAATGGCCTTGAGGATCAAATCGATGGACGTCACCGCAAAAATCAGCCTGGGCGATCCGCTGGAACCCGCACGCAAGGCCACCGCGCAGATGCTGCAAGAGCGCGAGCGCACTTTCTCGCTGCCGCAGCCGTTTTACTCTGACGAGCGGCTGTTTGATATCGACATGCAGGAAATCTTCCAGAAAGAGTGGTTGATCGCCGGCATGGCTTGCGAGATCCCGACCAAGGGCAACTACCTGACCCTGCAAGTCGGCAAGAATCCGATCATCGTGATTCGCGGCGCCGAAGGCGTGATCCATGCATTCCACAACGTCTGTCGTCACCGCGGCTCGCGTCTGTGCACCAGTGAAAAGGGCAAGGTTGCCAAACTGGTCTGCCATTACCACCAGTGGACTTACGAACTGGACGGTCGCCTGCTGTTCGCCGGCACCGAAATGGGCGCCGACTTCGACATGAAGCAGTACGGCCTCAAACCGGTGAACGTGAAGACCGCCGGCGGCTACATCTTCATCAGCCTGTCGGAAAACCCGCCAGCCATTGATGACTTCCTGTCGACGCTGAACCATTACATGGAACCGTATGACATGGAAAACACCAAGGTGGCGATTACCACCACCTTGATGGAAAAGGCCAACTGGAAGCTGGTGCTGGAAAACAACCGCGAGTGCTACCACTGCAACGCGTCGCACCCGGAACTGCTGAAAACCCTGCTGGAATGGGACGACGTCACCGACCCGCGTGCCGACCAGGCCTTCAAGGACCACGTCGCGGCCTCCGCCGCTGCCTGGGAAGCCGAGAAGATCCCTTACGCCCACGCCAGTTTCGGCCTGCGTAACCGCATCGTGCGCATGCCGCTGCTCAAGGGCACCGTGTCGATGACCCTGGACGGCAAACAGGGCTGCGCCAAACTCATGGGCCGCATCAAGAACCCGGACCTGGGCTCGATGCGCATCCTGCACCTGCCGCACTCGTGGAACCACTGCATGGGCGATCACATCATCGTCTTCACCGTGTGGCCGATCAGCGCTCAGGAAACCATGGTCACCACCAAGTGGATCGTCCACAAGGACGCGGTTGAAGGCGTGGACTACGACGTGGAGCGCATGCGCCAGGTCTGGGACGCCACCAACGACCAGGACCGTCGCCTGGCCGAAGAGAACCAGCGCGGGATCAACTCCACGGCGTACCAGCCAGGGCCTTACTCCAAGACCTATGAGTTTGGTGTGGTGAACTTTGTGGACTGGTACAGCGAGCGTCTGTTGAGCAACCTCGGGGCCGAGCCTGCGCCTTACCTCAAGGGCGTTCCGGTTCAGGGCTAACAGCAAAAGCATCGCGAGCAGGCTCGCTCCCACAGGGGATCTTTGGTGCGCTGAAGATCGAATGTGGGAGCGAGCCTGCTCGCGATGGCGGCCTCACATTCACCCGATCAACTTGAAGACCACCGCACGCTGCCATCCTCCCCGATAAACGTCTCTTCGATGTGCTCCCCCACCAACCGCACCTTCACATACCCATTCAACACCCGATCCGGGTACGCCTCATCCCGCGCATTCTCGGTTTCCGACCACAACACCCGCGTATGCCCGTCCAGCTCGCTGGCATTACCATACGGAATCGCCCCATGCCCGGCGCAACGCGCATGCAGTCCACCCTGGGCCGCATAGCAAATGCCATTGTGCAAATGCCCCCAATACCAGTAATCAGGCTCCCGCCCCAGCGCATCACAGACCGGCTGATACAACGCCGTCTTGTTGTGCCCGGAAATATCGAACCCCTGATGGTGACTGAGCACCATGATCTTCTTGCGCTGGGGCAGTTCTTTCATCCAGGCGATCTGCTCCTTGTTCAGCGTGCCGTCCATGTACAGATTGATGGCGTCTGACGCATAGGCCGTGTCGAGCCCGACCACCAGCCAATCGTCGTTGTACAACGCGAAATAACTGGTGCCTTGCTGCGCCGGAAAACGCTTGGCCAGTTCCTTGAAATAACCGTGGGCGCCGCTGTACATCTCGTGATTGGAGTTGAGGGTGAACGAGCCGTGCTTGCCCATGGGCCAGCCGACCATGTCGACGTCTTCCTGGGAATGGGTGCCGGCGTAATACACATCCCCCAGGTGAATAGTGAAATCGGCCTGAGCCAGTTGCATCTGGTTGGCCACCGCCACCGCCGGGGCGTGGCTGTCGAACGGACCGGTGCCCCAGTCGCCGGCGATCGCCAGCACCACGTCACTGTCCATCTTCATCAATGCCGGGTTGGTGGCGAACGGCGCGTGATGGCGCAGGTTTTCGATCCACTTGAGCAGCGCTTCGCTCCACAACAGATCCAGCAGTTCCCACTTGCGACAGCCCAGCAGACTGCCGTCCTTGAGCACCCGGGTCTGCAACTGGTCGACCGATTGCGGCAAAGGCGTGGCGTTGCCGATGTGCAGGATCGACAAACCGTGGGACAACTCCCACGGCACGCTTGGCTGATCGACCGGCAGATCGCCGTGTTTGAGCACGTATTGCGCCTGATCGTGGCCACGCTGCAACAGGGCGACGATGGCCTGGAACTCCTCGGGCTCAAGCTCGCTGATGAGCTTTTTCCAGGACATTTCCAATCGCGTGAACAGCCCATGCACGCGAACTTTGACCTTGTCGTATTCATGTTCCCAATGAGTAACTAATGACATGTTGGCATTCCTCCATCCGTAGTGGGATCACAGGGTTTTCATGAACTCGATGAGCGCCCGTTTATCGATGTCCGACAGTTGCGTGCCGTACAGGTGGCCGCTGTTGTGGTTGCCCTCCAGGCGCGTGTCGTATTTGAAGTCCGCCGAGGCCTTGGCCTGCGCCCCGCTCGTGACGAAGCCGACCTTTTCCTGGTCGTACACATCGGAGCCGGTGTAGAACACCGAAGGCCGTTGTTCCGGCGTCTGCAGCAAATCCCACAACGTGGGCACCGAACCGTTATGCAGATAGGGCGCCCGCAGCCAGACACCATCGGTCGGCGTGTTGCTGTAGCTCTGGGTCTTGCGATAGGCGTTGAAGTCGAATGGCGGTTTCTTGAAGGTGTGGAAGGCCTCCACCAACCCCGTGGTGAACGAGTTCAGGCGATGGGGATCGGTGCCCAGTTCGTCGATGTGGGTGGTGACCTGGCCGGTGTCGGTGCGACCGAAGTCGTGACAGCCGGCGCAGTTCTGATCCCAGAGCGGTTTGCCCTGGGCGACCTTGGCCTGGTCCAGCGCGAACGGCCAGACGGGCGGCTTGGTGCCGAGCAGCCAGTTGGTCACGCGGTTGAAGCTTTCCGGCAGCACCGATTCCGGCGTCGCACCCACGGCCATTGCCGCTGCGTAGTTGCGCTCGTGGATGTCGTTGTTGTTGCCGTCCCAGTGCAGGTACAGCGACTCCCGGGGTTTCTGGTTCCACACTTGCGGCAGGTCGACGGTGCCGATGGTCGAGTCATCCGGGAAGCCGAACACCACCATTTTCGTCGGGTTAAAGGTGTCGGTGCGCCCCGGCCCCTGTTGCGGGCGCAGCTTCTGCCAGGCGTAGGCCTGTTTCTGTTTGAGCAGCGCGCTCTTGGCCATCGGAATGATCAGGTAGCGGTTGTACAAGCGCTCGAAAAACCCGAGTTGGAACTTGCCGTTGATCGCAGTCATCACCGCGTCGGTGGTGAATGTCGGATCGCTGGCGCAATCGTAGGCGAACCACTGAAAGGCTTGCAGTTGAAGGGTATTGGCCGGGGCGGTGGCCACCGGGGTGGCAACGTCGCTGGCATTGGCCCGGTAGGAACCGGTGTGACACAGGGCGCAGTTCGGCTCCACGGTCGGGTAGCCGATTTGCCGCTTGGCCATGCCGATGGGCAGGTCCTTGCCGTTCTCAAAGAGGAAACCGAAGACTTCATAGCCGCCGGGTTTCGGCAGTTTCTCGGGGCACATCTGCGGCAGCACGGCGAACAGGTAATACGGGATGCGTGCTTCGATGCCGAGGCCGATGGCGGCGTACTTGTAGTGGTCTTCGTCGGAGGCGTACTTCTCGGCTGGCACCACCCGCAGCATCTGGTACCAAGTCTCGTAACCGATAAATCCCAGCACCAGGACCACGATCAGCGTGCCGACCTTGAAACTGTGCCGCTGCCAGCGCAGCGCCCAGCCGGCACGCCATTCCCGCCAGCCGTCACAGAGCAACGCCAACGGACGATTGGCCGGCGTGCTGCCCAGGTACAGCAGGATGCCGAGGATCAGGAGCATGCTCAGATCGCCCATCAGCATCGGCACGAACACCGATGCCTGGCTGCTGGTGTTGATCAGGTAGATCCAGAACGCCACGGCGATCAGTCGCGACAACACACATAACCAGGAATGCACCACAAACCGCGGCGCATTGAAGCCCGACGGCATGTAGAACACGCTGATACCCACCAGCAGCATGCCGGCGTTTTCAAGCCATGGATCGGAGAGTTGCGGTGGCAGGCCGAGCATCGAGGTCAGCAGCGCCGGAGCGAAAAGCGCCGGGATCGCGAAGACCATGTTCATCACGATGCCTAGCCAGATGAAGCGTTGGAACCAGCGGATGTAACTGTCCATATCATCCATTTCCTTCTAATCCTGAACACCGTCCACTGTGGGAGCGAGCCCGCTCGCGAAAGCGTTGTATCAGGCAACGTCAATGTTGACTGTGCCGCCGCTTTCGCGAGCAGGCTCGCTCCCACAGGTTGTGCGACAAATCTCCAGCCACCGGCGGTATTAGCCGAGGGCGGTTTTCTCGAGGTGTTGCAGGATGATCGGGTACACATCGACCACCGCGTCCTTGCCGAACATGCAATCGATATGGCCGTACCCCGGCACCACATGCCGGCTGTAACGCTCCGGCCCATGGACCTTGCACACGCGGTCATAAGTCTTGAGCGTGCTTTCCGGCAGGTAGCACTGGTTGTCCGCGCCGCTGATAAAGCAGATCGGCATGCTCAGCCGGTCGAAGTGCGGCATGTAGACGTCGTCACCCTTGAAGTCCACCAGATGGCCTTTGCGCACGATCAGCGCCAGGTGCTCGAAGGTGTGCATGTTCGACTCGCCAAACAATTCGTGCAGGTTGTCGTGCAAGGTTTCGTTGAGGGTGTCGTGGCGATACAACGACGCGTACATGAAGGTGATGCGATGGCACACCGGGTTGGTGCAGTAGCCTTGGGCCTCAATCCGGGCGTAGCCGTTGAGCGCCTTGTCGTAGAGCTTGTTGAACAAGTTCTCCTTGTTGTCGGCATACGCCGTGAGGGATTTGATGCCGATGGCGTCGAGCATGCCCGGCAGGTGCAAACCGGCCTTGAGCCCGGTTGCCGTGGCGACCACCGTATCCGCCGCGATCTGCGAGCAGACCACCGAGCGCACGCCCTGCAGCCCGGCCAGCAACGACATGAAGAAGGTCGTCGCGCCGTAGCAATGCACCACGCACTGCACGTCCGCCGCCTCGGTTGCCTGGCGGATCTGCGCGATGGCCGCCTTGAAGTCGTACTGGGCGATCTGGTCGCCGTTCCATTCCTTCTTGCTCGCCGGCAGCAGGATGCTCACCCGCAAATCCAGGAGCCAGACGTCGTACTCGTGCTTGCACAAGAACTCCAGCAGGTTGGTCTGGATGGTGTCGGTGGAGAAAATATTCGAGCCTACTCCCAACCCATGAACCAGCATCACCGGCCCTTTGCTGCCGCCCTGATAACGGGTCAGGCGCAATTCGACGTTGTCTTCGGTCTGGAAGAAATGCACCACTGGCGACGGCGCATCCAGGGGGCGTTTGAGCCGTGGCGGTGCGTCGGGATTGAAGTAAATGTCGCCGGCGAACACGCCGCCATAGCTCTCCCAGAGAATCCCGGCGAAGAACTTGCCGAACCGCGCCAGGCCTTCGATGCGTTCGCGTTCGTTGCGGGCGTTGAGCACCTTCATGGTGGTCATTTGCTTGGCAAAGTCGGTCGGATGGATGTGCATCACCCCGCTGCCGATCACCTCGCCGGTCTTGTCCGGCCCGCGATACAGCGTCACGTAGAGGGTGCTGGTGTCGTGCCAGATGTTCAGCACGCCGTTGTCCTCGGGCACGGTTTTGAAGGCGCTGCAGTAAAAGTCGCTGCCGTCCTCGGCGGTCAGTTTCATGTCGTACTTCATGTGGCGCACGCCGACCTGCTGCTGATACTGCTCGAACAGGTTGAACACGCCGTTGCTGGCGGTCAGCGGCTGCGGCGACAGGCTCGGGGCGTTGACCGTACCGACCAGCGTCGCGGCGTGCTCCGGCTCCTTGATCATGCGATTGAGGTCGTTGGCGGTGATGGTCAGGGTGAAATCGATGGGCGAGTTATCTGCCTCGCCGCGTTTGGCCGCCGCTTCGTAGACCTTCAGGTCAGTACTTTGGGCTGCGGTGAAGGCCCGGGAAAAGTAGCCTTTCATGGTTTCGGTGAATTGCACGCCGAGCGTTGGCGGCGCCACTTGTTTGCGTGGGGCCGAAGGCAGCGTGTAGTCGATCTGCCAGCCGCGATCGGCAGCCAGCAGGCCCATGTTGCGCTCGCTCACCGCGGAAATTGTCAGCAACGGATTGACCGCCAGGGACGTCGGAATTACCGCGCCGTCGGTCACGTACAAACCGGCATACACGTCAGTCCCGCTGGCGCCGCTGAACACCTGGCCCTTGTGGTTGACCACGCCCTGCCCCGCGTCCTCGCCCATGACGCAACCGCCCAGGGGGTGTACCGAGACGATGCTGTGTTTGAGCAATTTGGTCCAGATCGGGTTCTCGACCCAGATGCCGCCCAGTGCCTTGGTGCTCAGGTGCAGCCGTTCATTGCCGATCTTGACGTTTTCCTGCTCGCCAACGCCCGGCCAATCGATGCGCAGCTGATCCTTGCTGTCCAGCACCATCCGGCCCTTGCCGTCGTCGTGGCTCATGATCAGGTACGTCTGCATGTTGTGCAGCGCGCCGTAATACGGGCCACGGAGGAAGCTTTCGGCTTCGCGTTCCTTGTACTTCAACTTGCCGGTAAAACTGTCGTCGGTGGGCTGACCGATCAGCTCGGCGAACCCGGCCATGCTCGGCACCATCGGCCGACCGAGGGCACCGGGGATCGATCCTTCTTCGATGACCATGCGGCTACGCCAGTCGCCTTCGGTGCGCATGTCGATGACCGAGGTGATGCACGGGCCGACCGGCTGCAATTCCTTCGCCGGATGCGCGCCGAAACCGATGCCATTGATCGGTTGTGCGCAATTGTGACCGAAGCCGAGGATGTCGCCGTTGCCGCTCATGTTCTCGCCGAGCTGGCCGGACATCGACAGGCCTTTGTCCCGGGAGCGCAGGAGGATTTCGGTGGAGCCGAGGGTGCCGGCAGACACAACGACGATGTCGGCTTTGACGAACAGCGTCGGCGCCGAGAACTTCTCGCGGCCGCTGTCCAGGTACTGGAAGTGCACGATCCAGCCATCGCCGTCGCGCTCCAGATGCCGCACTTGCGCCTGGCAGAAAATCTCCGCGCCATGGTTCCAGGCGTCCGGCAGATAATTCATCAGCGTGGTGTTCTTGGCCTTGTTGTTACAGCCCGAGACGCAGTCGCCGCAATGGTTGCAAGGCAGTTGTTCAACACCGACATGGTTGAGGTTGTTCGGCAGTTTGTCGAAGGTCACGTTGATCGGCGGCCGGTAAAAATGCGCGCCTTGCTTGAGGTAGTCCGCCGACTTCTTGTTGGCTTCGAGTTTCGGCAACACCGGTGAAGTGCTGGGATACGGATTGGGCTTGAGCATTTCCCGCGCCCGGGCGTAACCGTCCTTGAGCAAGGTGTCGCGATGTTCGCGCACCGCCAATGGCCAGCGCGGATCGTCGAACACACCGGGCTCCGGTTCGAGGGCGACGTTGGCGTTGATCAGCGACGTACCGCCCAGGCCGCAACCGACCACCACGTTCTGCTGGGCGTTGACGTGCAGATCGAACAACCCGGTGCGCGAACCGATGTGGCCGTCCGGGTCGTGCACCTGCAATTCCTCGGTGGCTGCCAGCATCGTGTTCGGGTATTCGCCGGGTTGTATCTCCCGGCCCCGTTCCAGCAGGCAGACCCGCTTGCCGGCGCGGGACAGGCGCGACGCCGCGATCCCGCCGCCGTAACCCGAGCCGATGACGATCACGTCGTAATGTTCCTTGATGTCGCTGATGGGCGTTGCGATCCGTGTCATGGGACTTTCCTCTATCAGGCAGATAGGGCAACTCTGCGGTTGCCTGCAATCGATGGGCGAACGAGTACTTGGCCACTGAGTGAACTCAACGGCAGCACGCGGGTGTCACTACGAAAGGTCGGGCGCTATAGGCGAGCGCGCTGATTGGCGGCGCGGCGGTGAATGCGTTTGCGCAACAAGACCGCCGGGAGGGGCACGCACGTTGCGAAGAAAATGGGGGCGGGCTGGCTATCCATCACGCGTTCTCCCTGAACCAGATGTGGATAAATGACGGCGGTCCTTGTGACCTGTGAGTGAAGACAGGCGACCGATCGAAGTCAAGCCAGCGGCTTAGAACTGTATGAAATCTGATCTATTCCATTCAAGCCTATGCGGGACGTGGCTTTCAGGGTTTGGCGAACAAGTTATCCACACCTCCACCCACAGCTAATGGGGACAAGTGTGGATAGGCGGGAATCTTTCTCCACAGAAACCGAAGAAAAACCGTGACTTATCCAGAAGGCCGGTTTTCCACAGCGATTGGTTGTTTTTTGATCTAAAGCTTGCAGGGCACGTTATACGTGGCTTGCAGCGGATGGCGAACACCTTATCCACAGAAGCGCCAACAGACTTTGGGGGCAACTTCCGCCGATCTGTGGAAAACCTCTGAAAACCGCAATATATCGGGCTTTGCGGGTGATTAGTCGCGCAAAACCGCTGACTTGGTCGTTTTTTAACCAGCCACCTGACAAGCCCGTTTTATAAGGCCTGTAGCGGACAGCGAACATCTTATCCACAGATGCGCTAACAGAGATTGGGGGCAAGTATTGGCTAGCGGACAAACTTATCCTCTGGAAAAAGCCTGTAAAAACCGCAAGTTAGCCTGGTTGTTTTTTGTACGAAGGTTTGCAGGGCTTGTTTTGTATGGTGTGTAGCGAAGGGCGAACATGTTATCCACAGAAGCGCTAACAGGGATTGTGGGTAACCATGGGTTTTCTGTATGGGATGGAAACGCCAACCTGAATCTGGCGCAACATCGGGTTAATGTTCATGGCCGATACATCAGGTAGGCCTCCCCCGTGACCCGAATCATCGGATGGGGCGTGATCTGGCAGGTGTCGACGATGCGGAAGCCATGACGCTCATAGAACCGACGCGCGCCAGTGTTGGCGGCGTAGTCGATCAGGCTCAAGCCGTTGAGCCCGAGCCGGTTGGCACGGTCGTAGGCGTAGGCAAGGAATTGCTTGCCCAGGCCCAGGTTGCGCCAGCCTTCATGCAACGCCAGGCTGGATATGTACAGGGTGTCGGGGATTTCCATCTTCGCGTAGGGCGCCAGGACCGGATCGGTCGTCGGCTCTGCCAGCGGATCGTGACGCATCACGTAACTGTGCAGCATGCCGATGACCCGGCCCTCCGACTCTGCGATAAGGCAGTTCTGCCAGGAGAAATCCACGTCGTCGCGGGCGTAACGAATGGCGCCGACGTCCAGCAGATCCTGACCGGGCTGGGCGAGTTGGCTCCAAATGTAATCGGCAGCCCCCTCCGATGTGATTTGAAACAGACGCGCAATCTCACGCGCATCGGCGCGCACTGCCGAACGAAATTCTACTGCCATTGTTTCCCCATAAATGTCGGTGACACGGACACCCTGTGGGAGTGAGCCTGCTCGCGAAAGCGGTTGATCAGTCGCAAGGATGTTGAATGACCCACCGCTTTCGCGAGCAGGCTCGCTCCCACATGGGTTCTGTGCTGATTTTCGGTTAGCGGACGACGCCTTCTTCGATCAGCAACTTGAGAATCGCCTCAGCCCCGGCCTGCGCGGTCACGCCTTTGAGCACTTGCCCACCGCCGCCACTGGCCTTGGCCGTCGCAGCTTTCATCCGGTCCGCGCCGCTCTTGGCCTTGATCACCTTCAGACGTTTTGGACGTGGCTTGGCCGGTTGCAGCGTGGCGACGGCCAACAATTCATCATCGATCACTTCGACTTCATCGGCCTGCAACACCCCGCGTCGGGCCGGGCCGTAGGCGCTCTGCCGAGGTTTCGGTGCAGCGTTATCCACAGTTGCGAGAAACGGCAGCCGCACTTTCAACCGACGGCGTTGACCGCGAGGCAAGGCTTGCAGCACCAGCGCTGAATTACCGTCGATGGATTCCACTTGAGCCAGCCCCACCACCAGCGGCCAGCCGAGGCTTTCCGCCAGCAGGAACGGGAGCATGCCCGAGCCTTCGCCGGTTTCCGCCTGACTGCCGGTCAGCACCACTTGCGCCCCGGCGTCGCGCAGGTACGCAGTCAATGCCGGCAGTGCATCGGCGCCTTGCGGTTGTTCGAGCACATGCAGTTGTTCCAGGCCCATGCCTAGATAAGCGCGCAACGCCGGCTCTGCGACATCGCCGGCATGCAGCACGTGCAAGTTATCCCCAGCCAGTTGCAGACCCAGTTCCACCGCCCGCGCATCCTGCTCCGCGCGACGTGGCCGGCCGGAGGTCGGGTGGGCGCCGATGGACACCAGGCTGATGATTTTCGTGCTCATAACCCTTTCCTTTCCTTAAGCCGCATCGCGCTTTGCTTCGTTGCGGTAAGCCTCTACCGCCGCGATCAAGGCTTGAAGAATTTCGGCGCTCTCACCGATCACCGACAGGTCGGCTCGTTTGATCATGTCGCAGCCAGGGTCGAGGTTGATTGCCACCACCTTGTCGCAGGCACCAATGCCTTGCAGGTGCTGGATCGCCCCGGAAATCCCCACCGCCACGTAAACCCGCGCGGTGACCCAGGTACCGGACGCGCCGACTTGGCGATCGCGCGCCATGAAGCCATCGTCCACCGCCACCCGCGACGCGCCTTCGGTGGCGCCAAGGGCTTCAGCGGTCCTGTGGAAAAGTCCCCAGTCCTTGACTCCGTTGCCGCCGGAGAAGATGAATTCGGCTTCGGCCATCGGAATCGCCGCCGGATCCACCGCCACCGCGCCCAAATCTTCAATGCGCGACAAGCTGCGTGCGACGGCTGTGGATAACTCCACGGGCAACGCTTCGTGACGGGTTTCGCTGACCGGTTCTGCGCACTCGACAGCGGCCAGAATCAAGCGTGCGACCGGACGCGCAAGGTCCTGTAAACCGGCACCGGCGCGGCCGATGCATTCCTGATCCTTGACCTGCCAGACCCGCGTGGCCGGGCGTTCGCCCAGTGCGGCGGCAAAGCGCCGACCGAGTTCACCGCCACCGCTGCGGCTGTCCGGCAGCAGCCAGTGACGCGGACTGAACTGGTTATCCACAGCCCGCAGGCCCTGGACCCGTTGCTCCGGTGCATAACCGCTGAATTCATCGCCGTCCAATACCAGCAAGCGATCGACGCCTGCGGTAGTGAAGGCGTTTTCTTTGTGTTCGCCGAAAACCACGGCCAACACCGCGCCTTCCTTGCCGGCCAGTTGATGCGCCAGACCGAGCAAGTCGCGGTCGTGGCTGCTCAAGCGGCCGCCGACCATGTCCGGCACCACGCTGATGTAAAACGCAGGTGCAGGCACTTGATGCAGTGGCAATTGCACTTCCACGGCCGCCGAGCGTTTGGTCGCGCCGCCCTGCTGAGCGCCGCTGCGGTCAATGCGCTTGATGCCGTTGGGACCGATAAAACCGATGCCGTGCAGGTTCTTGCGGATGACGCCGTTAGGGCCCATCCAGCTGTGTTGCGCCGGTTGCATGGCCGCGTGCAGCGGGTGCAGGCGGTTACGGGCAATCCATTCGGCGCGGGGGTCGCGGCGGATAATGTCGCTCATCAGTGGGCCTCCGCAGGTTCACGTTGGGCCGGTTTGGTCGGCTTGCTCGGCGCCGCGTCTTCGAGCAACGCGTCCGCCACCAATTCGGCGATGTCCTTGATCAGCGGACGCGGTTCGACCACGCCTTCGAGCATCGCGGTGCATTGCGGGCAACCCACGGCCACCAGTTCGGCGCCGGTTTCGCGGATGTCGTCCATGCGCATGTCAGGGATCCGTTGCTTGCCCGGAATGTCGGTGATCGGCGCCCCGCCACCGCCGCCGCAGCAGCGCGAGCGGAAACCGGAGCGTTGCATCTCTTTGACTTCAATGCCGAGGGCGCGCAGCACTTCACGCGGCGCCTCGTATTCGCCGTTGTAGCGGCCGAGGTAGCACGGGTCGTGATACGTCACGCTGCTGCCTTTGTGCTGGCCAAGGTTCAAGGCGCCAGCGCCGATGATTTCGGCCATGTAGGTGCTGTGGTGCTGCACCAGGTAGTTGCCGTCGAAGGCGCCGTACTCGTTTTTCAGCACGTGGAAGCTGTGTGGATCGCAGGTGACGATACGGTTGAAGCTGTACTTGGCCAGGGTCTGGATGTTGCGTTTGGCCAACAACTGGAACGTCGCTTCGTCGCCCAGACGCCGGGCCACGTCACCGCTGTCGCGCTCTTCGAGCCCCAGCACTGCGAAGTCGACCTTGGCCGCTTTCAATACCTTGACGAAGGCGCGCAGGGTGCGCTGGTTGCGCATGTCGAAGGCGCCGTCGCCAACCCAGAACAGCACGTCGACGGACTTCTTCTCGCTCATCAGGTTGAGGTTCAAATCCGCCGCCCAGTTCATCCGCCCGCCCGGCGCGAAACCGCCCGGGTTATCGGTGGCAATCAGGTTTTCCAGGACTTCGGCGCCCTTGTTCGGAGTGGCGCCTTTTTCCAGGGTCAGATGGCGGCGCATATCGACGATGGCGTCGACGTGCTCGATCATCATCGGGCATTCCTCGACACAAGCCCGGCACGTGGTGCAGGACCACAGGGTCTCGGCGTCCACCAAACCGTTGACGATCGGTTGATGCGGGTTGCCGGCGTGCTCGCCGATGGCCTTGCCCGGATACGGGCTGCCAGCGAACTTGGCGTCGGTGCCACCGGCCAGGCCGACGACCATGTCCTGAATCAGTTTTTTCGGGTTCAGCGGCTGGCCGGCGGCGAATGCGGGGCACGCAGCTTCGCATTTACCGCACTGCACGCAGGCGTCGAAGCCGAGCAGTTGGTTCCAGGTGAAATCCTTGGGTTTTTCCACGCCCAACGGTGCGCTCGGGTCGTTCAGGTCCAGCGGTTTCAAACCGGTGGAACGACCGCCGCCAAAGCGTTCGGCGCGACGGTGCCAAGCCAGGTGCAGGGCCCCGGCAAAGGCGTGCTTCATCGGCCCGCCCCAGGTCATGCCGAAGAACAGTTCACTCACACCCCACAAAACACCGAGGCCGAGGATCGCTGCCACCACCCAACCGCCGAAGTTTTCCGGGAGGATGCCGGCCACCGGCAGGGTCAACAGGAAGAAGCTCGCCGAGAACGCCAACAGGCTTTTCGGCAGGCGCATCCACGGCCCCTTGGACAGGCGCGCCGGTGGGTTGCGACGACGCAGGTAGACAAAGATCGCACCGACGAACATCACCACCGTCATCAACAGCAGCGCGTAACCGAGGATGCGGTTATGCAGGCCGAAACCGTGCACCAGAATCGCCAGCACGATGGACGCCACCGCACCACCGGCCGTGGCCACGTGGGTGTTGGCGATGTATTTGTCCCGCGCCACGACGTGGTGCAAATCGACCATGTAGCGCTTGGGCATGGCGAACAGGCCGCCGATCAGGTCGACCTTGGAGGCACGGCCCCGGCGCCACATAGCCACCCGCCGCAACGCGCCGAGGACGGCAAGGCCCAGGGCAGCGAACAACAGGATTGGAAGAAGGGTGTTCAACATGGTGGAGCTCCCAAAGACCGCAGGGTCTTGCAGGCCAAACTACCTGGATGCCTTGCCCGATTCCTTGTAGGAGCGGGGGGGGGGGGGGGGGGGGGGGGGGGGGGGGGGGGGGGGGGGGGGGGGGGGGGGGGGGGGGGGG
>NZ_JBXAJV010000025.1:0-99443 GCF_058797635.1 Pseudomonas sp. GW823-FHT02C02 | reverse complement strand
TATTGGCCAGAACCTCGGGACGAACGGGATACAGAGAAGCCGCACTCATCTTTCTTACCTCGGTGGAATAGTTGTTTTTGTATGGCCCCAGTTGTAGCCGGGCCGGGCCTATAGAACCATTCGACGATGGTAGTAACAAGCCCCTACAAATTACCGTGATAAGCCTGGAATGCGCCGCTAAAAGCACACCAAACCCCTGTGGGAGCGAGGCTTGCCCGCGAAGAACGATAACGCGGCCCACCTGAAAACCACATCACCGAGATCGCCAATTGTTCGGTTTCTACCACCTTAATCGGTGATTGTTACGAAATCTGTCAAAGGTGTTTATCAAAACCCCACCTATATGAATGCACCCCCCACGCCTAAAATCAGCCCGCCAACAAGGCAACGTGATTAACCAAGTTGCAGCCCCCACGAAGGCCGTTAATCCAAGACTCTTTAATCAAGCTCCACACGCAACCCCAAAAAGGTTGCGTGACCCCATTCGACCTCTAAAAGGTAAATCTGAAATGAAAGCTTTATTAGTTCTGGCCCTCAGCAGCCTGTGCGCAACCGCCATGGCAGACGAGGTCCCGACTGATGTCGCACAGCAGAAACCCGCCATCGAGGAATACACTTACTCGACTCACTTGGACATCGCCAAAGTTATCTCCATGAGTGAAGTTCCTAATGTGTGCGAAGTTGTTCCGGTGAAAATGGAATACGACGACTCCCAAGGTCAACGCCACATCCTGCGCTACAGCATCATGGGCAACGGCTGCACTAACGGCTGATCACCCGCCCGCCTCTTAACGGTTCGACCCATCCGCCCCGCCCTTTCAAGGCTGATGCAGCGCCGAACCGCATATATCGATCAATACGATTATTTTAAGCGTTTATTTGCGCTTTTTAATCTAATTAGTTGGCGTAGCATTCACTCCATACCCAAGGCACAAAACGCCAACGAACCTGGAGCACTACCATGAAAACCAAACTGATCCTCGCCCTGACCCTTTCTGTTCTGGCCGCCAACACCTTCGCTGCTGACGGTTTCGACCGCACTGTCGCTTCTGACGGCTACGACCGTACCGGTACGGCTTCCTTTGCCGCCGATGGTGCTGATCACGTCGGTGCAGCCAAACTGGCTTCGGATGGCTTTGATCACACCGGCGCCGCCAAAGTCGCTGCTGACGGCTTCGATCACACCGGTGCGGCCAAACTCGCTGCCGATGGCGCCGATCACGTCGGTGCGGCACGCCTGAGCTGATCATCGAGCGTGACTTTACAGCCCGGCTTCGGTCGGGCTTAGTTGTGTCTTGAACCACCGAAAACCGATTCAAAACACAACATGTAGTGAAAAACCGGTTTTTTTGCCTATTTTTTGAACAAAAAAGTAGCGCATCAAAATTTATGAAAAAAAATCTTAACCCGCGATCTCCAGCCAAAGCCCTGTAAACCCTCGCTCCGACCGAAAAACCCGCCTTCTCGACCGCTCCATGCGCGGATTCGCCCCACCACGGCCGCAAAAATTTCCCTATAATGCCGGCTTAAACGGGCCTGCAATATTCCCTTACAGGGATAACAGCCAGTCTGAAGCCCACGCCGACGTCCTCACCGATTTCTGCGCCCCTCAGAGGCTCTCGGAACCCCGTAAAAATTTATGTTTATTTGCCTGCGTGTACCGCTGCAAAAAACGCTATCCAACGCGGCCAGTACGGCCGTGTGAAAAATAACCAATCAGTTTTCACACGGGCATCTGGCCCTCACGCAGGAGACGACACGTCATGCTGAGCTGGGACGAATTCGACAAAGAAGACAGCGGCGAGACCGTGGTAAAAGGCGCCAACGCCGGCCACGCGACTGAAGCCAACATGGACCGACTCGACACCGCTGGTGGTGTCGCCGCTCAAGAAGCTCGCGCCGTTACCGCGAACGACTCTGCCGCCATCGCCCGTGCCAAAGCAGCCCTGGACAACCTCGACATCGCCGAAGGCCTCGCCGAACTCGAAGGCGCCTCCGCCCGCGTCGCTGTCGACGAAAAGCGCATGATCAACTGCCGCGCCGACCTCAACCAACTCGTACCGTTCAAGTACGACTGGGCCTGGCAGAAATACCTGGACGGCTGCGCAAACCACTGGATGCCGCAAGAAGTCAACATGACCGCCGACATCGCCCTCTGGAAAGACCCGGAAGGCCTGACCGACGACGAGCGCCGCATCGTAATGCGCAACCTCGGCTTCTTCTCCACCGCCGACTCCCTGGTTGCCAACAACCTGGTCCTGGCCGTGTACCGCCTGATCACCAACCCGGAATGCCGCCAGTACATCCTGCGCCAGGCTTTCGAAGAGGCGATCCACACCCACGCCTACCAGTACTGCATCGAATCGTTGGCCATGGATGAAGGCGAGATCTTCAACATGTACCACGAGATCCCATCGGTCGCGAAAAAAGCCACCTGGGGCCTCAAGTACACCCGTTCGATCTCCGATCCGAAGTTCGAAACCGGCACCGTCGAAACCGACAAAGAACTGCTGCGCAACCTGATCGCCTACTACTGCGTTCTGGAAGGCATCTTCTTCTATTGCGGCTTCACCCAGATCCTCTCCATGGGCCGCCGCAACAAAATGACCGGCGTCGCCGAGCAGTTCCAGTACATCCTGCGCGACGAATCCATGCACCTGAACTTCGGCATCGACGTGATCAATCAGATCAAAATCGAAAACCCGCACTTGTGGGATGCCGAGATGAAGGAAGAGGCTTCGCAGATGATTCTGCAGGGCACTCAGCTGGAGATCGAATACGCTCGCGACACCATGCCTCGCGGCGTGTTGGGCATGAACGCGGCGATGATGGAGGACTACCTGAAGTTCATCGCTAACCGTCGTTTGTCGCAGATCGGTCTTAAAGAAGAGTATCCAGGGACGACTAACCCGTTCCCTTGGATGAGCGAGATTATGGACTTGAAGAAAGAGAAGAATTTCTTTGAGACGCGGGTTATTGAGTACCAAACCGGTGGTGCGCTTAGCTGGGATTGATTCAGAGTCGAAATAAAAAGCCCTGGATACAGGGCTTTTTATTTTTAAAAATACCTTTCACTTCAACTCTACGACACTTAAAACCGGAGAGCTTTGTTTTAGGAAACTATAATCGCACCAAAATATGCGCGTTACAGTGCTAAATATCCAAACTCGATTAACTTGTTCCTAACCTTCCAAATTTCGATACACTGCTTTTCGGTAGGTAATTTTTTAGGAATTAATGTAGCGCCACGCAACAAGCTGATTTGCTTAGGGCTCAGCTTATCTTTTTTTACACCCCAGTTAAGCATTCTACTCCATTCAATGCCCGGCACATCAACTACCAACATCTGAATTTCTATACCATCATCCAGTTTCTGAGTAACCTTGGAACTCTCGGATGCTTCATGAACACCTTTTAAATCTTGTAACGTTTGGATAAAACCAGTACTTAACGTTACTGTACAATCCCGAACCTGCTCCCAACAAGCCTGCATTTTCGCCCACTCAGTGACGTTATCTTTAGGCCGATCAGGATCTGTCAGCACTTTGAAAACATACTTTGCAATGATCGCTATCTGGTCCGACAGCAGCTCATCAATACACTGCCGATCCCAAATGCTACGCAAATTCAATTGTTTACCAAGTTGCTCTTCGGCGATTAGATTGTGTAGTTTCGCTATCGAGTAAGTTACGATGTTGGCACGATACCCCCCTTGATACCACTCTTGCTGAGTTACAATTGACTCAGTGCTACGAAAAATGATAGCCAAAGCTACAAGAGAACGAAAATAGTCCTCAGTGTAATTTCTTCCATCTGCGGCCCAAGATTTTGAAATAGCGTCAGCAAAGAACATGAAATTTTTCTGCGCACCCATGCTCACTTTGTGGGGCTGCTCCTTCCATGTATTTTCATATTTAGCGACATCAGTTTTGGTAAATAACTGACTCCTCGGATTTTGCAATTGAAACTGAGTCTTCTGAGAAGATGAAAGTTTAGCCTGCTCATTAACATACTGTCCTCGAGCACGCTCGTAAAACCAATGAGTACCGTGTTGTGCACCACCGACGGGGGATGTGAATAACCGACGTGAAAAATCTTCCAGTCGAACGTGAAAAGGATGATTTGAAAAGAAGTCTGCATCACTAACTTTATTTTGGCTGTTGGCAAATCGAGCGATCTCGGGAGTCAATGTGCCCGCTCTTTCCGGCGGCAGAACAGACAACTTCATCTGAACCATTACTTTCGATAGATCAGCCACATCTTTTTTGCCGCTACCACCCCGCTTCGCAAGTGCTAGAGATGCAGTGGTTTGACCGCCGTTTACGATCTGTAAATTCGTAGCACTCTGTATACGCAAGCTTCCACTATCTGAACACAAAACAATGTTTTCGGCCGTTGCAGCTATACCATTATTAAAAGCGAAAAACATTTCTGGTTGAGTGCGAATAGTGTTTTGAATGGCGGAGTTAACTTTACCTTTAGCACTGAGAAACGTCCGAACGTTGCCCTCTAAAAGCCTGCTACCATACTTTTCATAAATATCAGCTAAAGAATCGCCTGGTATCATACAAAGATAAGCTTTGTATTCGCCCTCAGAATGCGCTGCTGCGAGGCAAGGTAATCCCCTTCCCTCCACTTCTGAAAAATCAACAGTTAACTCATCACGCCCGGTCGCAGAGACATAAGCGGAATGGAAACGACCCACATCCCAGATGTGTAACTCTACGGCGGTGCCATTGATATCTTGCTCTAACCAATCTTTAGTTCTGGTTTTTAACAAGCCATCACTAATTAGATAAAATCGATACTTAGATATTTTCGAATGCCAATCCATCAAGTCGCTGGCAAGGCCATAACCAGGTTGGCTTTCATCCACACTACCATCTGTCAACGTGCCGTCAAGGGACTCTTCCAAAAAGGCTCGAAGCATACCAAATGTCTTCTGAACATCTGACGTATTAAATGTTGAGATCTCGTCCTCATTGAAAAACTCGCAAACCATTAAAGATAGCGAGTTATCCGCGTCATCGAAGGAATATCCATCTACAAGAAGCTTCCTTCTTTTAGCTAGGCCTTCAAAGCGACATACTTCAAAACCGAGTAATTCTTCCGCGCCTGTCAGCATTTCCCCACATTCTTCAACAAAGCTGGCCCTGACAAAGTCCCTAGAAGACTCAGCTCTCGCGCGAACCGTCTCAATCAAATCTCGGTGATAATCGATCAGTTCCATTATATCCCCTCACCAGTAATCAAGAAATTTTAAAAGTCTCACATTCTGCCAAGTTCAGTTCATACTTGACCCTGCTGACCCCAACCGGCAAACAATGAGGAGTAATACAAGGAAACCCTACGCGTACACCAAAAACAGCTACGTTACGAACGACCAAATTCAACGCGTCATATTCAGACCTAAAAATATAACCGGCCCTAAAAAGCAAATTATCAAACAGCAATCTTGCTGCATAATTAGCTTTCAATAAACTCTGAATTTCCCCAACCATAGAATTCAAGGTAAAGGCACCTTGCGAATCAACAGCGCAATTTCCAAGTTCTATCACAACCAAGTCGACCGAACGAAGTTTAGTATCCAGCTGTGTTTCTGAGGATATTTTTATAATGTCAAAACCCGGCCTTATGGTCTTAATCTCCCAAGCATGACTCTCGGTCTGGAAGTCCTGATCAGCTCGACACGGTCCGACCCACGCGCTTACCGCAGCTAACTCCCCAATTGATTCAATCAATGTTCGTAAATATAACAACTCTCCACACAACCCGCGAATTTGGTTCTCCGAGAGCAGTCCCAAATCCCCTAACTCAAATAGCTGTCTCCAGCTTGCCAAGCGGCTAATTACAAACACAAATGAATCGAGTAAATTTAAATTGGACCTTGAAGACTCTATGAGGTCTTCACAAAACAGAGAAAACATGTCTAATAGCCTAACGTCGCCAAGAACTAAAAATAATGACCATCGGCCATCTTCCCGCTCAGAAGACTTTACTAACACAGCTCTCATATCACTTTGTACTGCTGGCTCCGACGGGCAAATCAACAAGAGAGCTCTACGCCCATCACTATCAATGCCGACATAAAAATCCAATACATGTGTAGTATCGAATCGCCTAAACCCAACACCCGTTTTATCTGACTTTATAGAATCCCACAGAGAATCAATCTTAATCGACATCTTCATCGTCCTCATCAGTTTCGTCGGAGCCTGATGTCTGTCCGGACAATATGTTCCTAAGCTCAACCAAGTTAATACGATAAGAAATACGGTGCGTAGCTCCACTAAGAGCCGGAAAACTTAAACCTATTGCTACCAATGCCTCACACTCCGGAGGTAATATATATTTTCCTCCCGAAATCGATGGTTCAATGAAGTGTATTAAAAGGAGGGGGGCCGGTCGTATTTCTGTATATGCTTTGCCAGGTACAGTTTTTTTACTTTCATTTGCGGCATTTGCCCAAAACTTACTTTCAGCATTTTTTATTTCATTTTTTGTTAAGCCAATCGTCTCATCCGATGACGAACCAACGCGCATTTTCCTACCGTTTACTAATAGTGACCGAGTATCTTCGTCTAGCAAGACCGTGCGCTGACGTTGTTTCAACTCTAACCCACTCGCGATCATCAAAGACGATCCTTTTCCTCCTGGGACGCCAACATCCCAATAGGCGAGTTTCGAATCAGATGAGCGTTCTATAAAGTCTGCCAAACTAGAGGTTTGTAGTTTTATACTTAAGGGGTGACTCACAAATCGCCTGAGAAATCCGACAATAAAGTGTTTAGGGACTTTATTCCAAACCGGGAAATCATAAGCGTTATTGCGTGGTATATCAGTAGCCAATAGGTTACGAAGCAGATCCTGCGATGATTTATAATTATCCAATAGTACATGTGCGTCTTTCAACAATCTTGCTGACTCAAGACTTTCTTGCGTTATCGAAATGGTTTCGACAATTTCATCAGAATCACGCATTTTATTTCTAGCAGTGATCATTAGCGATTCTGGATGCGATCTTACACGCAAACCGAAGTCTATTGGCTTAAGCCGAGAGACTTGCATACGCCTTACTTCGTCCCGGAGCTCGTCAGTAGCATCTGAAATATGTGAATACCAATCTGCGGTTTCATTCGACATCCAGATTTTACAAAGATCTTCATATCCGACGCGATAACCAAACCAACGCCCCATTTGAAGCAAAGCATCATACATTTGCGTTCCGCGATAGAAGTAACTCACACACAAACCTTCTAAAGTTAACCCACGGGCAAGGCTGTTTCCCCCAACAGCAACGACGCGAAGCCCGTATTCCTTATAAGCCGCATAATCCAAGCCAGCAGGTCCACTTTTTTGGTTTACTGCAGAAATTTGTATTGGAAGAGCAGCGGCCGCAAGCGCGTACTGCAACTCCGACCATTCAATGCCCAAGTTCGAATAGAATTTTTCAAAGGTATTAAATAACTCGCGAATTGAGTTATTCCGCATCGCATCCGCGATCGAAAGAGAAGCATAATTTTGAATATCTCCCTGGATCACTCGCAGTTCGTGGTCCAATGCATCTCTAATTTGATTTTGAATTAATGTAAAATGACTGACATTGACAAGCATGGATCGGTGCTTCGGCATCCGAGATCGAAGATCCATTATAGCATTGACAATTATAAAACATCGAAGAGCATCAAGCATAGAACTAGGCAATCCCGATATAAAACTATCGGACTTCTGTCCTTTTGGAAAAAACTCTTCAGCATCATTTATCTCTTCAAGACAATTTAAAGATGCACCTTCACCGAAAATCCTTCGCGCCCCCACATAGTTTGTAGGAGCATCAAGAGCATAGATAAAGTCCCGTGGAAACAGATCATCACCTTCCATGTCACTGGTAGTGTCAGGATTTATGAACACGTTTGCAAAGGGGGTAGCGGTGAATCCAACATAACTTGATCGAGGAAAAACTTTAAGAAGCCCCCTAATCCCCGCGTTGATCGCAGTAGCTTTTTTGGGGTTTGTATTAATCGAGGCATTGTCTGCCTCGTCATCTATCAGTAGAAGCGGTATATCTATACTATCAGCAGAACCCGCGTTAAAGTTTATTAGCCATGTAGCGAGATTCTCAAGTATTCGTTTATTTTTCTTAACTACTAGTAGAACTGGCTCTTTATAGTCTTTTAGTTTGAACCCTAACTGATTTACTGTGTCAGCTTTAAAATCACCCACGGTTGAGGTGAAAACTCCAGCAGACCTGGTAGCGTCGATCAAGCCGACACCGATTTCTTTTCGATGTCGTTTACGATTATTGACAACTCCTGAGCTATCCAATCCTACAAATCCTGCATCAAGACGCTCCTGAGTTTGTCGACGCAGACTTTCTAGTGTTCCAGTAAGTAAGATTACTAACTTATATCCTGAGTCTGCTGCCTTGCAGATGAGTCCAGTATAATTTGACGTCTTCCCTGACTGAACATCTCCCATGACCAAGCCTCGCCTCGGCCAACCTGATCGACCAAGCGGATCTCCCATCAGGTCTAATATTTCGTCTGTCACTTTGTCTAGCGAATTCACAACCTTAGGACCCCAGCCTTGTTTCAAAAGGTCGGTTTGATACCTGCTCCAATAAAAAGGTTCGATTTCCGCTTTTCGCGCTCTCAACCAAGGATTGTGTTCATCATATACACAATTACCCACCCCCATATCTAAAGTTAAAGATAAATGGAGACGCTTTATAACTTCTTGAAATTCCTCATCGGTTACCGAGTAATTAGGTATTTTCCGCAACATCCCTGCCAAATCTAGTATTTCCGACTCGGTAGGAATACCATCAACAGTTAAAGTAGTAATAACGCCCAGTTCGAGACGCCTTGCATTGTTCGATATAGTGTTTTTCGAATGAGCATTCAAATGGAAAACTCCTCAACTATCTTTTTTGTAATAATGGGATGAAGGTTAAATGGCTCGAGAAGATGAAGTGTGTTTAGAAGGCTTCTTCGTGCGACCGATTCTTGGGGCATATTCGTAAACAATGAACTCGCCAATGATCTCAGCTTCTCAGCCACGGCCTCACTATTAAAATCAGGTTTCACATCGGATGCCATTCTTGAGTACAGCGCTTCAGCCGGAAATGAGCTTTCAACAACGCTCAAAATAAGATTAAATTCCGACAACATACTTGAAGGGAGATTACTCATATATTCTTTAATTAAGGAGTGTTCACGATTTATTTCAAATCTAACTCCACCTCGATCGATTATCTCGTTCCATCCTAGTGACAAATCAGAGTTATCAACCTTTTTTCCACGAAATGTAATAGTCCGCCCACTGACGGAACGAATACGCTCAATGGTGCGTTTTAAGTTTAATCTTACAGCTTCAGGAGGATGGGCCGCTGATTTCTTTATATCTAGAGTCCAGAGGTGATCTAATGAATTAGGTATATCTACCCTAACCCTAGCCAACTTGCTCAGCTCATCTTTACGAGCCAATCTAAACCACGTCCCCCAAATTATTAACCTTCGATTCCTATAAATATAAAAACCTTGAGAGTTTCTGAAACCCTCACCGCCACCGGCTTGCTGCAACTCCGCATTAGACAGCTTACTAAAGTGCGGTAATATAAAAGGCTTTACTTTGACTTTTCGCCCTTCCACAGTGAAGCTTTCTTCATCTAAAGGTTGCGTAGACTTATGATCACTTAAAAAAGGGTCAGAAATGGGGAGAGAAGCTCCATTTATATAAATACCAATTTTTGGCTTATTACCCTCCTTGGCTAAAAACCTGTGAAACACTAAAGCTAAATGTTCACGAGCATACGACATTTGACGACCAATTGCCGCTTCTGCTGTGCCCTCTCCGGCAACTAGTTTATCGAGTTTCTGCCACAGTACTATCGTACCAGAGGTCTGTGCTTCTAAATCCCGAAAGTGAGGTACCTGCTCATAGTCGCAGGTGTTTAACTCGAGCATCACCCAAGCTCCACGCTCTACAACTATATCCAAATCCCAACAATAGGCACTAACATGGTTATCTTTTTTTGATAGGACAGTCATACGTCGACATTGTGAGAGCGATGAGGTTTTCAGCCCAAGTCCATAACGTCCCATATCATCAACCGCACGCTCAATAAGCGGGTTTGTACTGCCGTGCCGCATAGCATTTATCAGAATATCTGGAGACATTCCGAAACCATCATCTATTATTGCGACGTACGGGTCATCGTACGGTCTAAACTCGATTCTAATTTTTTTAGCTGAAGCCGAAATGCTGTTATCAATCAAATCTGCTAGAGCAGATTCTAGCGTGTATCCGATTGAACGCATCGACTCCATCAGCGAAGCGGCATGCGGGGGATGCTGAATCTCTCTCATGACACTGTTACCGCTGCCTTCGACTTGGACAATGCTACTACGCCTTCCAACATTCCTTGTCTCCCAGCTCTTTAAGATCAAAGACTTAAGATAAATTTAGTCCAAAAAACTCTTCTAAAAAGCCCTATACCCGGATCTTCAGGAGCAGATAGACGCCCTTCAATGCCATGCCTTCGCCATCATTCTTTTCACAAAAATGTTTCCAACGCAAGTAAAGACAACCGACCACATGGAATTCTCATGAAATCAAACAAAAAAAGGCCTCGCGTTTTGAGAATAACGCGAGGCCAACCGGGACGACTAGCTGCGGTCGTTCTATGCACTCCTTATGATCGACTCAACGATCTTTGCAATTTTTCCCGCAAGTAATGGTGGTACAGCATTACCGACTTGATGATATTGTTGCGTACGGTTACCTAGAAAAAAATAATTATCTGGAAATGTTTGGATACGTGCAGCTTCACGCACAGTTAAACTTCTGCACTGATTTGGATCATAATGAATAAAATAATGACCATCCTTGGATATATGACTAGTTATGGTTGAAGCAACTTGGCCCTTTAATTGAACCCTAAATCTATCGCTAAATTTTCCCGTTTCCCAGTTCTTATGATCTGGGGCCAAGCCCGCTAAAGCAAACTCTTGATGCCCCTTCGGGGAAGTTAAATGCGCATCACCGAATACAGCCGCGTATACATATCGCCGAAGGTCGGAAGTCATATGGCCGCGCGCCTCGTGATTAAGCCATACACCGAGTCGCTCATCTGATAACCAACTATCAAGATCCGGTATGTCGACCCTGCCTGAGCAGCTATTGCTTTTTCTTATTCGAAGTCCGCCATTGTTTAGTCTGCCACCGGAAAATGAATCTCGAAAAATCTTTAATTTCATTTCTAGTTTAGGATCCTTCTTTCCTGAAGAGACCAAATCAGATCGAAGCTCATCAAGGTGTCCGATAACTTGGCTGCACCACGCATCAGGACTGTCCTGCCCTCTTGACAACGTGCTCCGAAGTGGCGGTAGCGTACCGATCATCTGCTCCACAGTAGGGCCCTTGGACGGCTTCAGCTTGTGTTCATGCAGACCTTTAATATAACGCTCAGATACTCCAACTAATATCACTCGATGCCTACTTTGTGGCACACCGTAATTTTCAGCACGAATTACAAAATTGTTGAGATCTAACTTAAGTGGGTCATCACCACTCTCATATACATCATCTGTCACCAACGAGCATATTCTATATTTGTTTTCAGATTCGGCTAATCCTCCCAAGGCAAGGTCGGGATCAGCGAGGTCTTTTAGAATCTGCGGGAAAATTTGTTCTCCTCCAACTTTTGACGACAAAATCCCCTTAACATTTTCCATTACAAAAACGGCTGGTTTTTTACTTTGAATTATCCTTAAGTACTCTCTATATAGAAAGTGTCGGTGATCATCTTCGGCTTTGTATTCCAGATTCCCTTTGTTTCTCGCTCTTCCGACAATTGAATAAGCTTGGCAAGGAGGTCCGCCTATTAGAACCCACGGCTTAGTTGTATCCAGTCTTTCTTCAAGTATACGATCTAGTTCAGCATTCCCCTCGGGGCTCCCTAACTTGATCTGCCTCGCCTCTTTGTCAGCAATTTCCCACTCTTTCAAACTGCGTGACGTCCACGGGTGCTTGACTCCGGCGGTTTCGCAAAAATGGTAATAGTCGTCCAACGCAGCACGATTGTTTTTTTTCAGAGCGCGATAGAAAGCTCGAAGTCGTAAAGTGGATCGAGCGAACGGATCCATTTCTGCGGAGACCAATACTTCAAAGCTTTTCCCCTCATTCAGGGAGGAAAAACCTTCACCAAGCCCTCCTGGCCCAGCGAAGAGATCAACGACCTGTAAAGGTTGATCAAAATTCATATGCTAATTCTGCCAAAGGTAAACTGAGTGGATATCGTAGATAGCGCAACCAGATCGAGGATGATGGCTGCCATTCGTGGAAAAAACACTGGCCCCGAAATTGTGGTCCGGAGATACCTGCATGCCCTCGGCTATCGATTTCGTATACATCGAAAAGACCTACCTGGAAAACCGGACATTGTAATGCCGAAGCTTCGTACCTGTATATTTGTCCATGGATGCTTTTGGCACCGTCATCCAGACTGCAGATACGCTTATGCACCGAAAAGCAGGCTCGATTTTTGGTTGCCAAAATTCGCTAAAACCGTTGAAAGAGATCTGGCAGCTCAGAATGCCCTCCATGAACTCGGATGGAACGTGGTGATCATCTGGGAGTGTGAAACAAAAAAAATCGAATTATTGCGCCAGAAAATCAACGAGGCCCTCGCTGCAAGCTCTTAGGCATAAACGTCACGAGGGTTGACCGCCCGGCATTGACCCCCTAGGCTCTCAATTCGGCGCCTAAGAAACGCCTCAACCAGAGCGGTCATCCGCACCCGAGAGTCAGCGGCTTTTTTTCGCCTGCGGTTTTGCTACGCCTGCGAGAAAATCCCCGTTATGTCGGGAGTGGGCGAATACAAGACCCGAAAGGGGAATATGTCCGGCCCGTCTCTGGTGGGTTTCTTAGCTCCCGACACCCATAACGAATGCCCTAAGAAAGCAGCCAGAGGTAAAGGAAATGCCTGACAGCCTGACCTTCATGATGAAGGTAAATCGCCGTACCCATACGTCCAATCGCGTGCTTCCGCTTCAGGAGGTTCGCCATGTCTGAACCGCTCGTTTCAACCCTTTTCACCCGTCATAACATCCACCTTCACGCCCTTCTCGTGGAAAACCAGGCATGGTTCTGCGCTCATGACCTCGGACGATTGATGGGCAAGTACCTTGATGAACGCATGTCTCGCAAGCTTGATGCAGACCAGCGACAGATGATGCTCGTGAATGCTCACGGCACTGCTGAAGAGCGGCTGATGATCAGCGAGTCAGGCGTCTACGCACTGCTGGTTTATCACTATTGCCCGGAGTATCGGCTGTTGAGGGAATGGCTGACGCATCAGGTGATTCCGGCGCTACGTGATGCTCGTCCATCACGAGCAGTTGAACGGCCAACGTTGAGCGTGCTGGACTGGCCGAAGATGTCGCTCTGCATGCTGCACTGGCAGGATGAACCGTGGATTCGGTTGCGGGACATGCCTTGTGTGTTGGCAGATGATCCGTTCAATCATCGCGGGTCCTGGTGGCGGAAGGTGTCACGCGTTTTGCGCGGGTTCTGATCGCCTATCGCAGTGAAGTGAATATCCGCTGCTTGAGTTTTGGGCAGCGGATGCGGTTGATGTCTCATGTTCAATTTTTTGGGGCCGCTCCGCGACCCAACGGGGATAAATCCCCCCACCACAAATTGGTGCCTGGCTTGGTTGCTGTAGTGATGTTGAGAATCGCGAGCAGGCTCACTCCTACAAGATTTGGTGTGTAGCCGCAAATTTTGCGCTGTGTTGAAAACAGTCAGTGCAACCCGCCCCGCCTCCCGCTATTAATACCCTTCCCCACTCAAGGACCCGAGCCCGCCATGAAATTCGACCTCGCCTACTGCCTCAGCCTCGACGACAAGTTGTCGATCTATGACGTGCGCGATTTGAATTTCGACGAAACCATGGATTTCGATTCCGCCAAAGAACACTTCCAATGCCCCAATGACGCCTGTCGTTTGGCCTTCGATGCGGTGAATGTACTGACGACGTTCAACGCCAAAAACGTGAATTACGTTCGCACCCCGCACTTCAAGAACACGCCCAGCACCCGGCATGTGGCGGATTGTCCTTATGTCAGTCTCAAGGCGTCGGCGTCAGGTGTGGACGCGGACGGCGCGGAAACGGATGACAGTCGCGAGGAGCATTTCCCGTCGGAGTTGTTGCTGACTCGGCGTGAGTATGTGCGTAAGCCATCGAACCCGGCGGTGGCGGCGGATGTGGTGCGGGACGATCCGACGCCAACCACTGAGGCTAGCAACACAGAACACCCAAGCCGTGAATCGGCACCGGACAAGACCAGTGTCTTCGCCCATCCGGTGGAGTGTTTTGTGTCGAACTTCGAGGACAAGGACCTGCTCAAGCGCATGCCGCTGAAGATTGGCGAGCACACTGCGCCTTATGGGTCGTTCTTCAAGAAGATCGAATACCTGACGGATAACAAGGGGCTGATTTACTGGGGCAAGATCAAGGAGATCAAGGATTACACGCAGAGCTTTCGCATCGATTTCGAGCAGAAGGTCTGGTTCAAGCAGGCGGACGAGGCGAAGAAGAAGCCGTATTCAGTCAACGTTTACCTGAGCAAGAAGTTGATCGAGAACTACCGCAAGCGCAAAGCGTTTCTCGAAGAGATCAAGCATGCCATCGACAGTGAAGCGGAGTTGTATTGCTTCTTTTATGGCGTGACGCCGGAGTTGAAGCAGGTGCCGAGCAAGAAAAACCCCGAGCAGACGTTCGGGGTGTTCAGTGCGAATATCGAGAACCTGGATCACTTCATTGTTCGTGAAGCGCCGGGGCTGGAAGCGAAGTAATAGCGCTCAACTCAGGCACATACTGACCATCACCAACACCAGCAACCCCACATAGACCCGCGCATGCACCCGATCCGGAATCCGCCCGATCCAAGGCGTGGCCAACCGAATCCCGACCAACGATCCCATCGTCAACACTCCAAACGCCAGCAGATCCACATAGCCGATAAACCACGGCCCCAGATCAAACTCGGTGAACCCCGCCATCGCCATGTAAGTCAGCGTCCCGGCCAACGCCACCGGCAGGCTTAACGGATTAGCCATGGACGTCGCCTGACTCATGCTCAGCCCACAACGTCGCAACAACGGCACGGTCATGACGCTGCCGCCTACGCCGAGAAACGTCGCGATCGCGCCGATTCCTACGCCACCGCCAGACACTTCCGCCCTCCCCAATCGTCGTGGGATTGTGGTGTCGGACGCTGTCAGAAAACCACGTCGGAACAGGCAATCCACAATGGTCACGCCCAGGTACGCGATGAAGGCATAACGAATCACCTCACCACTCACCCACATCGCGGCGAGCGCTCCGAGGACTGCGCCCAGGCCGATGAACCCGCCCAGCGGCCACAGATAATGACGAATGAGATTACCGGCGCGACGGTGTTTGCCGGTGGCGATCAGTGCGTTGACGATCATCACGCAGGTCGAAGTCGCCACGGCAATGTGCATTGCCGATTGGCTGACGGGGTCATCGGCACCATGGCTAGCCATGAGCATGCGATAAAGCAATGGCACCACAACGAAGCCGCCGCCGAAACCAAACAACACTGCAGTGACGCCAGTCATGCACCCGAAAAAGGCCAGCAGGAGATAAAACATTGCGCGTCGTCCGTTGGTTGAGAGCGGTCGACGATAGAGCGATGAGCCTTGGCCTGCTTCAGCAAGTCAGCCAATAATGTTCGCGTTTACGCCAACTGTTGGAAGACGCTCAATGCGCAATGTTTCGATTAATCTGCTGGATGACACACCGCGCTCGGTGGTGGCGGTCGGTACGGATTATTCCCACGGTCATGTGTTGCCCCGTCATACGCATCGGCGGGCACAACTGCTGTACGGCGCGACGGGGGTGATGCAGGTCAGTACGCACGATGGCAATTGGGTGGTGCCGCCGCAGCGGGCGGTGTGGATTCCGGCGGGGGTGGCGCATGAGGTGCTGATGCTGGGGGTGAGCACGCGCAGTTTGTACATCGAACCTGATGCGGTTGATTTGGGGGAACGTTGCCAGGTGATCAGTGTGTCGCCGTTGATGCGGCACTTGTTGATGGAGGCGGTGGAGATCCCGCTGGTGTACGACGAGGCCGGGCGCGATGGCGCGCTGATCGGCTTGCTGTTGCATGAACTGGCGCGCAGTGCTCACTTGCCGTTGCACATTCCGTTACCGGTCGATGCGCGGTTGCTGGGGTTGTGCCAAGGCTTTTTGCAGCGGCCCGACGCGCATCAATCGCCGCAGCAGTGGGCCGATCATTTGCACATCAGCTTGCGCACGTTCAATCGGCTGTTCCGTCAGCAGACTGGGCTGAGTTTCAGCCAATGGCGCCAGCGGGCCTGCGTGGTGCTGGCCCTGGCGCGGTTGGCGGCGGGGACGCCGGTGACGCGGATTGCGCTGGATTTCGGTTATGACAGCCCGGCGGCATTCTCGACCATGTTTCGCCGCGTATTGGGGCAGGCACCGTCCGTCTGGATGGAGGGGGCGACATAGAAAAAATCAAAAAATGAGTTTGATCCGGGCGCAAAACAACTGTACAAAACAACAGTACTTTTTGGATTAGCACTCTCGAGCCCGGAGAACACCATGGCCTCTCTTGCGATGAAAATCACCCTGGAACGTATCGCCCTTTTCCAATTCACCCCGGCCCACTGTGCCCAGGCCCGAGCGATGCTGGGTTGGAGCGTGGAAGAGCTCTCGGAGGAATCCGGTGTCTCCGTGGACGCCATTGTGCGATTCGAGGCCGAACGCGATGTGCTGGATGTCACCCGGTTGGCGTTGGCGTATCGGTTTGAATCGGAAGGCCTGGTGTTCTTCCCCGGATTTGCGCCGGGTCGGGGGATGAATGTGAGAGGGTCGACGCCTGATCCGGTGGGTCGGGCGGACTACGCGATGGTTGAGTGAGGAGTCAGCAGATGAATGGAATCGATGAATGCGACAGGCTTGGTCATCCGTCTTCGGGTGCTGCCGATGCGGGGGAAATGAGGGCCAAGGCCGAATACCTGATGAAGATCGGCATGCTGCTCGACACCGGTCAGTTGGGCAAGCTGGAAGCGGCGCAGAGGCTTGGACTGTCAGCGGGGGAAATGGATGAAATTCTCGACGGGAATGTTTGCGACCTGACGGTGGCGAAGATCGCGGGCCGCTCCATGGCGAGCGGCCCGACGGCAGAAGATCAGGCGTTCTGAGGCGTGACTGGATCGCCCTTTCAGGAAGGCTCATGGCTTTCCTCGCAGGTGGAGCAGTCACGGCCTTTAACGCCCACCATCACCTGCCTTGGTCTTGGACCTTACTGCTCCCGAAACGCCGGATTCTGACGCTCTAACGACGCTTGTTCATAGCTGTAAGCCAGCGCCAGCAGTTGGGGTTCACTCCAGCGCTGGCCGAAAAAGAACACAGACGTTGGCAGTTCATCGCTGTTCATGCCCGACGGGACGGTAATGGCTGGGTAGCCAGCGACTGCGGCACTGAATTGCGAGTAGCCATCGGCATCGGCGAACATCGCATCCAGATCATGTTCAGCCATTTGCTCATCAATGGCAGCCTTGAAGCTGGCACTGAGCACGCCGAACATCTCGGTTGCCTGCGCGTGGGTCATGTCCAGTTGGTTGATGTCGTTCAGCATTTGCTGCCCGTAACCTTCGGCACCCGGATTCAGCTCGTTGAAATCGATCAACTGTTGAAGCGTCTGAATCGGCAACCCTGAGCGGCTGGCCAGGTACTCGGGCAGTTCATGTTTCATGCCTGCCATGAGGGTGTTGAAGTAGCCATCGATATCCGGCAGTCGGACGCTCAACGGCACCAGGGTAGCGCCTTGCTCTTCCAGTGTGGCCAATGCCATCAGGAATTCAAAACCGGGTCGAAGCACAGTGCCGTTGGTGCCGACGTATTCGGTCGGATAACCGATTCTTTTGCCTTGCAGTGCATCCGTGTTGAGCAGCGCGGTGTAGTCAACGCCCACTGGTGCATCGCTGGTGACAGGGTCACGGGCGTCAACGCCTTGCAGGGCGTTGAACATCAGCGCGGCGTCACGAACGGTGCGCGTCAGGGTACCCGGCGTATCTTGCAGACGGGTAATGGGAATGATGCCCGATCGGCTGAACAGACCCAGCGTAGGCTTGACGCCCACCACGCCATTGGCCGAAGCAGGGCACGCGATGGAACCGTTGGTTTCGGTCCCCATGGCCAACGGTGCGAAACCGGCGGCAACACCGGCGGCTGAACCCGAGCTGGAACCACAGATTTCGCCATTTAACACGTGGGGGTTTTTACCCTGGCCACCTCGGCCACTCCAACCGTGGGGCAAGCCCATTTCCCGGACGTAAGCCCATTCGCTCATGTTGGTTTTGCCGAGAATGACGGCACCTGCGTCACGCAGCTGTTGGACCACAAACGCGTCGTTCGCAGCAGGCTGACCGACCATGGCCAACGAACCCGCGCTCGTTTGCATCTGATCCGCCGTGTCGATGTTGTCCTTGAGCAGAACAGGAATGCCGTGCAGCGGACCACGCACTTTTCCGTCCTGACGCTCCTGGTCCAAAGCGGTGGCAATGTCGATGGCCTGTGGGTTGAGCTCGATAATCGCGTTGATCGTCGGCCCTTGCTTGTCCAGCGTGTGGATGCGCGCCTGCAAATACTCCACCAGTGTGACTGAGGTGAGTTCGTTGCGCGCCATCCGCTCGGTAAGCTCGCTGACGCTCGCATATTCGAGCGACTGGGCAGTGACGGAGGCGTTGCTGTCTGCGAATGCAGGTCCGGTGACCGATAGCAGAATGATCTGCGCCAGTGCCGTCATGCGGCTTTTTAAAACGTCCTTCATTTACAGCATCCTTGATATGGCTAATCGCGGGTGAGTCATTTCACCCGCCGCACAGCCTACCGAAACCGTAGGAAACGGCTGTCAGTCACAAGGAGCTGTCAATGTAGGAAACATCATCCAGACTTGTAGCCGCTACAAGCCAAACGCCCTTCTTCCTTCACTGTACTTTCCATTTCCGACCACCATGCGGCCCCTCGCTGTGGGTACATGACGTTGAACGCTTCGCCCATTTGCGGCGTGGTGATCGACACATTGCGTTCCCAGGCCAAGGCGAGGATCCGGTCGAAGGGCTCGAACCAGGCGTGCATCGACAAATCGAAAGTGCCGTTGTGGATGGGCAGTAACCAGCGGCCCTTGAGGTCGATGTGCGCTTGCAGGGTTTCTTCCGGCTGCATGTGAATGTGCGGCCACTCGACGTTGTAGGCGCCGGTTTCCATGAGGGTCAGGTCAAACGGGCCGTGCTGTTCACCGATGCGTTTGAAGCCATCGAAATAACCGCTGTCGCCGCTGAAGAAGATCCGCGTGTCGCCATCGATCATCACCCACGAGGCCCAGAGCGTGCTGTTGCCATCGAACAGGCCGCGCCCGGAAAAGTGCTGCGACGGTGTGGCGATGAACTGGATGCCATCGACTTCCGTGCCCTGCCACCAATCGAGTTGGCGCACTTTGCTGGCATCGACGCCCCACTTGACCAGGGTGTCGCCGACGCCCAGTGGCGTCAGGAAGTAGTTGGCCTTGTCCGCCAGTGTGAGCACCGTTTGATAATCGAGGTGGTCGTAGTGGTCGTGCGACAGGATCACCGCCTCTATCGGCGGCAAGTCATCGAGGCTGATCGGTGGCTGGTGGAAACGCTTGGGGCCGGCCCATTGCACGGGTGAAGCGCGCTCGGCGAAGACCGGGTCGGTGATCCAGAATTTGTCCCGCAGTTTCAGCAGTACGGTGGAGTGGCCGAGGCGATAGACGCTGTGGTTGGGCGCGGCGATCAATGCTGCGTGGCTCAGGGCTTGCACCGGGACGGGTGCAGTTGGGCGAGTGTCGCGCGGTTTGTTGAAAATCATGTTCCACATGATGCGCAGCATTTTTCGCACGCCTTCACGTTGCACAGGCACATGATTCTGGAACAGCCCTTGTGCCTGACGGGAAGCTTCGGGTGTGGAGGCATTGTCCGCAGGGGAAATTGAGTCGGCCATGTCTGAGTAACTCCAGAAAAACCGCAAAGCGCGGATTTCACGGTGGGACGATAATTGGCCAAAGCACGCACGCATCAGCCGGAGATTCTAGTATTCACTGCACAGGATTAACGAAACATTACACTGCACAGTGTAGTTTCTAGGTTGCATCAAAGCGGATCACAAGTAAACTGCCGAGTGTAATTCTTCTCTGCCGACTGCCGAAGCGTACTTATGACAGCTCCACAGCGCCTCACCGACCGAAAACGCGAAGCCATCATCCAGGCGGCGATTGCCGAATTCCGTGCCAACGGTTTCGACATCACCAGCATGGACAAGATCGCCGCCACCGCTGGGGTGTCGAAGCGCACGGTGTACAACCACTTCCCCAGCAAGGAAGAATTGTTCGCCGAAATCCTCAATCAACTGTGGGCGCGGGTGACCGCCGAACAGGAAACGTCCTACCGCCCTGACCTGCCCCTGCGCGAGCAAATGCGCCTGATGTTGCAGGCGAAATTGCAGATGCTGGGCGATGAAAACTTTCTCGACCTGGCGCGGGTGGCGATCGCCGCCACCATCCATTCTCCCGAGCGCGCGCAGAACATGGTGGCCCGGATGGGCGAGCGTGAAGAAGGCCTGACTGTGTGGATCCGCGCCGCCCAGGCGGACGGTCGGTTGAAGCCGGTCGCCCCCGAATTTGCCGCGCAGCAGATCCAGGGGATGCTTAAATCCTTTGCGTTCTGGCCGCAGATTTCCATGGGGCTGCCCCCGCTGTCAGATGAGATGCAACGCACCGTAGTGGAGTCAGCACTGGACATGTTCCTGGCCTGTTATCAGCGCTGAATCGAGCTGCCATAAATGACAATCTCTGCCGAAACACCGATCACAGGGCGCGCGGAATAAAACGCGGCAATGTGTTTCAAAATGAAAATGGCGCTGGGGCTATAGTGAACGTCAGTCCCAGCGCCACGCAGAGATCATCATGACCACGCCGACCCACGAAACCAAACCCGCCGCTGCCGTCGACCATCTGCGCTTTCACCGCCCCCATGCTCACTTGGAGCCAACGTTCGGCAACGACAAGTTCGCCCTGCGCGCCGAGGCCTTTGCACGGTTCTTCGGCACGCCGACTTTCCTGGGCGCCCAGACGCTGATCGTGGCGATCTGGATATGCCTTAACGTCTCTGGCGTGACCCAGTTCGACGTTTATCCGTTCATCCTGCTCAACCTGGCGTTCAGCCTGCAGGCGGCGTATGCCGCTCCCCTGATCCTGTTGGCCCAGACCCGTCAGGCTGCGCGGGACAAAGCCCAGACCGATGCCGATGCCCTGCACCGCGAATCCATCGCCGTGGCCAACAGCGAACGCCAGGCACAAGCGGCGCAGAACACCGCGCAACTGCTCGAACTGCTTGAACTGAACACCCGGCTTACGGAAATGACCAAGAACCTGACCGAACGCATTGAAAGCCTGACCTCGGAAATGCATCAGCATTTAGTGAATGATCATCCGAAGAATTAGCACCCGGTCACGGCAGTCGAAGCGCCCGCCCCAGCTCATCGAACAACGTCACCACCGAGCGCAACGCGCGGCAGTCCGGACGGGTCAGCAACCAGAGCGCGGTGTCGTAACCGTGCAGCGGACCAGTCAGTGGTTGCAGTTCATCACCGATCAAAAAGTCCGGTAACGCCGCAACGCCCAGCCCGGCACGCACCAACTCGGTCACCGACAGCATGCTGTTGCAGCGATAACCAGGCGTGACGCCGGGCAGTTGCTGGCGCCGCCATGCCACGGTGGGGTGGTCGGGAAGGAAGTCATCCGGCGCGATCCAGGTCAGCGAGGCCAGGTCTTCAGGATCGACTGATTTCAGGTACGCCGTACTGGCACAGACCCGATAGGAAATATCCGCCAGACGTCGACCAACCAGATGCTCGGGCGGTGCGCGAGTCAGGCGCAAGGCGATATCGGCATCCCGACGGCTGAGGTTGGCGAAGTCGTTGGAGGTGCTCAGTTCGAGGGTCAGCGCCGGGTAGGACGGCATGAACTGCGCCAGCGCCGGCAGCAGCAAACCTTGCAGGACAGAATCGGTGCAGGTCAGCCGCACCGTGCCGCTGATGACTTCACCGCCCTGCTCCACGCCAATGCGCGCCGCGTCCAGCGCTTGTTCCGCGCGCTCGGCTTGCTCGGCCAGGGTCTGGGCGAGTGTGGTCGGCAGGTAACCGGCGCGGCTTTTTTCGAACAGTTGCTGGCCCAGCGCGGCTTCCAGTCGGCGAACCGCGCGAAACACCGTCGACACGTCGACCTTCAATAACGCCGATGCCCGGGCCAGAGAGCCGCCGCGCACCAAGGCGAGGATCAGCGCCAGGTCTGGATAGTCGAGTCGATAGTGCGTCGCTGCATTGATCACTTGGGATAACGCCAATATTGAATGCGTGAGCGCCAATCTATAGTGGGTGCCAGGAATCAACAAGCGTCGAGATCACTCATGGAAAACACCGCCCTGCGCATCGCCCTGATCGGTGACTACGACCCACAGGTCACCGCCCACCAAGCCATTCCCGGGGCGCTCGGCATGGCTGCCGAACACCTGAACGTGGATGTGCAATTTCAGTGGCTGGCCACCGATCACCTAAACGCCGCCACCCCGTTACACCACTTCGACGGCTTCTGGTGCGTGCCCGCCAGCCCTTACCGCGACATGGACGGCGCGTTGCGGGCGATCCGTTTTGCCCGTGAGCAGCAGCGACCGTTCCTCGGCACCTGCGGCGGTTTTCAACACGCGGTGCTTGAGTTCGCTCGGAACGTATTGGGTTGGGAAGACGCCGAGCACGGCGAAACCCATCCCGGTGCAGCACGCGCATTACTCACGCCGCTGACCTGCTCATTGGTGGAAGCAACGGACAGCATTCGCCTGGTTGAAGGCTCGTTGATCGCCAACGTGTACGAAAGCGCCGAGATCGTTGAGGGATATCGCTGCCGCTATGGCGTGAACCCGGCGTTCGAGCGTGAGTTATTGAGCCAACAGTTGTGCGCCGTTGGCCATGACTCGACCGGCGACCTGCGGGCGGTGGAGCTCCAGGGTCATCCGTTTTTCGTCGCCACCCTGTTCCAGCCCGAACGCGCCGCGCTCAACGGCACGCTACCGCCGCTGGCCCGGGCGTTGGTCGAAGCCTGCAAAAGGCAACAGCCATGATGGCCGATACGCCATCAGCGCCGTACTACGCGGTGATTTTTACCTCGCTGCGCACCGACGGTGATCAAGGCTACGCCGAGGCCGCCGAACGCATGCTGGAACTGGCCCGTGAGCAGCCGGGGTTTCTCGTTGTTGAGTCGGCTCGGGGTGAGGATGGGTTGGGGATTACGGTGTCGTACTGGGCCAGCGAGGCGGCGATTCTGGCGTGGAAACATCATCCTGAGCACAGTGCGATCCGTGAGCGGGGGCGGTCGACGTGGTATTCGGCGTGTCATACGCGGGTGTGCAAGGTTGAGCGGGCGTATGGGTTCAAGGCCGTAAAATGATGCGGTGTTCTTCTGGCCGCCTTCGCGGGCAAGCCTCGCGCCTACAGGTTGTCGGTGCCCTCTGTAGGAGCGAGGCTTGCCCGCGAAGAGGCCAGTCCAGACACAGTAAAACTTCAGCCCCGAACCAGACTCCGTACCGCCGAAATCTCCGGCACTTCCCGCCGATTCATGTACACCCGCAACGGCTCGGTCACATTGATCCGGTCATCAATATTCTGATCCAGCAACAATTGAATCAACTCACGCTTGAGCGTCATGGCCTGCCCCGGCCCCGGCGCCCAGACAAATTCACTGGTGGGAATGATCCCGTCATCCGCCACGTCCATACCAAACGAGTCTTCGCTGAAACGCACAATGTAGTGGCCAGTTTTGCGATTGAGGCCAACGAAGCCTTTGAGTTGGTCGGCGGCCTGGCAGATAAGCTCGGAAGTGATGCGCATATAAACCTCACAAAAGGTCGTTAACGACCGGTGAACGATGGTTTACACGCAAGGACAGGCATTCGGATTTCCCTCTGCCGGGGAAACGCCGGGGCCAAGAGTACTGCAAAGAAGCGCACAAAAGCGCTGAAAAAATCTGCTTTAAACACGTTTATGTCGGTCTGGCGATAGCGCTGGCGGCGCTCAGTTGTTAAAAGAGACGTCTTTGAAAATTCAACGCGAAAGGACCTCGACCATGCCTGTTACCTTCACCAAAAGCGCCCTGCTGCTGAGCATGCTGCTGGGCTTCGGCCAGGCACAGGCCGCCAACGAGCCCAGCCCGACTGCACTGGCCACCCGTTTGGGCATCCCGCACCCGGCGGTGATCGCCCACCGCGGCGCATCCTACGATGCACCGGAATCCACGGCGGCGTCTTACAGACTGGCCCGTGATCTGGGCGCCGATTACCTGGAACTGGACCTCCAACGCAGCAAGGACGGCGTGCTGTTCGCCCTGCACGACAACAACCTGCAACGCACCACCGACGTTGCCACCAAATTCCCCGATCGCAAGGACAGCCCGGCCAACGCGTTCACCCTCGCCGAACTGAAAACCCTGGATGCCGGCAGCTGGTTCAACGCCGCGTACCCGGATCGCGCACGTCCGTCCTTCGTCGGCCTGAAGATCCTGACCCTCGACGAAATCATCGACATCGCCCAGGGCAATCCGCTGCACAAGCCCGGCCTGTACATCGAAACCAAAGAACCAAAGCAATTCCCCGGCCTCGAACGCGACCTCAAGGACAAATTGCAGGATCGCGGCTGGCTGAGCCCGGCCGGTTCCAAACTGGCGAAAAGCAATCTGGCGGTCGGCCAGGGCAAGGGCAAGGTCGTGCTGCAAACCTTCGAGAAGAGCAGCCTCGAACTGCTTGAGAAGGAAATGCCGCAAGTGCCGAAGATCCTGCTGCTGTGGGTCGGCGAAGGCAGTATCGAGCCTAAGTCCAAAGTGACGTTTGCCGAGTCCGGCGACAAGGACAAGGCCACCTACTACGCCAAACAGGAACCGAAAGACAAAGCCGAATTCCAGCAATGGGTCGAGTACGCCAAGGCCCAGGGTGCGATCGGCACCGGTCCTTCGGCCGCGTTGACCAAGGGTGGCGATCAGAGCTATTCGGACCTGGTGAAACCGTGGATGAACCAGTACACCCACGATCAAGGCCTGCTGGTGCACGTCTACACCATCGACGAAGCGGTTGATTACCAGAAAGTCATGGACGCCGGCGTCGATGGCATCTTCACCAACCGCGCCAGTGAATTGCTGAAGTTCTACAAGCGCCCGGCGGCCGGGACGGTGGCGCAGTTGCTGCAGAACAACGGGTACTGATCGCTAGCTGACACGACACCGCGTCGTCTTCTTCGCGGGCAAGCCGACTTGCTCGCGAAATCTTCCAAACGACATGGTGATTGGAATTAAGGGTGAATTAAGTTGCCACAGTTAATCTGGACTCACTTAAACAGATCACCCCAAGGAATGAACCCATGAAAACCCTGACTGCCCTGTTCACCGCTGCTGCCCTGACCCTCACCGCTGGCCTGGCTCAGGCTGACGTTCGTGTCGACCAGATCCCTGAGCTGGTCAAGAGCGGCAAGATCAAGCCACTGGAAGAAATGAACCAGGCGGCACTGAAACTGCACCCAGGCGCGACCATCACCGACACGGATCTGGACAACCACTTCAACAACTACGAGTACGAAGTGGAACTGAAAACCGCTGACGGCAAAGAATTCGACGTGGACTTCGATGCCACCACCGGCAAAGTCCTGAGCGACAAACAAGACACCTGATACCCGTATAAAACAAAGCCGCACGATCTTCGGATCGTGCGGCTTTTTTGCATGCCGGATTCGCATAATCAACACGCGCCAACTCGGCGGTAGCCCGCTAGAATCCCTCAACGGTGATTATTTAGAGATGGATTGAGATGGGGCAAACAGCGGCAGCAGACATCGCCACGATCGGCCGGATCAGCGCGGTGCCGGCGATTCTCCAGGTGATCCGTGAATTGACGGGGCTGCGCTTCGCTGCGGTGGCGCGTGTCACTGAAGACTCATGGACCGCTTGCGCCGTACTCGATCAGCTGGACTTCGGCTTGCAGGTCGGCGGCGAGCTGGAGGTGGTCACCACCTTGTGCCACGAAATTCGCCAGGCGCATCAGTCGGTGGTGATCGACAAGGCCAGTGAAGACCCGCTTTACCGCGATCACCACACGCCTCGCCTTTATCAATTCGAAAGCTATATTTCGGTGCCGATCTTTCGCCCCGACGGACGCTTTTTCGGCACCATCTGCGCCCTTGATCCCAATCCTGCATCGCTCAAATCCAGCACGATCCAGAGCACCATGGAATCCTTTGCGCGAATGCTGGCGTTGCAGATCGAGGCGGAAGAGAACCTGCAAAAAACCGAAGCGGCATTGATGGCGGAACGCAAAAACACCGCGTTGCGCGAACAGTTCATCGCCGTGCTCGGCCATGACCTGCGCAACCCGTTGTTCGCGATCAGCGCCGGCGCCGAAATGCTCTTGCGCAAGCTTCCCGACCCGGCGAATCAGCAACGGGCCCGGCACATTCTGACCAGTGCCCGGCGCGCGACCCGACTGGTCGATGATGTGCTGGATTTCGCTCGTGGTTCGTTGGGCAGTGGCATTCCGGTGAACATCGCACCGTGCCCGGACCTGGGCGACGCCTTGCGGCACGTGATTTCAGAAGTCCAGAACATCTATCCCCAACGCACCCTTCACATGTCCATTGGCGAGCTGCACGGTATTCAGTGCGATCGCGAGCGGGTCGCGCAATTGCTTTCCAATCTGGTGGCGAACGCCGTTGCCCACGGCGACCCCGAGGGCTCGGTAGACGTGAGCGCGCAGATCCACGACGGGCAGTTCGTGCTGAGCGTGACGAATCAGGGGCTCATCGCCGAGGACGCGTTGCCCCATCTGTTTCGCCCCTACGCGCGACCGGCCCGCGGAACACCGCAGACCGGTCTCGGGTTGGGGTTGTACATCGCCAGTCAGATTGCGCAGTCCCATGGTGGAAAGCTGGAAGTGCGCTCGACAACGAAGGAAGGCACGCAGTTTGTTTTCAGCTTTCCGGTGCAGACAGTTCCGGGAAAAGCTTAAGTCGCAGCAATGACGTTGAAGTTAGAAACGGGCGATACAGCGACATTTCCAGAGTCGTCGGCTAGCGTGTAATTCGCCTTCACGGGACCAAGCTTAATGAACTGTTTTTCAATGTAAAAGTGCACACCTGCCACCTCTTCAACCACCGTGATTGTATGCGTGAACACCGACACGTCATTCCAGATCACTTCAAGCTTGTCCCCTTTTTTGTAGTTCTGGTTGCCTTCGACTAGCGCCCGCAAACCATTTTCGCCTACCGGTTCGGTGAGTTCGCCATCGTCAACCCCTTCTACTTTCAAACGACTTAATTGCAGATCCATAGACATAAAAACGCTCCTTGTGAATACAGCAGCGCCACTGCGCTGATAGCGCTATCAAACGCTCGTGCACGGCAATCGTCTACTGTCAGAACTAACAGGTGCTCCGTAAAACCGAACCAAAATGCCAGGCGCCCGACCAGCGGCATAACCCTTATGGATCCGAGAGCGACGGGCGTACCGACTCGGTAACCGACCTGATACGCCGCCGTTTCCGTTACGCGCTCAGACGCGCCGTCACTTCATTCAACTGCCCCGACAACCCATGCAAATGACGGCCGGCCGCTTCGGTGCGCTGCACGTTGTCCAGGTTGGTGCTGGCGATGCTGGTGATTTCAGTGAGGTTGCGTGAAATGTCCTCGGCCACCGAGGTCTGTTCTTCGGCGGCGGTGGCGATCTGGCGGTTCATGTCGCGGATGGCTTCCACGGCATGGGTGATCCGCTCCAGCATGGCGCCGGCCTGGGTCACTTGCTCGACGCTTTCCTCACTGCGCGACTGGCCGCTTTCAATCGCCTGAGCCGCGTCCACCGCACCGGTTTGCACGGTTTGAATGATCTGGTTGATCTCGATGATCGATGCCGCCGTGCGCTGGGCCAGGCTGCGCACTTCATCGGCCACCACCGCAAAACCGCGTCCGGCTTCACCGGCACGGGCCGCTTCGATGGCCGCGTTGAGCGCCAGCAGGTTGGTTTGTTCGGCGATACCGCGAATCACTTCGAGCACCTTGCCGATGCGTCCGCTGTCCGTTTCCAGTTGGCGGATGACCGTGGCGGTGTTGGCGATTTCGCCGCGCATCCGGGTGATGGTGTGAATGGTGCCCTGCATGACTTTTTCGCCGTGCTGGGCGGACTGGTCGGCATCGTCGGCGGCGCGTGCGGCATCGGCGGCGTGACGGGCGACTTCCTGTGCGGTGGCCGACATTTCGTTCATCGCCGTGGCCACCTGATCGGTGCGGTTGAACTGCTCATTGGTGCCGCTGGTCATGAGGCTGGCGATCGAGTTCAGCTCACTGCTGGCGCTGTCCAGGTCCTTGGCGCTGCGCTGCAAACGGCTGAACGTTTCGGCGAGGAAATCACGCAAAGTGTTGGCCGCAACCGCCAATTTACCCAGCTCATCCTGACGGGTCTGGCCACGCGGTCGGCAAACTTGCCCTGGCTGAGTTGCGCGACGTACTCGATCAGTTTGCGAATCGGTTCAATCAGGTTGCGGTTGACCAGCCACAGGCTCAAGAGCCCGATCAACAGCCCCGAGACGAGCATCACAATGAGCCCCAGCAACACGGTGCGATCGGCTTCGGCGCTGATTTGCTTCGACTGCTCGACACCCTGCTTGCGCAATTCGCTGACCAACTCGGTCATCTGTTCGCTGGTCGCACGGTCGACACCTTTGACCGCCGCGTCGCCTGCCGTCGGGTCGGCGCCCGCCGCCACGTAGGCGTCACGGCCCTTCTGATAGGCAGCGCCCAGCAAACGGTGTTCGTCACGCAGGCGTTCGATGCGGGTTTTCAGTTGCGGATCGATACCTTTTTGCACAGCCAGCTCACCGAGAATGCTCTGCACATCGCGCTGACGGTCTTCGAACTGTTTCCAATACTTGTCCAGGTCGGCCGGTTGCTTGCCACGCAGCAGGACGTTTTTCCATTCCTGAACCTGCACCTTGAATTGCAGGTTGGCTTCATCGATCAACTGCGAGGTGTGCAGCGGGCCTTCGATCAGGTTGGCGTAGCTCTGAACGCCGCTGGACAGAAAGTGAAAGCAAGCCAGGGCGATCAACAGTACCGCCAACAGGCTGCCGCTCAACAGGGCGAGAATTTGTGCTCTCAGGGATTTTTGCAGCATCGAGTGATACTCATGACAGGGGGTGAGACACGCGGCAAACACAGCGTGAAAGGTGTCCGGACATCCCTGTCTGAAACTTGGCTCATGGCCGAAGCCGCGCAAGGTAACTTAAGCAAGATCGGCGGGCCAGAGCGGTTCTTGAATCCATTCCGACCACCGGCAATGCAATCGTTTGCGGTTATTTTTTCGTCACAAAAACGTCATCCACAGTTGCGATGATGCGGCTCAAGTGAACCTGTAAAACCTGCGACAGGCGCCTCCCCTTGCGAGCCCCAATGAACCACAGCATCGACCAAAGCCATCGCGACCCGGACCTGTTCGGTCTGCTCTACGGTTTCAGTTTTCGCCCCGGTGAGCGGGGTCGGGAGATTGATTCGGCGAAAGCGCTGCAATACCTGCAACAGCCGGACGAGAGCGATGAATTCCTGTGGCTGCACCTGAACCTGGCGCATGCCGCGTGTGAGCGCTGGATGAAAAGCCATCTGGCATTGCCGGACGAGTTTTTCGAAGCCTTGCACGAAGGGTCTCGATCCACGCGCATCGAGCATGTGGATTCGGCGTTGCTGGCGGTGGTCAACGATGTGGTGTTCAACCTCAGCAGCATGGTGTCGTCGGATGTGTCGACGCTGTGGGTGTGCGCCCGCAGCCGGCTGATCATCAGCGCCCGCCTGCAACCGCTGCACTCGGTGGACAAGTTGCGCTCGTCGGTGAAGGCCGGCGAGTGCTTTCGTTCACCGCTGGAATTGCTGGTGCATCTGCTCCGCGATCAGGGCGAGGTACTGACCCAGATCGTGCGCAAGACCAGCCTCAGTGTCGATCAGATCGAAGATGAATTGCTGTCCTCGCGGCTGTCGACCAACCGTGCGGAACTGGGTGCCAATCGCCGGGTGCTGGTGCGCCTGCAACGGCTGCTGGCGCTGGAGCCCGGTTCGTTGTTGCGATTGCTCAACCGGCCGCCGCACTGGTTGCAGAAGGAAGACGTGAAGGAGTTGCGCAAGTCCACCGAGGAATTTGCGCTGATCATCAACGACCTCACGGCGCTGGGTGAGCGGATCAAGCTGTTGCAGGAAGAGATCGCGGCCAACCTGAACGAGCAGAGCAACCGCACGCTGTTCACCCTGACCGTGGTGACGGTGCTGGCGCTGCCGATCAACATCATTGCCGGTTTTTTTGGCATGAATGTGGGTGGGGTGCCGTTGTCGGGGGATCCGGAGGGGTTCTGGATTCTGGTGGCACTGGTGGCGACGTTTACCGTGATTGCGGGGCGTTGGGCGTTTCGCAAGCGCCAGGATTATTGAGCCTTTGCCCCATCCCCTGTAGGAGCGAGGCTTGCCCGCGAAGGCGTTTTACCTGATACACCGCTTTCGCGAGCAAGCCTCGCGCCTACAGGGACCGGGTGAATTCTGATTAACGGATCAGCAAAAAAACCAAACCCTGATCTAGGGCAGTTTCTCTGTAACATTTGGCAACGATCATGACAGACACTCCTTCCTTCCTCAGGATTGTCTGTCATGGCTACGCCCTCCTACACCGCCCAGACCCAGGCTCCCGCCCGCAGTGCCAGGCCTCAACTCGATAAAAAACCCAGCCTGCTCACCCTCGTGGTGTTTTTCGGAGTGCTGGCCAGCGGGTTGTTGTTCACCGCCTACAGCCTGATGCACGACATGAGCGAACTCGGCACGGAGGTCACCACCTGGACGCCGTTTCTGCTGTTGGGCGTAGCGCTGCTGATCGCCCTGGGCTTTGAGTTCGTCAACGGTTTCCACGACACCGCCAACGCCGTGGCCACGGTGATTTACACCAACTCGATGCCGCCGAATTTCGCGGTGGCCTGGTCCGGGTTCTTCAACTTCCTCGGGGTGCTGCTGTCGAGTGGCGCGGTGGCGTTCGGCATCATCGCCCTGTTGCCCGTGGAACTGATTCTGCAAGTCGGGTCCTCCGCCGGTTTCGCGATGATCTTCGCCCTGTTGATCGCGGCGATCCTGTGGAACCTCGGCACGTGGTGGCTGGGCTTGCCGGCCTCGTCGTCGCACACCTTGATCGGTTCGATCATCGGCGTCGGTGTGGCCAATGCCCTGATGCACGGCCACGACGGCACCAGCGGCGTGGACTGGGCTCAAGCGACCAAGATCGGCTATGCGTTACTGTTGTCGCCGCTGGTCGGCTTCGGTTTTGCCGCGCTGTTGTTGCTGGCCTTGCGTGCGTTCGTGAAGAATCGCGCGCTGTACAAGGCGCCCGTCGGCAACACGCCACCGCCGTGGTGGATTCGCGGCATGTTGATTGTGACCTGCACCGGGGTCTCGTTCGCCCACGGTTCCAACGACGGCCAAAAAGGTATGGGCCTGATCATGCTGATTCTGGTCGGCACGCTGCCGATGGCCTATGCGCTGAACCGCACCATGCCGGCCGATCAGGCGCTGCAGTTCGCCGCCGTCGCCGAAGTCACCCAGCAAGCGCTGGTCAAAAGCGTGCCGATGCCGGCCCCCGCCGATCCGCGCCCGATCCTCTCTGAATACGTGCGCAGCAAGGAAGCCACACCGCAACTGATCCCGGCCCTCGCCGCCCTTACGGGCAGTATCGGCGCAGAGGTCAAGGGTTATGGCTCGCTGTCCAAAGTACCGGCCGAAGCCGTGGGCAACGTGCGTAACGACATGTACCTGACCAGCGAAACCATTCGCCTGATGGACAAGAACAAAGTCGGCCACTTCGACGCCGACACCACCGGCAAGCTGCAACTGTTCAAGCAACAGATCGACAACTCGACGCGCTTTATTCCGCTGTGGGTGAAGATCGCGGTGGCGATTGCGCTCGGGCTGGGCACCATGGTCGGCTGGAAGCGCATCGTGGTGACGGTCGGCGAAAAGATCGGCAAGACCCACCTGACCTACGCGCAAGGCGCCTCGGCGGAAACCGTGGCCATGCTGACCATCGGCGCAGCGGACATGTTCGGCTTGCCGGTGTCGACCACTCACGTGTTGTCCTCGGGCGTGGCCGGGAGCATGGTCGCCAACGGCGGTGGCTTGCAGATGAAGACCATCCGCAATCTGCTGATGGCGTGGGTGCTGACCTTGCCGGCGGCGATTGTGCTGTCAGGCAGCCTGTATTGGCTGTTCACCCAACTCTTCTAGCCCCAACACATAACCCTGCAGGCGCGAGTGGTGCGGCAATCCGACTTGCCCACGAAGAGCGATAACCCGGTCATTCGGTCAGACCGCGTTATCGTTCTTCGCGGGCAAGCCTCGCTCCTACAAGGGCGGTTAGGTTGTGGACTGGATGACATTGGCCAGCCAGTCCATGAACGCCCTCACCCGCAGCGGCAAATGCCGTTGCCGGGCGTAGAGCAGCGAGACCTCCATCGAGGGTGCGCTGAACTGCGGCAGCACCGCCACCAGATCACCACTGTTCAAGTGCGATTGCATGCCCTTGACCGGCGCCTGAATCAGTCCGAATCCCCCCACGCACGCCAGCTCATAAGCATCGGTGCTGTTGACCGTCACGCTGCCCGCCATCGGCAGTTGCCGGGGCTTGCCTTCCACCTCGTACAGAAACCCGTCCGACCGCGAACCCAATACGCCGACGTAATGCACCATCCGGTGCTGCGCCAGGTCTTCGAGTGTTTCGGGAATCCCGTAGCGCGCCAAGTACGCCGGGCTCGCGCAGTTGACCATGGCGAAATCACACACGCGACGAGCGACCACCGACTGGTCCGGCTGCGACCCCACGCGCAACACGCAATCAAAACCCTCCCGAAGCAGATCGACTCGCCGGTCAGTGGTGCTGATTTCCAGTTCCAGGTGGGGGTGGCGCGCCATGAATTCCGGCAGTTGCGGCATCACCACCTGGCGAGCCAGAAAGTTCGGCATGTCGATGCGAATCCGCCCGACCAACGAGGCCGGGTCCTGGCGAAACAGGCCCTCGATGTCGTCCATGTGCGACAACAAATCCTTGCTGCGTTCGTACAGCACCAGCCCGTCCTGAGTCGCCTGGACCCGGCGCGTAGTGCGTTGAAGCAAGCGTGTCCCCAGCAGCGTTTCCAGCGCTTGAACGTGATCGGACACCGTGGACCGAGGCAGACCCAGGCTCTCCCCCGCCAGAGTAAAACTCGACATTTCGCTGACGCGAACGAAGGTGCGCAGCAGTTCCAGCTTGTTCATGAGCCGCCCCTGTATTGTTCGGATTAACCGACCAGTGATTCCGATTTCATCCTGTTTATCACTTCAGGGCGGATAAATAAACTTCCTCCACACCGTCACTCACCACCTTTGAGGAAGTCCCATGAACCGTAAAATCGCACTGATCACTGGCGCCAGCCGCGGCCTCGGCAAAAACGCAGCCCTGCATCTGGCCGCCCAAGGCGTCGACATAATCGGCACCTACAACAGCAAGGCCGATGAGGCGCAAGAACTGGTCGCCGACATCGAAAGCCTCGGCGCTCAGGCGGTGATGCTGCAACTCGATGTGAGCCAAAGCGAACGCTTCGAAGCCTTCGCCACCCAGGTCGCCGATGTGTTGCACAGCCGTTTTGATCGCCAGCACTTCGACTTCTTGCTCAACAACGCCGGCATTGGCCTGACCGCGAACTTCGTCGACACCACCGTCGCCCAGTTCGATCTGCTGATGAACATCCACCTGAAAGGGCCGTTCTTCCTCACCCAGAACCTGCTGCCGCTGATGGCGGACGGTGGGCGCATCCTCAACGTATCCAGCGGTCTGACCCGTTTCAGTTTGCCGGGTTACGGTGCTTACGCAGCGATGAAAGGCGCGATGGAAGTGCTGACCCGCTATCAGGCCAAGGAACTCGGTGCCCGCGGCATTTCCGTGAACACCCTGGCACCGGGCGCCATCGAAACCGATTTCGGCGGTGGCACCGTGCGCGATAACAGCGACGTGAACAGCTACATTGCCGGCAATACCGCGTTGGGTCGGGTGGGTCAGCCGGATGACATCGGCGCTGCGATTGCTTTACTGCTGGCGCCGGGCAGCCAGTGGATCAACGGCCAGCGCGTTGAAGCGTCCGGTGGGATGTTCCTGTAACCCCTGAACCTGTGGCGAGGGAGCTCGCTCCCGCTGGGTTGCGAAGCAGCCCCAAAATCTCGGTAACTGTCGAAGATTTTGCGAGCGCTTCGCACTCAAGCGGGACGGTGCTGCGATCCGACAAGCTCCCTCGCCACAAAAACGGTTCACTCTGGATTAGCGAGCAGTAGACACCACCAACATGCGCTCACGCACCACGTCATACGCCCAGTGATACACATAGGTGTATGGCAGGAAAAACAGCAACACGCCGATATCCAGCAGGAACGCCTGCCACAGGCTGACGTTCAGCCACCACGCAATCAGCGGCACCCCCATCGCCACCAGCCCGCCTTCGAACAACAGCGCATGGACAACCCTTACCCAGGCGTTGTGCACGATGCCGTAGCGTTTGAGCAAACGGTCGAACAGCCCGTTGAAGACCACGTTCCAGGCCAGCGCCAGGGCGGCGATGACCAACGTGACGATGCCCATCTCGAGCATCGGTTTGTCCATGATCCACGCCAGGAGCGGCGTACAGATCAGGATGGCCAGCACTTCGAAAGCGATGGCCTGGAAAATACGTTCAGTGATGGATTTGTTGACGCTCATGATCAGGAATCTCTGAGTGACTGTGGTTGCCATCATCCAGCCCTACGTCGATACTTCCTAACCAATAACCATCGACAAAGGCGATAGTTCATGGCTTCTCAGGAAGTGTTGCAAGCGTTTGTCCAGGCGGCGACGCAAGGTTCGTTTTCTGCGGCAGCACGCAAACTCGGCCGCAGCCAGTCGACCATCAGTGCAGCGGTTGCCAGCCTTGAAATCGATCTGAACCTGCTCCTGTTCGACCGCAGCAGCCGCAAGCCGAGCCTGACCCCGGCCGGGCACGTGATGCTGCAGCGGGCCGAGGAGATCCTGGCCGCCACCAGCCGCCTGGCAATGACCGCCAGTCTGCTGTCCCAAGGGGTCGAGCCGAAGTTGACGGTGGCGATTTCCGACACTTATCAGTCCGACCGTTTCGAAGCGGCGTTGAGCGCGTTCGATCAGCGTTATCCGGACCTTGAACTCGAATGCCTGATCGCGGAATGCGATGACCTGGTGGCCTTGGTGCAAAGCGGCCGGGCGCATGTGGCCTTTGCCGAAAAGCAGGACAGTTACCCGCCGGACCTGGTCAGCTCGACCGTGGATGAACGCACGGAAATTGCCCTGTTCGTGTCCCGCGAGCATCCATTGGCAGCGCTGGGCCTCGTCGATCAAGACGTGTTGCAAAAGCATCGGGAGTTGCGTCTGGCGACGATCGTCAATCCGTATGAAAGCCGTGCGAAGGGACGTGTCTGGTCGGCGCCGAGTTACCTGATGCTGCTGGAAATGGCCCAGGGCGGGTTTGGCTGGGCACCGTTGCCGCGATGGTTGGTGGAGCGGTTTGGCCCGGGGACATTGCAGGAGCTGGACGTGCGGGGCTGGCCGAAACCGGTGTTTGTCGATGCCTTGTGGTCGCGACTGCATCCGCCGGGGCCGGCAGGGAGCTGGTTGCTCGGCAAGCTGCTGGAATGAAGGTCCTGCGGACCTTATCGCGAGCAGGCTCGCTCCCACAGTGGATCGCGGTGATCACAAAATCTGTGTACGCCCCCCGTAGGAGCGAGCCTGCTCGCGATGGGGCCCGTCAGTTCACATCACCTCAGCGCCTTGATCCGCGCCTCGATAAACCGCCGCTCCGGCACCTGCTGCGTCAATTCCAGCGCCCGTTCATACGCCGCCCGCGCCTCTTCACGCCTCCCCAACTGCCGACAAAACTCCGCCCGCGCCGAATGCGCCAAGTGGTAATCCAGCAGATCACCCCGACCCAGAATCCCGTCCACCAACACCAGCCCCGCCAACGGTCCGTCTCGCCTGGAGATCGCCGCTGCACGGTTCAACTCAATCACCGGTGAAGGCACCGCCGCCAGCAGCACGTCATACAAACCCACAATCTGCTGCCAGTCCGTCTCCCCCGCCGTGGGCGCTTCGGCGTGCACCGCCGCAATCGCCGCTTGCAGGCAATAAGGCCCGAACCGTCCGGTGGTCAGCGCCGCCTCCACCAGCGCGCAACCTTCGGCAATCATCCCGGCATCCCACAACGAGCGGTCCTGTTCATCCAGCACGATCAGTTCACCGCTCGCCGACGTGCGGGCCGGGCGTCGTGATTCATGCAACAGCATCAACGCCAGCAGCCCTATCACTTCCGATTCCGGCAGCAACTCCATCAACAGCCGCCCGAGCCGGATCGCTTCGCGGGTCAGGTCTTCGCGGGTCAGTTCGGCGCCGACAGACGCCGAGTAGCCTTCGTTGAACACCAGGTAAATCACCCTCAGCACACTGTCGAGACGCTCGGGCAGTTCCGCCAGTGTCGGCACTTGATAAGGGATTTTCGCGTCACGGATTTTCGCTTTGGCGCGCACGATGCGCTGGGCGATGGTCGCCGGTGCCGAGAGAAAGGCGCGGGCAATTTCCTCCGTGGTCAGGTCGCACACTTCGCGCAGGGTCAACGGCACCTGGGCATCCGACGCGAGGGCCGGGTGACAACAGGTGAAGATCAACCGCAAACGATCGTCTTCCACGTCCTCATCACTCCAGTCGGCCTGTTCCAGCTCCTCCAGTTGAGCAATCAACATCGGCCGGGACGCGGCAAAACGTGCCCGCCGACGCAACACATCAATGGCCTTGAAGCGCCCGGTGGACACCAGCCACGTGCGCGGGTTATCCGGCACGCCGTCACGCTGCCAACGCTCGACCGCGACGAAAAATGCCTCGTGCAGGGCCTCTTCGGCGAGGTCGAAATCGCCAAGCAAGCGGATCAGCGTCGCCAGAATCCGCCGCGAGTCTTCGCGGTAGACCTGCTCGACCCGCGCCGTGACCGAAGCGTCAATCATCAGTCCGGCATGCCTTCAGTCACCAGCATCACCAAGCGATCGAGGCTTTGTCCCCAGCCATCGTAAAACCCCATGGCCTCGTGGGCCTGACGATCTTCTTCGGACCAGTGCATGGCCCGGGCGGTGTAGAGGGTTTTGCCGTCCTTGTCTTCGAGGGTCACTTCGGCCGACATGAAGGGTTTGCCCGAAGGAATCCACCCGGGAGTGAACGCGTCGGTGAACACCAGGCGTTCAGGCGCGACGATTTCCAGGAAGACTCCCATGGTCGGATACTCAGTCCCGTCCGGTGCGCGCATCAGGGTGCGAAACTGGCCGCCGACCCACAGATCCATTTCGCACTCCGGCGTGGTCATGCCATGCGGTCCCCACCATTGAGTGAGCAAGGCCGGCTCGGTCCAGGCGCGGAAGAGCTTGCGGCGCGGCGCGTCGATCAGACGACTGATGGACAGCTCGAATTCGGCAGGCTGATGTTTATAGGGTTGCGGACTCATGGGGATCTCCTGTCTTGTGCTTGTTATTCAGGGATTCAATTGGCGAACGGGCCGCACCTCGACGCTGCCGACCCGGGCCGCCGGGATGTCGCCGGCGACCTGGATCGCTTCATTGAGGTCTTTGGCATCGATCAGGTAGAAGCCGGCCAACTGCTCCTTGGTTTCGGCGAACGGGCCATCGGTGATCGACATCTTGCCGTTGCGCATGCGCACGGTGGTCGCGGTCTGCACCGATTCCAGCGCCTCGGCCGCGATCATCCGGCCGCTGCCCTGGATCGCCTCGGCGTAGGCCATGCACTCGGCGTCATGGGGACTGTCGGGCAGCGAGTGCAACTCCTGTTCGTTGCTGTAGACCAGGCATAGGTACTTCATGTGGGCTCTCCCGGATCGAACTGATCAACTATGGCTGCTGATTGGCGTTTTGGCGCTGCTTCCCGATAAACAGCCCGGTGATCAGGGTTCAAGGTTGAACAGCGCCGTGCCGCTGGTCATGTCGAACGGGGCCGACCAGTGTTCATGGACGATGCGCCATTGCCCGGCATCGCGCCGATAGCAGGCGGTCACACGCATCCAGCAGGCCTGGGTTTCACCTTGTTCGTTGGTGCCGCCGCAATGGGCCAGCCAGTGAGCGAAGGCGATGTGCTCGTCCGCGACGATGTTCAAGTGGGCGAAGTCGAACGTGTGCGCGCCCTGGCACATTTCCATGCACTCTTCCCAATGCGCGCGGTAAGCCGCCTTGCCGCGAAACTGCAAGGCCTTGACCGCGTCGTAGGAGACGATGTCGTCGGCATACAGCGTCATGAGTTTTTTGACGTCCTTGGCGATGACCGCCTCACGATAGGTGTCGATCAGGGCCTGGATTTCTTGGGTTGCGTTCATGGTGGTTCTCCGTGGTTTTTGTTGTGAAGACACCCTTAGTCGTCTGGCGCACCGCCAAATCGACAGTCGAAATAAAAATAATCCATGAATGCAAACTCGTTAGAATCCAACGCCTATTTTGTTGGAAAAAGGACACTCCAGTGACAATCCGACTCGTGCCTTACGAAAGCCTGAACGCGCGCCAGCGCCAGCAGATCGAGGCCATCGAAGTGCATAAAGAGCAGATTAAATTCTCCGGCGACATCCACGGTGCATTGCACACCTTGCTGTCCAAACCCGGCCCCGGCGTCAAGGGATTTGCGCTACTGGCCGAGGAGGTTCCCGTGGCCTTCCTGCTGCTCAAACGCCCGCCCGTGTTGCCGGCCTGGGCCGATGAACACAGCGCGACCTTGCATGCGTTGCAAGTCGATCAACGCGCTCAAGGCAAAGGTTATGGGAAGGCTTGCCTGCAAGCTTTGCCCGACGTCGCCCGGCTGGCGTTTCCGGAAATCAAAGCGCTGGAATTGTCGGTGGACGCGGACAATGAGGCCGCCATTGCGCTCTATGCAAAATTTGGCTGGGTCGACAGCGGCGAGGCGTACAAGGGCCGGATCGGTTATGAACGGCGCATGAGCCTGATTTTCTGAGGTGGTTATGCTCGACAGCATCGAAGCACTGGAAGCAATCTACGGCCAACCCCGCGACCGCGCCGTGCGCAAACAGATTGCCTTTCTGAACGAGGACTATCAGGCCATGGTCCGTGCCTCGCCGCTGGTCATCATCAGCTCGGCCGGGCCTGATGGCCTGGACGGTTCGCCTCGTGGCGACACGCCGGGATTCGTGCGGATCATCGACCCGAAGACCCTGGCGATCCCGGACCGTCCGGGCAACAACCGCATCGACACGCTGCGCAATGTGGTGCTCGATTCGCGGGTGTCGCTGCTGTTCATCATCCCCGGCATCGGCGAGACGTTACGGGTCAACGGCACGGCGCAGATCAGCGCGGAACCGACGTTGCTGGAGAGCTTTGCGGTGAACGGCAAACCAGCGCGCACAGTGATGCTGGTGACCGTGGACGCGGCGTACTTCCATTGCTCGAAAGCGATTGTGCGTTCGGATTTGTGGAACCCCGAGAAGCATCTGGAGCGCTCGGCACTGCCAACGGCGGGGGCTTTTCACAAGCGCTTGAATGACGGGCAGTTCGATGCCGAAACGTATGACCGGGAAGCACCGGCGCGGGTGCGGGACAGTCTTTACTGACACGCCCCCTAACCAATGTGGGCGAGCCTGCTCGCGATGGCGGTCTGACAGTCGACACTTCTGTTGAATGTTATGCCGTCATCGCGAGCAGGCTCACTCCCACAGGGGATCTTCGGTGCTTGATATACCTTGGTTACAGCGCCAGAACCATCTCATGCCACGCCATTCCGCCGTGGTCGGAGGCCGACGGCTTGATGTAGGCAAAGCCGAATCCGGCGTACAGCGGAATATGCCGTTCCTTGCACATCAGATGGATGTGGGTCTTGCCCATCGCCCGCATGCGCTCGATGAATTCGCCCATCAAACGCTTCGCCAGCCCCTGCCCCTGAAAATCCGGGTGCACCACCACCGACATGATCACGACGTGCGGCCCGGCCGGGTCGTGGCCAATCAGCTCCTTGAACGCTTCGTCTGACATTTCCACCTGAAACGCCGCACCGGAATTGATGAAACCGGCTACAACGCCGTCCACTTCGGCGACGATGAAACCGTCGGGCCAGGTGGCAATGCGCGTGGCGATTTTTTCCCGGGTAGCGGCTTCGTCGCCTTCGTAGGCAACGGTTTCGATGGCGAAGCAGCGGTCCAGGTCGGCGGGAGTGACGTGGCGGATGACGGTGTTCATGGCAGCTCGGATTCAGCGTGGGAAAGGCTGGGGATCATAAATTAATAAGGTGTTCATATCGATCACTGCTGATGTCGTAAAGCCTTCGTATAGGCGCTTTCATTGCCGATCGGATCGGATTATTGGTGTTGCCTGTCTCTGATCATCGATAGGGGGAACACACCATGAGCAGCGTTCAGATCGGACTTCTCTTGCTGTTGGGCATCAGCACGTTTGGCTTTGTGACGTTGTCGATTGACGTGATGCGGTCGCGACGGATGAAGCGGAGCAAGTAACGATCAAGAGGCGGAGGTGGGTCCGCCTCTTGATGCGGTCATTTGTCTTTTAGCGGCAGCCAGATTTCCAGCACGCCGGTGTTGAGCTTCGGGTTGAAGTCTTCGCTGTAGCGTTCGAACTCTGGCGCGTCCGCCGCCTGATGGCCGGACTGCGGCAGCCAGGTTTTCCAGATGTACTGAAAGGTCGCGGGCAACTGGTCCAGTGTGCCTTTGTGCTCGAACACCGCGTAATGCTGGGGTAGAACCTCGACCCAGCGGTACTTCTCGGGCAGGTCGTCGAGTTTGGCGATTTCGACGCCGGCGATGTACTCAAACCCGCCTTTGCCATCGGGATTGCAGCAAATACCGTAGGTCACTTCACCTTTTTGGCCGGGTATCTTGCCCATCTCGGGAATGAATTTTTCCCAGAGTTCGGGAATGCCTTGTGTGGTCTGCTGGGTAAATCGACCACCCAGCCCTGCAATGAGCAGAAAATGCCCATGTTCGAAGCGTGGCTCGGCCGGTTTCACGCCTGTTTGCTCATCCATGACTCAACTCCTTGCTGCAAAAAAAATGGGTTCGGCTGGGAGTATAGAAGCCAAACCCGATTCGCCTAATTACAGGGCGTGCAACTGCTCGACGGCGCCCGCACCAACAAACTCGTTATAGCCCGATAGAATCACGTACACCGCGAAATAGCAGAAGATCGCCGCTGATGCCATGTAGGAGTAACGCAGCAGTTTGTCGCCCAGCAACTTGCCGCCGTGGCTCGCGGCGAAGCACAACGCGACGCACCAGAACACTCCGGCGCACAGAAAACCGCCGAGAAACAGCGCCGAACTGACGGCATCACCGCCACCGGAGCGCGCGATGAGCGTACCGCCCACGGCCGCAAACCAGAGAATGGCGCTGGGTGACGACATGGCCAGGAAAATCCCGCGGAAAAACTCCTTGCGGTGAGAGTTCTGCCCCACCTCGGCGGACTGCGCCAACACCGCTTCATGGTGAATCGCCGAATAGATCATCTTCGCCGCGAAATACACCAGCAATGCTGAACCGCCGATCCACAGCACCCAACGCACGGTTTCGTATTGCAGCAAAACGGTCATGCCCGCCAACGCCAGCACCGCGTAAATCAGGTCACCGACGCAAGTGCCCAAGCCCAGGGCAAAGCCTTGAAAATAGCCGCGCTGCATGGCCAGGGTGATCATCGCGATGTTGGCCACGCCGATATCCAGGCACAGCGAAAGGCTCAGCAGAAAGCCGCTGGTAAATTCCATCAACCGGGTTCCTTCGGACAAATTTGTTTACAGAGTCGCTGGACAGTGTGCCACAACAGCCCTTACATTCCGCCACAGGCCACCGCAGTGGCCAGCGTCGCTCGGACGGTTCCGGGCGCTCACGTTACCGAGGCAACAATGGCTAACCCAGGTTCGCCGCGCCGCTTTGCGCGCATAGATCGACTCCCCCCTTACGTATTCAACATCACTGCCGAGCTGAAGATGGCCGCCCGTCGTCGTGGCGAAGACATCATCGACTTCAGCATGGGCAACCCTGATGGCCCTACTCCGCCACACATCGTCGAAAAACTGGTCACCGTCGCCCAGCGCGAAGACACCCACGGCTACTCGACGTCCAAGGGTATCCCGCGTCTGCGCCGGGCCATTTCCAATTGGTACAAGGATCGCTACGAGGTCGATATCGACCCGGAAACCGAAGCCATTGTCACCATCGGCTCCAAGGAAGGCCTGGCGCATCTGATGCTGGCCACCCTCGACCAGGGCGACACCGTGCTGGTGCCGAACCCCAGCTATCCGATTCACATCTACGGTGCCGTGATTGCCGGCGCCCAGGTGCGTTCGGTGCCGCTGATCCCGGGCGTGGACTTCTTCGCTGAACTGGAAAGCGCGATTCGCGGCTCGATCCCGAAACCGAAAATGATGATTCTCGGCTTCCCGTCGAACCCCACCGCCCAATGCGTGGAACTGGATTTCTTCGAGCGGGTGATCGCCCTCGCCAAGCAGTATGACGTTTTGGTGGTGCACGACCTCGCTTACGCCGACATCGTCTATGACGGCTGGAAAGCCCCGTCGATCATGCAGGTGCCCGGCGCCAAGGACATCGCGGTGGAATTTTTCACCCTGTCCAAGAGCTACAACATGGCGGGCTGGCGCATCGGCTTCATGGTCGGCAACGCTGAACTGGTCAACGCCCTGGCGCGGATCAAGAGTTACCACGACTACGGCACCTTCACCCCGCTGCAGGTCGCGGCGATTGCGGCGCTGGAAGGCGATCAGCAGTGCGTCAAGGACATCGCCGAGCAGTATCGGCAGCGTCGCAACGTTCTGGTCAAAGGCCTGCACGAACTGGGCTGGATGGTCGAGAATCCGAAAGCGTCGATGTATGTCTGGGCCAAGATCCCCGAAGCCTATGCGCACTTGGGCTCGCTGGAGTTCGCCAAGAAATTGCTCGCCGAGGCCAAGGTCTGCGTCTCGCCAGGCGTCGGGTTTGGTGAGTATGGGGATGATCATGTGCGCTTTGCGCTGATCGAAAACCAGGACCGGATTCGTCAGGCCGTGCGTGGGATTCGCGGGATGTTTCGGGCGGATGGCCTGGCCCCGAAATCCGCCGGCTAACACTTAACCTGTAGGAGTGAGCCTGCTCGCGATGAGGCCATCACATCCAATTGAAGTGTCAACTGCCGCACCGCTATCGCGAGCAGGCTCACTCCTACAAGGGTGATGTGTTGGGCCATGAAATCATCACCCACAAAAAAACCGCATTGCTGCGGTTTTTTTGTGCCTGCGCCTTGCTTAAACAAAGAGCCGCTTAAACGAACATCGACAGCAACAGGATAAAGCCCAGCGCAACGATGGACAGGATGGTTTCCATCGCGGTCCAGGTCTTGAAGGTTTCCGCCACGGTCATGTTGAAATACTGCTTCACCAGCCAGAAACCCGCGTCGTTGACGTGAGACAGAATCAACGAACCGGCACCGGTGGCCAGCACCAGCAGCTCACGGTTCACACCCGGAATCATCCCCACCACCGGCACCACGATGCCTGCGCCAGTAATGGTCGCCACGGTTGCAGAACCGGTTGCCACACGAATCACCGCCGCCACCAGCCAGGCCAGCAGGATCGGCGAGATCTGCGCTTCCACCGCCATGTGGCCGATCACGTCACCCACACCGCTGGTCACCAGCATCTGCTTGAAGCCACCACCGGCACCGATGATCAGAATGATCGCAGCGGTCGGCGCAAGGCTCGCGTCCAGCCATTTGAGCATCTGGTTGGAGCTAATGCCTTGCTTGTAGCCGAAGGTATATAGCGACAGCAGCAACGCCAGCAGGAGGGCCGAGATAGGGTGACCGATCAGGTCCATGAAGGTGCGGAAGAAGTTACCGTCCGGCAGCACCACATCGGCAAAGGTTTTGAGCAACATCAGGAAAACCGGCGACAGCACGGTGATCAAGGTGATGGAGAAACTCGGAAGATCGGCAGATTCGTTTTCACGTGCCAGTTGATCCACCAGTTCCTGGTTAGGATGGCCGGGGATGTATTTGGCGATGAACGTGCCGTAGATCGGACCGGCAATGATGGCCGTCGGCAGCGCAACGATCAGACCGTAAAGAATGGTTTTACCGATGTCAGCGCCAAACACGCCGATGGCCAGCAACGGACCCGGGTGCGGCGGAACCAGGCCGTGCACGGCGGACAGACCGGCCAGCAGCGGGATACCGATCTTGATGATCGACACGCCGGTACGTCGGGCGACGATGAACACCAGCGGGATCAGCAGCACGAAGCCGATTTCGAAGAACAGCGGAATGCCGACCAGGAACGCGGCGAACATCATCGCCCACTGCACCTTGTCCTTGCCGAATGCACGAATCAGGGTTTGGGCAATCTGATCCGCCCCGCCCGACTCGGCCATCATTTTGCCGAGCATCGTGCCCAGCGCGAGGATGATCCCGACAAAACCGAGCACCCCACCGAAGCCGTCCTGGAACGCCTTGATGATGGTGCCGATCGGCATGCCGGAGGTCAGCCCGAGAAAGGCTGCGGCGATGATCAGGGCAATGAACGGGTGGAACTTGAACTTGGTGATCAGGACGATAAGCCCGATCACCGTGACCACTGCATCGAGCAGCAGGAACGTCTCGTGGGACATGCCAAACATTAGGGGTGTCTCCTGGTTGTTGTTGTTATTAAAGCGGGTAACTCGCACGCCATCAGGACAGCGCTATCTCTTCGGAAAAAACTCATACGGCCTGTTTCAGGCCATGGGCCTGCCACCAGACATGCGCTTGCTTCGCCAGTTGCTCGACGCTGTGGTTCGAAGCGTCCAGCGCCAGGGTCAAGGGCTCGCCAACGGGGGATTCAAGGGTGGCGAACTGACTGTCGATCAGGGTCGAAGGCATGAAGTGGCCCGGCCGGTGGGAGACACGATCAGCGGCGACTTCAGGGGTCAGCTCAAGGAACACGAAGCCCAGGCCCGGCAAGGCGCTGCGCAGACGTTCGCGGTAACTGTGTTTGAGGGCCGAGCAGGTCAGCACCGGGCGCTGGCCTTGAGCGTCGACGCGGCGCAATTCATCGCACAGGCTGTCGAGCCAGCCGGCACGGTCTTCGTCGTTCAGGGGGATGCCCGCGCTCATCTTTTCGATATTGGCGGCAGGGTGGAAAGTGTCGCCTTCAATGGCGGTCGCGCCGCTGAGTTGGCACAAGGCCTCGCTGACGCAAGTCTTGCCGCAACCGGCAACACCCATGATGACCAGGGCGGTGATGGAATGATTCATGTAACACCTCAGCGCGCAGACAGCGCTACCTTTGCCAGTTATGACGCTTGAGCAAAAGCAGAAGTTGCCGACGCCTTCTTGTCATTTTTGTGGGTTGCAGCATGTTCGTTCCCAATGCCAAAAAGCGGGGATCAGGCAAACCCCCTCACGCATTTGCAGCTGCATCGAGACAGCGCTACCTTAGTGCCTCGAATTTTGTTTGGCAAGCCGTCCGATGATCTCCACTAAAAACGATAAGAATACGCGCACCACTGGCCGCCCTACCCTGAACGAAGTGGCACGCCTGGCCGGTGTCAGCCCGATCACCGCCTCCCGCGCCTTGCGCGGCGTCAGCACGGTGGCCACCGAACTGGTGGAAAAAGTGCAGAAAGCGGCCCTTGAACTCAACTACGTGGTCAACCCTGCCGCCCGCGCCTTAGCCTCGGCCCAGAGCCATTCGGTGGTGGTTTTGGTGCCTTCGCTGTCCAACCTGCTGTTCATCGATACGCTGGAAGCCATTCATCAGGTTTTGCGCCCCAAGGGCTTCGAAGTGCTCATCGGCAACTTCCATTATTCGCGCGATGAAGAAGAAAACCTGCTGCGCAATTACATGGCGTATCAGCCTCGCGGTTTGCTGCTGACCGGTTTCGACCGCACCGAAAGTTCGCGACGGATGATCGAGGCGAGCAACATTCCGTGCGTGTACATGATGGAACTGGACAGCGCCGCCGGGCTCAATTGCGTGGGTTTCTCGCAACTCGCGGCGGGTGAAACGGCGGCGCACCATTTGCTGTCACGTGGGCGCAAGCGCCTGGCCTACATCGGCGCGCAGCTGGATCAACGCACCTTGCTGCGCGGCGAAGGTTTCCGCAAAGCCCTGCAAAAGGCCGGTTTGTATGACCCGGACCTGGAAGTGCTGACGCCGCGCGCCTCCTCCGTCGGCCTGGGGGGCGAACTGTTCCTGCAACTGCTCGCCAATCATCCTGATGTCGATGCCATTTTCTTCGGCAACGACGACCTGGCCCAGGGCGCCCTGCTTGAAGCGATGCGTTGCGGGATCAAAATCCCCGAACAAGTGGCGATCCTCGGTTTCAACGACCTGCCCGCCTCGGCGCACATGGTCCCGCGCCTGAGCAGCATCAGCACCCCGCGCGAGGCGATTGGCCGACGTTCGGCGGAGTTGATGTTGACCTTGCTGGCGGGCAACACCGTGGCGAAACCGGTGCAGGACATGGGGTTTGAGTTGAAGGTGCGCGAAAGTACCTGACCCAGGTTGGCACGAGCCTACTCGCGATGGCGGTGGGTCAGTCACCATCAATGTTGACTGTCAGGTCCTCATCGCGAGCAGGCTCACTCCCACAAGGGATTGCCTCAGCGACCCATCAGTTCAACAAACGCCATCGCGCCTTTCTGCAACGGCTGGCTCTTGAGCCATACCGCGTGCACCGGCAGCACCAGACCGTTCTCGATGTTGCGGAAACTCAGGCGCTTGAGTCTTCCGGCATCGAGTAACGGTTGGACCACCGACAACGGAAAATTGCCCCAGCCCAATCCGGCTTCGACCATTTCCAGCGCCATGGCGAGGGTGTCGGTGCGCCAATAGGATTCGCCCACCAAAGGCCGGGTTTCGCTGATCGGCAGGTCGCGACTGGCAACGATGATTTGCCGCACGTGAACCAGATCCTCCAGAAACAAATCTTCGCCCTGAAACATCGGATTGTTCGCTGCAAGCGTCGCGATCACGCGCTCGGTGCCGACGAACTGGAATCGCTCCAGTACGTTCATGCTCAACCCCGCGAAGGCCAGGCAAACGCTGACGCGACCGCTGTGGAGCATCGCCAGCACATCGTCCTGGGGCGCGCTGAGCAGTTCTATCTCCAGGAGCGGATGACGCTGGGCGATGACCTTGATCGCGGCCAGCAAATGGCGCTTGTCGAGGTCTGCCACGACGCCAATGGACAACTTGCTTTCCAGCCCCAGCGACAGCTCGATCGCATGCACCTGCAGCTGCTTGAGCTGTTCGGCGATCAACCGCGCGTGCGGCACCAACGCACTGGCCATCGCCGTCGGCACCGGTTCGCGATGGCTGCGATCGAACAGCGGATATCCGAGCTCGGCTTCCAGGTTGGCAATGCCCATGCTCACCGCCGACGGCACTTTGCCCAGCGCACGCGCCGCCGCCGAAAACGAACCGCGCTCGATCACGGCCAGGAACAACTCGATGCTGTCGCTGTTGAAATTCATTCCTCGTCCTATCAATAAAACTGAAAGCTGCTGACTTTTTCTGTCAGTACTATTGAAGCTATCTTTCGTCGCCTTCGCCAGTGCTGCTGGCTTCAAGTTCGCGAGAAAGAGGCAAAACTCCATGCAAGGCGTTAAACGAAAACTGGTCTACGTGTCGCTGTTCGAAGTCTTTGGCATGATCTTCTCGACGCTGGGCCTGGCATTGCTGTCCGGCACCTCGCCTGGCAGCACCGGGCCGTTGGCCGTCATCATCACCACCATCGCAGTGACCTGGAATTTCATCTACACCACAGTGTTCGAGCGCTGGGAACGTCGTCAGCCATCGCGCACCCGCACCGTTAAACGGCGCATCGCCCATGCCGTGGGATTTCAACTAACCTTGATAGTGTTTCTCATCCCGCTGATCGCCTGGTGGATGAACATCAGCCTGGTGCAGGCTTTCCTGCTGGACCTGGCGCTGATCATTTTCATCCCGTGCTACACCTTCGCGTTCAACTGGCTGTTTGATCGCACATTTGGTTTGCCCGCCTCGGCGTTGCCGGATCCGGTTTGAAAACCGCGCAATGTCTGTCAGATTCCTGAAGCGTCGAATCGCTAACGGAGTAGCTCAATGGAACATGCACTGAAGATTTTGGGTAAGGCGTCGTCCATCAATGTCAGAAAGGTCCTGTGGACCTGTGAAGAACTGGGCGTTGCCTACGAACGCGAGGATTGGGGTAGCGGTTATACCTCAACCCACACACCGGAGTTTCTGCGGCTCAATCCCAACGCGCTGGTGCCGGTGATCATCGACGACGCTGGAGTGCTGTGGGAGTCCAACACCATCTGCCGTTATCTGGCCGGCAAACACCAGAACACCGATCTGCTCCCCCACGAACCGGCCGCGCGCGCTCGGGTCGAGCAATGGATGGATTGGCAAGCCACTGAACTCAATGCCTCATGGAGCTATGCGTTCACGGCATTGGTGCGTAAAGATCCGGAGTTCCAGGACCCGCATCACATTGCTGCTGGTGTACGTGGCTGGAACCAGAAGATGGGCATCCTCGAACACCAGCTCGCGGCGACCAAAGCTTACGTCGCCGGGCCACGCTTCACCCTCGCCGACATTGTCATCGGGCTGTCCGTCAACCGCTGGCTGATGACCCCGATGGAGCGGCCCGATTACCCGGCCATCGACGAGTATTTTCAGCGACTGGCACAACGTCCGGGGTTCCTCAAGTTCGGCTGCAATGGCCTGCCTTGATGCCCTGCCTTGTTTGCCGCCAAGCGGCAAAGGCTAACCGCAGAACCCACGTCACCCCCTCGGCCAGCACTCACTAACTGGTTGATTTATAGTGGTTTTTGCTTATAGGCATACTATTTGCTCAAAGCACCGCACCACAACTACCTGCAAGGTCTATTCATCATGTTGGTCAGTGCCAAACAACAAACGTTAATGATCCCGCTCTCCAAGAAGCCCGGCGATGATCCTGCGGCTGAAGCCGCTGCCGGCCTTCAGGGGGCGATGCTGCAAACGTTGCAAAGCAACGTTCAGGCGCAAACCGCGCAGGTGCAGACTTCCGCCACCCGGGACGCCACCCGGCAAGTCAGCGAGGCGAGCAAAATCAGCGACAACGTGGATGAAGCGTTCGCCAAAACCCGCGTGCAATTGCAAGCGCTCGAGTCTTTCCAACTGCCGGCCGATGTTAAAGCCAGGGTCACGGACAGCGCCGCCATGAGCGACTTCAAGGACTACATGAGCAAAACGCCGGAGCAGCGCCTGCGCGACAGCATTCTGCAAGAGATGGGGCTGACTGAAGAAGAAGTACAAGCCATGCCACCGGAGAAACAACAGGCGATCGCCAAAGAGATCGCCGAGCGCACGGAGGACAAGGTCAAACTGGCGCAGGTCGAGAAAGAAAACGCCAACAGTGAGAAAGGCAGTAGCCAAGTGGTCGACAAGTTCCTCGCTTCGCTTTAACGGCAGGGAGCCCTGCACTTCATGCAGCAACCGGCACAGCCGGCTGCTACAAGAGACGCGACGCGATCAGTCAGTTCAACTGCAACGTTTCGTTGAACTGACTGATCGCATCCACCACATGCCGCGATCCCTGCTGAATCTCCAGGATCACCTCCCCCGCCTCGTTCGCCAGTTCCACCCCAAGTCCGGTTCTGCTCAAGCTCGACTGCATGCTGGTCACCGCGCTCAACGACAGGTCATGGTTCTTGCGCACCACATCGACGATCTCCAGCGTCGCCTGACTCGTGCGTGCCGCGAGGCTGCGTACTTCATCGGCGACCACCGCAAAACCCCGCCCATGCTCGCCGGCCCGGGCCGCTTCGATGGCTGCATTGAGCGCCAACAAGTTGGTCTGGTCGGCAATGCCGCGAATCGTCTGCACGATGGTGCCGATGATGTCGGACTGTTTGCTGACGGCATCAATACTGAGCGCGGCTTCGTTCAAATCCCGGGAAATGTCCTGGATGATCTGCACCGTTTGCTGCACCACCTGAGAACCTTTCTGTGCACAGGCGTCGTTTTGCACCGACGTGCTGTGCGCCGACTCCGCAGCGGTTTGCAACGTGGCGATTTGCCGGGTGATGTCGCTGGCAAACTTCACCACTTTGTAGAGTCGGCCCTTGGCGTCGAACAAAGGGTTGTAGGACGCTTCGAGGTACACGGTATGGCCGTGTTTATCTTTGCGTTCAAAACGATGAGAGTGATACTCGCCGCGATTGAGTGATGCCCAGAACGCTTTGTAAGCCGACGACTCGGATTCGGCGCGGTGGCAAAACAGGCTGTGGTGTTTCCCCACCACTTCGTTGAGCGAGTAATGCATCGTCTTCAGAAAGTTATCGTTGGCCGTGATGACGTTGCCCTCGGGGGTGAACTCGATCACCGCCATGGAACGACCTATGGCGGCGAGCATGCTTTCTTCTTCGTGTTCCTTGTAAACCCTGGCGGAGATGTCAGTGGCAACTTTAATCACGCTTTTAACCTGACGGTCGGGACCGAACACCGGCATGTAACTGGCTTCGAGCCAGACCTCCTTGCCGCGCTTGTTCAAGCGCAAGAAGCTCCCGCCCACCGGTTCGCCACGGGCCAGGTCGCGCCACAACTTCGCGTAAGCCTCGCTGCGATAAAAAGCTTCCTCGCAAAAGATCCGATGATGTTTGCCGCGCACTTCGTCGGCGCTGTACCCCATGACACTGCAAAAGTTGTCGTTGGCATCCAGCACGATGCCGTCCGGCGTGAACTCGATCATCGCCATTGATCGACTGACCGCCGCCAACTTGGCGTTGGCTTCGCTCAACGCGCAGCTATAGCGCTCGATTTCCAGCAGGTCAGCCTTGTGATGTAGGTTAAACATGGTCGTATCACCTTCAGCGCGTTCTTTTGATTGATGAAAGGTCTTTGGTCTTTCAACGGATCCACCACAACGTTCTATGGAACAGGCACACGCGTTCCTCCACGGGAGGAAGTGTCAGGTGATCAATGATGTTCAATCGGAGTGTCCATGCAGCAACGCACTCATCAAGACATCCTTCTCTTGATAGCCCGGGACCGGGCCAGCCCTAACTGTTTCATAAGTAATTCCCTTTACCGGCCAGCTCCTTGTTACTCCCTGTCGGCGCCTTGGGTTGGGCACTCTTGCTGCGCCATCTTTCATATGGCGAGCGACATGGGTAGTTAGAAGTCAGCGTAGACAGTCGATAGAGGGGCGCAAGGCCACTAGTCGGCCAGTATTGAGGACAAAATCGGTTCAGCGAGGAAAATCAGGAATGCCTGTAGCGCTGCAGCGCATCAAACGAACTCGCAATGTCTGCCCGTGGGCGGCATCGAAGTAATGGGGCATGGCGTTGCTCAGATCGGGGACCGGTCCCCCTCTGTGCAATGGCGCAGGGAAATCTTGCGGATTATTGGGTTACTTCTTTAGGCATGCAGCAGGAGCCCGAAGACCGGGCTCCCTTGTGGCGAGATCAATGACCGAACACATCCACCTTCTTGGCCTTCTTGTCTGCACGCTTTTCATCGGCGGTTTTCGCCGGTTTCTTCTTTGCCGCTTTTTTTGAATCCATGCCTTTGGCCATGATACGTACTCCACTCATACGGGATGTGAGATCAGGTATACACCTATCGCCGGCCGCGCGTTCTTTTATAATCACCCGCTTTGCGCACCGACAGATCGAACCCATGCCCGACACCCAGTACACCCTGCTCGCCGAGCCGTTATGGCCGCTGATGAACAAGTTTTATCGCGCCCACCAATCGCCGATGAAAGCGGTTCGCGACGCTCAGCTGTGGGTCGCCAGAAGCGAGGAGATCATTGGCGCGCTGTGTTTGCGGCCGGTCTCGGGCGGGCATTGGTTGACGGGGTTGTTCGTCGATCCGGCCTGTCGCGAACAGGGCATCGCGGCGGCGTTGATCGCCGAAGCGGTGCGCGGTCTCGACCAACCGGTCTGGCTGTTCTGCCACCCGGACTTGCGGGGCTTTTATGAACGCCGAGGGTTTTCCTTCGATCCGCCAATGCCCTACGCCATGACCGAACGCCTGAGCCGTTATGCCCGCAGCAAACCGATGATTGCCATGGGCCTGGAACCGTCTGTGAATTCGACATGTAGGAGCGAGCCTGCTCGCGAAGGCGGCGTGTCATTCGACATCATCGGTGAATGACCCGCCGCCTTCGCGCGCAGGCTCGCTCCCACCGTGGTTTGTGGTGTTTTCGGCTCAGTCGTCGGCGTCAGGGTCGAGGTCCGGGAACATCACTTCGGTGAACCCGAATTGGCTGAAGTCGGTAATCCGTGACGGGTACAACCGGCCGATCAGGTGATCGCATTCATGCTGCACCACCCGCGCATGGAATCCCTCGGCGATCCGCAAGATAGGCTGGCCCTTGGGATCGAAGCCTTCGTAGCGAATCTGCTGATAACGGTCTACCGCGCCGCGCAGGCCGGGCACTGACAGGCAACCTTCAAAGCCCTCTTCCATCAGCGAGTTCAAAGGTGTGATCAGCGGGTTGATCAGAATGGTCTGCGGCACCGCTTCAGCGTCCGGGTAGCGTTCGCTGTGTTCGAACCCAAAGATCACCAGTTGCAGATCGACGCCGATCTGCGGCGCAGCCAGGCCGACGCCACCGACGCTTTCCATGGTCTGGAACATGTCGTCGATCAGTTGCCACAATTCAGGGCTGTCGAACATCTCGGCCGGCACCGGCGGAGCAATGCGCAGCAGGCGTTCATCGCCCATTTTCAGGATTTCACGGATCATTTTATGGTTTCGTCAGTGTGCGGCTTGATCGAGTGATCCCGACCCAGTCCGGAAACGTGGTGTTTGGGTTCGTGATCGAGCTCACCGGGGACTTTTTCACCGTCATTCTTGCCTTCGGTCGACATGTGCTCGATCACTGCATTCATCTCCGCGCCCAGCAACAGCACCGCGGCGGAAATATAAAAATAGAGCAGCAACACGATGATCGCGCCGATACTGCCATACATGGCGTTGTAGTTGGCGAACTCCTTGACGTACAGGCCAAAGCCCACGGAGGCAAGGATCCACACCACCACCGCCAGCACCGAACCTGGGGTGATAAAACGAAACTCTTGTTTAACGTCGGGCATCACGTAATAAATCAGCGCCACGGCCACCATCAGCAAAATCACCACGACGGGCCAGCGCACGATGGTCCACAGGGTCACGATGAAGTCTTCCATGCCGACTTGCGCGGCAATCCAGCCCATCAGTTGCGGCCCGAGCACCATCAACGCGGCGGCGATCAACAGCATGCCGGCGATGCCAACGGTGTAGATGATCGACAGCGGAAAACGCTTCCACGCGGGCCTGCCTTCGACCACGTCGTAGGCGGCGTTCATCGCGCTCATCATCAGCCGCACGCCGGCGGATGCGGTCCACAGGGCAATCACGATACCAATCGACAGCAAGCCACCCTTGGACTGCTGGAGTTGGTCGATCACCGGGTTCACCTGCTCCAGCGCCTGAGGCGGCAGGACCAGTTCCGATTGCAGACGCAGCCACGAGAAGAAGTCCGGCAGGTGCAGGAAACCGATCAGAGCGATCAGGAACAGGATGAAGGGAAATAGCGAAAACAGCATTTGATAGGCCAGCGCCGAGGCATAGGTCGACATCTCATCGTCGACGAACTCGGTGACCGTGCGCATCATGACACGGTGCAGGCGCAGGCCTTTCATGTGGGGGAAAAACATTAGCGTCTCCTTTCGCCGCAGGTTGGGTTGAAGTCGAGGCGACTCAGGGGCCGTTTTCTACATCAAAGTAGCCTACTTGGCGACTTTGAAACAATTTCCGTGCGCAAGTTCAGGCTGACACAAAAACGGCCATCCGTGGATGGCCGTTCATGTTGTTCATCAAAGGCCGAATCAAGCCTTGTCGACGCCTTTCTTAATCGCGTCCTTGGCTTTGCCGACCGCTTGCTGGGCCTCGCCTTTTCTTTCCTGCACGACGCCTTCTGCGCGCATTTTGTCATTACCGGTGGCCTTGCCGACGCCTTGCTTGACGTTGCCGGCGGCTTCGTTGGCCATGCCTTTTACTTTATCGCCAGTGCTGCTCATGGTGTTTCTCCTGTGAACAATTCAACGGAAAAAGTCGTTACACAAAGATTGACCGGGGGCATTTGCACGGAGTTTCATTTATTTTCACGGCGACATTTCATCGTTCAGTGCAGGTTGGGCTTTATGTTTGCCGACCAACCCCCGAGAATGCGCAACGTATTCAGGCCATGGCGCTGAAGATCCAATCCCGTAGGAATGTTATGAAACTCGATAAAAAGCAGGCCATTGCCCGCAGAAACCAGGAACTCGGCGGTGCTGTGCTTGGCGTCAACAACTGCCATTTCACCGAACTGAACCGCAACCGCAACATCTGGTGGTTCGATATCCCGGTGGCGCGCCTGGCCATTGGTCAGTACGAATGGGTTCACCTGCTGATGCACACGCCGGAAACCGACGAACTGCTGCACTTGAAAGTGCCGACGGTGTTCCTGCGCGAGAAGCTTGAAGGCCTGGTGGTGCGCAACGAAGGCAAGCGCAAAGCCGCCTTGAGCCTGGAGCTGAGCGCCGACAAGGACTCGTACCTCCAGGACATGCGTCCAGCGGGCACCAACGTCAATTTCGCGCCGTTTCGCCTGTAAATAACGAGCCCCCTGTGGCGAAGGGAGCTTGCTCCCGCTGGGCTGCGAAGCGGCCCTGAAACCTGCAACCCCGTTTCGTCAGATGCACCGCATACGCCGGGTTTGCGACTGCTTCGCAGTCGAGCGGGAGCAAGCTCCCTCGCCACAAAAGCGGTCCTGATAGCGTTAAAAAAAAGCCCCGCATCTGCGGGGCTTCTTGTTTGTTACGCGCCGACTTTCCTGGCGTTGAGCTTCTTCAGCTCTTCGTCGCGCAATTCGCGGCGCAGGATCTTGCCGACGTTGGTGGTCGGCAGCGCATCGCGGAACTCCACGGCGCGCGGGACCTTGTAACCGGTGACGTTCGCACGCATGTGCTCCATCACCTGCTCCTTGGTCAACGTCACGCCCGGTTTGGCGACGATGAAGATCTTGATCGCCTCGCCCGACTTCTCGTCCGGCACGCCGATGGCCGCGCATTGCAGCACGCCCGGCAGGGTCGCCAGCACATCTTCCAGCTCGTTCGGGTAAACGTTGAAACCGGAGACCAGGATCATGTCTTTCTTGCGATCGACAATTCGCATGTAGCCGTCCGGCTGGATCAGCGCGATGTCACCGGTCTTCAACCAGCCTTCGCTGTCGAGCATTTCATCGGTGGCGTCCTGACGCTGCCAGTAGCCCTTCATCACTTGCGGACCTTTCACACACAGTTCGCCGATTTCGCCCAGCGGCTGTTCAACGCCGGCATCGTCGATGACTTTGCACACGGTCGATGGAACCGGAATACCGATGGTGCCGATCTGGATGTGCTGGATCGGGTTCACGGTGGCGACCGGGCTGGTTTCGGTCATCCCGTAACCTTCGCAGATGGCGCAACCGGTGACCGCTTTCCAGCGCTCGGCTGCCGCCAGTTGCAGGGCCATGCCGCCGGACAGGGTGACTTTCAGCGCCGAGAAGTCCAGCTTGCGGAACGCTTCGTTGTTGCACAGCGCCACGAACAGGGTGTTGAGGCCGACGAAGCCGCTGAACTTCCACTTCGACAGTTCTTTGACCATCGCCGTCAAATCGCGCGGGTTGCTGATCAGGATGTTGTGGTTGCCGATCAGCATCATCGCCATGCAATGAAAGGTGAAAGCATAGATGTGGTACAGCGGCAGCGGCGTGATCAGGATCTCGCAGCCTTCGTTGAGGTTGGAACCCATCAGCGCCTTGCACTGCAACATGTTCGCCACGAGGTTACGATGGGTCAGCATCGCGCCCTTGGCTACGCCGGTGGTGCCGCCAGTGTATTGCAGGACGGCAACGTCGCTGCTGGCCGGGTTGGCTTCAGCCACTGGCTGGCCGTGGCCCTTGCTCAGCACGTCGTTGAACTTGATCGCCTTGGGCAAGTGATACGCCGGGACCATCTTCTTCACGTACTTGATGACGCTATTGACCAGCAGGCGCTTGAGCGGTGGCAGCAGGTCGGCCACTTCGGTGACGATCACGTGCTTGACGCCGGTTTTCGGCACGACGATTTCGGCCAGATGCGCCATGTTGGCCAGGCAGACCAGGGCTTTGGCACCGGAATCGTTGAATTGGTGTTCCATTTCCCGCGCGGTGTACAGCGGGTTGGTGTTGACCACGATCAGCCCGGCGCGAATGGCACCGAATACGGCGACCGGGTACTGCAACACGTTGGGCAGTTGCACGGCGATTCGATCGCCCGGCTGCAAGTCGGTATGCTGTTGCAGGTAAGCGGCAAAGGCACCGGACAATTCGTACAGTTCACCGTAGGTGATTGTCTTGCCCAGGTTGCTGAATGCCGGTTTGTCGGCGAAGCGCTGGCAGGAACGTTTCAACACTGCCTGAATATTCGGATACTCGTCTGGATTGATCTCGGCAGCAATCCCGGCAGGGTACTTATCCTTCCAAAAGTCTTCGTTCATGGAAGCCCACTCCTCAGCAACGCGAATTCAGCACCGCATTTGATGCGATTATTATTGGTGTGTGTTTGTCGGTGAATCTAGCGCTTTCATAAGCCCGAGACGTCACAAAGCGCGCCGAGAGTAGCAGCTTTGCCAAGGGTCGACTAGAGCCAAAAGCGGCCTCTACGGTCACAATTGTGACTCAAGAATTGCTAGCGGTCATTTTAGAGCAAAAATTCTATACACCCCTGAAAAGCCTGTGAAACCGGGGGCTTCAGATGTTTAAAAGCTTCGCGGGCAAGCCTCGTTCCTGCAGGCTCGCATCGTTCGCTGACTTAACGAACGACACGAACCTGCAGGAGCGAGGCTTGCCCGCGAACGCGCGAAGCGCGGCCATTCACCGACTACGCGATATCCCGCAACTCCCGCCGCAGGATCTTGCCCACCGGCGTCATCGGCAACGACTCCCGCAACACAATGTGCTTGGGCACTTTGTACGCCGTGAAGTTTTCCTTGCAGTACGCCTTCAGCTCTTCAAGGCTGACCCCTGATTCGCGGGCCACCACAAACAGCTTCACCGCCTCCCCCGAACGCTCGTCCGGCACGCCGATCACCGCGCAGTTGGCGACTTTCGGGTGAGCCATCACGATGTCTTCGATCTCGTTCGGGTACACGTTGAAGCCCGAGACGATGATCATGTCTTTCTTGCGATCGACGATGCGCACAAAACCGTCCGGGTCGATCACCGCGATATCGCCGGACTTGAACCAGCCTTCGGCATCCAGCACCTCGGCGGTGGCTTCCGGTTTCTGCCAGTAGCCCTTCATGATCTGCGGGCCCTTGATGCACAGTTCGCCTCGCTCGCCCAGCGGCTGCTCGACGCCTTCATCGTTGATCACTTTCAGGGTGGTGCCCGGCACCGGCAGGCCGACCGTGCCGATCCGCGATTTGTCGCCGTAGGGGTTGGTGCAGGCCACCGGTGAGGTTTCGGTCAGGCCATAACCCTCGGTGATGCGGCAGCCGGTGAGCTGTTCCCAGCGCTCGGCGGTGGCCTTGACCAGCGCGGTGCCACCGGAGTTGGTGAGCTTGAGGCTGGAGAAATCCAGGGTCTTGAAGTCGGGGTGATCCATCAATGCAACGAACAGCGTGTTAAGCCCCAGCAGTGCCGAGAACCGCCAGTTCTTCAGCTCCTTGATGAAGGCGCCGATGTCGCGTGGATTGGTGATCAACACGTTGTGGTTGCCGGTCACCATCATGCACATGCAGTTCGCCGTGAAGGCATAGATGTGGTACAGCGGCAGCGGCGCGATCATCACTTCCTGACCTTCGCGCAGCAATGGCTGACCGTCGCTGCCGAACTGTCCGAGGCATGCCCGCGCCTGTTGCATGTTCGCCACCAGGTTGCCGTGGGTCAGCATCGCGCCCTTGGCCAGGCCGGTGGTGCCGCCGGTGTATTGCAACACCGCGATGTCGTCGAGGCTGACGTTCAGCGGCTTGATGCCCAGGCCCCGGCCCAGACGCAGCGCGCTCTTGAAGGAAATCGCCTGGGGCAAGGAATAGTCCGGGACCATTTTCTTGATCTTGCTCACCATCGTGTTGACCAGCCAACCCTTGGCGGCAGGCATCAGGTCGCCCATCTTCGCTTCGATCAGGTACTGGATGTCGGTGTCGGGCAGCACTTCCTGGACCTTGGCCCCGAACATGTTCAGGTACACCAACGCCCGGGCACCGGAGTCCTTGAACTGATGACGCATCTCCCGCGCGGTGTACAGCGGGTTGGTGTTGACCACGATCAGCCCGGCGCGCAAGGCACCGAACACGGCAATCGGGTAATGCAAAACGTTGGGCATCTGCACCGCGATGCGATCCCCCGGCACCAAGTCGGTGTGGGCTTGCAGGTAACCGGCGAACGCCAGGCTGTAGCGCTCCAGTTCGGCGTAGGTCAGGGTCACGCCCATGTTGCTGAAGGCGGGGCGATCAGCGAATTTCTTGCAGGAACGCTCGAACACCTCAAGCACCGACTTATAGGCCCCAAGGTCAATGTCCAGGGGCACGCCGGCCGGGCGTTTGTCATTCCAGAAATCAGGTTGCATTGTTCTTGTCCTCTTTACCTGAGCCTATCCGGGCCGCTTTTCTGTCACTTTTGTAAAAGCGGGGCTTCACGGACACTAGCAGCTATGGCGAATCAGGCAAATATGCCAATGGGCGTCATTGACCGCGTGAATCTTGCTGCAGCGGCGTGGCCTGATCAGACGGCAAGCGCTGGATGCGCTATACAATGCATCGAGGCTATTTTCATACCCGGCAGCCCCATGCAAAGGAATCGCCATGATCCACGACACTTTCTGGCTGACCGCGAGTGACCGCAGCCGCCTCTTCGTCAACCAGTGGCTGCCCGATCCGCCTTTGAAAGCCGTGATTCTGCTGGCCCATGGCATGGCGGAACACAGCGGTCGCTACGCCCGCCTGGCGGAAAAACTCTGCGCGCAGGGTTACGGTGTCTACGCGCCGGACCTGCGGGGACATGGCAAAACTGCCGAAAACGGGACGCTCGGCCATTTCGCCGATGACGATGGCTGGTGCAAAGTGGTTGGCGATCTGGCGAGCCTCAACCAGCACATCGGCCAGCAACATCCTGGCGTGCCGATCGTGCTACTCGGCCACAGCATGGGCAGCTACATCGCCCAGGCCTACCTGCTGCATCACAGCGCCAGCCTGCACGGTGCGGTGCTCAGCGGTTCGAACTTCCAGCCCATCGCGCTCTATCGTGCGGCACGTCAGATTGCCCGTGTCGAAAAACTGCGTCAGGGGCCCAAGGGCCGCAGTGCGCTGATCGAGTGGCTGTCGTTTGGCTCGTTCAACAAAAAATTCAAACCGGTGCGCACGCGTTTCGACTGGCTCAGCCGCGATCCGGCGGAAGTCGATCGGTACGCCAACGACCCGCTCTGCGGCTTTCGTTGCACCAATCAGCTGTGGATCGATTTGCTCGGTGGGTTGCAGCAAATCAGCAAAGCGTCCAATCTCGCTCAGATTGATCCGGGCCTGCCGTTGCTGGTGATTGGCGGTGAATGTGATCCGGTGAGCGAAGGCAAACGTCTGAAGGATCTGGCCGATGCACTACGCGCGGCCGGCAGCCAGAACCTGCAACTGACTATTTACCCGCAGGCACGGCATGAACTGTTCAACGAGAGCAACCGCGATGAAGTGATCAATGACGTGTTGAACTGGATCGCCCAGGCGCTGAGCCACCGCCGGCCACCCAGATCGGAATAGTTTTTTGTGGATTTTTTATTCGTCACAGGAATTGAAACAGATGACCCAGGTTACCAACACCCCATACGAAGCCCTCGAAGTCGGCCAGACCGCCAGCTACAGCAAGACGGTCGAAGAGCGCGACATTCAGTTGTTCGCCGCGATGTCGGGTGATCACAACCCGGTGCACCTGGACGCGGAATTCGCCGCCGGCACCATGTTCAAGGAGCGCATCGCTCACGGCATGTTCAGCGGTGCGCTGATCAGCGCGGCCGTGGCTTGCGAGTTGCCTGGGCCGGGGACTATTTATATCGGTCAGCAGATGAGCTTTCAGAAGCCGGTGAAGATTGGCGACACCCTGACCGTGCGCCTGGAAATCCTCGAGAAACTGCCGAAGTTTCGTGTGCGGATCGCCACGCGGGTGTTTAACCAGCGCGATGAATTGGTAGTGGATGGCGAGGCCGAGATTCTGGCGCCGCGCAAGCAGCAGACGGTGACGCTGCCTACTCTGCCGGCGATCAGCATCGGCTGATTCACCTCTCACCTGTGGCGAGGGAGCTTGTCGGAACGCCGCACCGTCCCGTTGGGGGGCGCAGCGCCCCCAAATCAGGCGCCGCGTTTGATCTGATCAACCGCGGCGTTAGTTTTTACGACTGCTTCGCAGCCGAGCGGGACGGTGTGGCGTTCCGACAAGCTCCCTCGCCACAATGATTGCGGCGCAGCGTATTTAGCGTTCGCTTACCTGCACACTCGCCGTCATCCCCGAACTCAGATTCATGCCCTCCGGCAATTTATCAATCTTGATCCGCACTGGAATCCGCTGTGCCAGCCTCACCCAGTTAAACGTCGGTTCTACCTCCGCCAACAACTGCCCATCTGGCGTGGTGTTGCGATCGGTAATCCCGCGACTGATGCTTTCCACATGCCCGTCCAGCGCTTCTCCCGCGCTCATCAACCAGATCTTCACCGGATCGCCCACCCGAATCCGCGACAACTTGGTTTCCTCGAAATACGCCTGCACATAGAAGGTCGAATCATCGATCAATGCCATCACCGGTTGCCCGGCGTTCACATAATTGCCTTGGGCCAGGCGCAGGTTGGTGATGTGGCCGCTGCGAGGCGCATGGACCTGACTGCGCGCCAGATTGAGTTCGGCAACCTTGGCTTCCGCCTGAGCTTCACGCAATTCGCCCCGGGCGATACCGGCGTTGATTTGTGCGTTCTCGCGCAGTTCGGCACTGATGGCTTGCGGCCCGAGGCTGGCGCGGCGACTGGCTTCGCGTTCGCGCAGATTGAGTTGTTGCTGGCGGGTCTGCACCACCGCCTGGGCCTTCTCCAGCGCCGCTTCGAACCGGTCACGATCGATGCTCAGCAACAGGTCGCCCGCCTTGACCGGTTGGTTATCGAACGCCTTGAGCTCACGCACCCACCCCGAGACGTCCGGGGCGATGACCACCACGTCGGCGCGGATCCGCGCATCCCGGGTCCAGGGCGTGAGCATGTAGTACTGCCACAAATGGAAGCCGGCAAAGATCGCCACCGCCACCAGGCTCAAGGTTACCGCGACACGTACGGGGGTACGCATGTTCAACTCCTTATAAAGGTCCGAGGACGACGGTGATCAAGGTCAATACACAGACGTACAAGGCGCAATCAAACAGTGCTTCGTGCCAGATCCAGCGGCCGACCGGTGTCAGGCGCAACAGCATGCGCAAGGCTCCGGTGACCAGCAGTGCCAGCAGCACGTAAATCAAAAACGGACTGAGCAGCACGCCGCCCACCGACCACTCACGCAAGCCCATGGCTTTGCTCCTGCTGACGGCACCAGGCGCGCCAACTGCTCTGCAGTTGCAGCACCGCGCCCTGAGCCAGTTTCACCGCGTCGCTGGGTGGCAACGCGTACAAGGTCTTCAAGAAATCTGCGCTGGGTCGTTCGAGCGCATCGGCGCAGTTGCCCGCAGGGCCCTGCTCAAGGACTTTTTCCAACTGCTCGAGATAACGCCGCTGCGGTGCGCTGACCGGCACTTGCGCCACCGCCAGGCTCAACCGCAGATGCAACAATTCATCGCCGATATCGAGGCCGAGCAAGCCGTCATCCCAGCGACTGCGCGCCGGTTCCGGCAACTCGGGATAGTGCCGCGCCAGTTGCAGCAAGCGGTCGGCCATGCGTCCGCCAAACCAGCTTTCGGCACCCCGCAGGTTACGTCGGGTCAGCCGCACCAGATCGTCGAGCGTCGCTGCCAGCAAGCGGCGGCCATGCCACGCCGGGTTACGCAGGATCAGCAAATGAAACGCCAGCACCGCCGCGCCGACACCGACCACCATCGCCTGGGCGCTGTTGAAGAACGTGGCGACGTCGAATTTCATCGCGTTCAGCGGCGACACCAGCACGATGAAATGCAGACAGAACGAAGTCGCCGTGGCCCCAATCTGCGGCTTGGCCATGCCCAGCGCACCGAAAAACAACGGCACGCCCATGCCCATGCAGAGCAAGGCAAATCCGCTCCATTGCGGCAGCAGAATCTGCCCGACGAAAAACGCCGCGGGAATCGCCAGGAAAATGCCACGCATAAAACTCATGCCGATCTGCGCACCGTTCTCTCGACTGGCGAACAGGCTGCACACCACGCACGTCAGCACCAGGGCGCCCGACGCGGCGGGCCAGGCCGTCGCCAGCCAGAAGCACGACACCACCAGAAACGCCAGGGCACTACGCGCGCCAAACACCAGCGCCAATGACAGGTCGCGGTGCGGCGCCAGGGTGCGTGGCGGATCGACCGTTTCGCGCCCCTCCTCCACCGCTTTCATCGCCGCAGTGGCCGCCATCGCGGTATCGAGCAACAAGGTGAAACGGGCCAGGCAATAACTCTGCGCCGAGCTGATGTGCGGGTCATGGGACGCATCGAGCAACCTCGGCCGCAACGCTTGCAGGGTCGCCGTATCGTCGCCGCTGAGCGCAACCTGAACCTCGGTCATCCACGGCGACAGTTGCTCGGCTTCCTGTGGTTCCAGTTGCTTCCACTGACGGCGCACCGAACGGGCAATGCGCAGCAGCATCAAGAGCTTCTGGCTCAAGCCGCTGATGGCTCGTGCCCGCTGCCGACCCAGGCCACCTTCAAACCAGGCATGTTCGCGCTGGGCATCGACCGCGACAATTCGCCCGAGGATCTCCAGCAACCCCTTACGGGCCTGAGCATCGCCGGCCAGCGTTGCACGCGCAGCATTCATCCCGCTGTTCCAGGCGGCTCGCGCCTGATCCGCCAGTTGTCGCTCGACGCGCATCGGCCACAGCAACGCGCTGGCCGCCGTGGCGCACAGGATGCCCAGACAGATTTCCGTGCAGCGCGCCACGGCCTGGTCGAACACCGTCAGCGGATGGGTAATGGCCGGCAATGCGATGATCGCCACCGTGTAACCGGCCAGCACAAATGAATAGGACCAGGCACTGCGCAGCAACGTTGAACTCGCCGTACACAACCCGAGCCACAACGCCAAGGCCAGCAAAAACAGCCAAGGCGTCTGGGCGAACAAGCCCATGAATACCACCGACATAATCGTGCCGACCAGCGTGCCCAGCAGCCGTGCCAGCCCCTTCTGCACCACCATTCCAGACAATGGCTGAGCGACGATGAACGCCGTCATCAATGCCCAGGCGGGTTGCTCAAGCCCCCAGCGCAATGCCAGCCACAGGGCCAGACCGCCACCGATCAGGGTTTTGATTGCGAACTGTAGGGCGCGGCGGTCAGGCGCAAACAAAGCCTGCAAAGTGATAGGCACGTAAAAGACTCTTGAAAGGACGTTTTTAACGATAGTCGGGTTCACTGAAGTCACTTGAAAAACAAATTATTAGCGAGCTATCTATATTCCGTCCAGCGTTAAATCCCAGACACAAAAAAACGCCAGACTGGCTGGCGTTTTTGACAGGCTACGAACGCTTAAGAGCGTGCGCGAGCCTGGTTGCGCAGGGCTTTTACCTGATCGTGATTGCGTTGCACGCCGTGGTATTGACGTTCAACCAGGTCACGAATGCCCACCAGATTGTGCTTGTTGATTTTTTCGAGGGCTTCTTTGTAAGCCTTCAGTGCATGGTCTTCACCGCGTTCGGCTTCGTTCAGCACGGCTTCTTCATCCTTGCCGGTGAACATCGCTTTGACGTCGACCCAACGACGGTGCAGATCACCGCTGACACTGGTGGACGTTTCCGGATCGCCGCCCATCGAACGCACGGCACTCTGAAGTTCGGCAGCGGCGGTGGCGCAGTCGGCGGAGCGTTGCACGAACAGGGTTTTGAGTTCAGGGTGTTTGATGTCTTCAGCGCAAGTCTTGAACCCTTCCTGACCGTCTTTGCTGGTTTCAATCAGGTCGTTGAGTACAGAGATCGCTTCTTTATTCATGTCGGTCATTTTTCAATTCCTTGCGGGTTGATGAAAGATGCAATAGCTATTGCACCCTGCATGCCAGCTTCGAACTGAGAATTTATGCGTTATATTTCAACAAGTTAGTTATAGCGACCAAATCTGTATCCGCTTTTTTTGCATGAACTGTCAATTGGCCTGCATGCAGAATGCCTGTATTTTCCAGCCTGATGAATCAAGACGACCGATAGATGAACCCTGAAAAGCTCGAACTGTTGATCACCCGTGAAATGCCCTTCGGCAAATACAAGGGTCGCATCATTGCCGACCTGCCCGGCCAATACCTGAACTGGTTCGCCCGTGAAGGATTCCCGCACGGTGAGCTGGGCGGATTGCTGGCCCTGATGCAGGAGATCGACCACAACGGTCTGTCGGACCTGCTCGAACCGCTGCGCGCCAAACACGGCAAACCTGCCCCGCGCCACTGACATCGTCATCAAAAAAGCCGAGTAGCTCATGCCCGATAACACCCGTCGCGCCCGTGATGAACATTTCTGGAAAACCTTTGCCGACCGCTACTCGGTCGAACCCGGGCCCATCAACCTTGAAAACGGTTACTTCGGACGGATGTCGCGCACCGTGGTCGAGGAGTACGAGCGCAATATCGAGCTGATCAACCGCAGCAACTCGGTGCATGTACGCCAGCGTTTCGAACAGATCGAAAGTCTCGAGATCCGGGCGCAGCTCGCCCGCCTGATCGACGTTCCAGTCGACACCGTGGCCCTCACCCGCAACGCGTCGGACGGCCTGCAATCGTTGATCCGCAATTACAATCGCCTTCAGCCGGGCGATCAGGTGCTGATTTGCGATCTGGAGTACGACACGGTCAAAGGCGCGATGCGTTGGCTGGCGCGGCATCGCGGCGTGGAAGTGATCGAAATCGACCACGCGCACCCCGCAACGTTTGACAGCTTGCTGGCGACTTATCGCGACGCTTTCGCGCGTTATCCAAAGCTCAAATTGATGGCCCTGACCCATGTCACCCATCGCACCGGATTGGTCATGCCCGTGCAGGCCATTGCTGCTGCCGCCAAAGAATACGGCATCGACGTGATCCTTGACGGCGCGCACGCCCTCGGCCAGATCGAGTTCAATCTGGATGAGCTGGGCGTTTCTTTCGCCGGCTTCAACCTGCACAAGTGGATTGGCGCGCCCCTGACGCTGGGCTTTATCTATATAGACCCCGAGCGTTTGGCCGACATCGACCCGGACATGGGCGAGATGCACTTCCCGGTCACCGATATCCGCGCCCGCACGCCCTACAGCACACCGAACATCCCGGCCCTGCTGACGCTGCCGCTAGTGTTCGAGGAGCACCTGGCCATGGGCGGGGCCGCTGCCAAGAGCACACGCCTCAACTACCTGCGCAACCGGTGGGTCAGCGCCGTTCGCGAGCTACCGGGGATCGAGATCATGACACCCGATGACCCGCGACTGTATTGCGGCATTACCTCGATGCGCTTTACCCGGCATACCGATCAACAGGCGATGGTCGAGCGGCTGCTCAGCGATTACAACCTGTTCACCGTGGTCCGCAGTGGCGCGGCGAGCGGGCCCTGCATTCGCATTACACCAGGGCTCACCACCACCGCTGCCGACATGGATCTGCTGGCCAGGGCGCTGAGCGAGTTGCGCTGACGTCAGACCGTGTATTTGTCGAAGTCCTCCGGCTTGATTTGCGTCGAAGCGGCGAACGTGTCGATACCGATGGTCGTATGCCCGAAAAAGCCATCCTCGTTCGAGTCTCGACCGAGGGTGTGGACCGTCAATGTCGAAGCCTCGCCGCCCTGCTCGCGGTAATAAGTGTCTTCATTGTTGCTCAGCGGCGAGACCGATCGGCCGCTGTAGTCCCGGGCGTTTAGCACCGAACGCGAGGCGGGTTCGGGGAAGTAGAGCTGACCGACCCAGGCAACATGCCGCTCTTCGAGAAAATTGTTGCCGGACGTGATGCGCACGGCGACATGGATGTGCAAGGTGCGGCCGGCATAGAACCCCGGGTAGATGGTGGTAAACCGCACAATGCCCTTTTTGTCGGTGAATTGTCCGCCACGCAGATAGGTGTCGTCGTCGGTGCGCGGGATGGAGCCGATGTCCCCGACATCGACTTCCTGGTCCGGATTGACCTTGCTCCAGCCCGAATACGCACCGCGCGCATTGCAATGCCAGATATCGACCAGGGCTCCGGTCACCGGCTCCCCCGTCATGGCATCGACAATCGACAGTCGCAGCACCAGGGGAATGCCATCGGCGCTCTCGCTGATGTTGCGCCTGATCAGTTTCGGATTGCGGAAATACGGGCCGGCAATTTGCTCGGGAGACAGCAGGTAAACGGAGGGTGCGGGTGTTGCGGAGGTGGTGTCGTCCATGACGTTCTCTCTTCCATAAGATGAACGCAGGTTAACGCTGGATGGGCGGCGAGAGGCGGTAACTATGTATCGCATCATTTCCCTTGCAGGAGCGGTATTTCATCAGGCAAAAAAAAACGGTGCACCGACCAAGCGCACCGTAAAGCCGTAGAACACACAACGAAGTGTTTGGTAAAAGCCGATCAGTCCAGCAGCGCCAAGGCCTCGGCGGTGCATTCCTGAATGCGGGCCCAGTCGCCGTTCTTGATCCACTCGGGATCCAGCATCCAGCTACCGCCCACGCACATCACGTTTTTCAACGCCATGTAGCTCTTGATGTTGGCCGGGCTGACGCCGCCGGTCGGGCAGAATTTCACTTCACCGAACGGGCCGCCAAGGGCCTTGATGGCGGCAACGCCACCGCTGACTTCCGCCGGGAACAGCTTGAAGCGGCGATAACCCAGCCCATAGCCTTCCATGATGCCGGAAGCGTTGCTGATGCCTGGCAACAGCGGGATCGGGCTATCGACGCTGGCTTCGAGCAGGTCACGGGTGATACCCGGGGTGACGATGAACTGCGAGCCGGCCGCTTCGGCAGCGGCGAGCATCGTGCGATCCAGCACAGTACCCGCACCGGTCACCAGCTCCGGACGCTGCTCACGCAGAATCTGGATGGCCTTGAGGCCGAACTGCGAACGCAGGGTCACTTCCAGGGCAGTCAGGCCACCGGCGGCCAGGGCATCGGCCAGCGGCAGGACGTCCTGTTCGCGGGCGATGGTGATCACCGGCAGGATCCGCGCCTTGGCGCAGAGGCTGTCGATCAGGGCAATTTTGTCCGCCATGGAAACGGTCGGGGATGTGATTGTCATAGCGGCTGATCCTTGGCTCATGGGCACCAGTAAATCTCTAACGTAGGTTGCAGAAACGCGCGAATCGGCATGGCGGCGACATCGTCACCGGCCAATGCGGCACTCAAAGTGGTCAGTTTGGACTGACCGGAAATCGATAGAACGGTGGTCTTGGCCGAGGCCAGCAGCGCGCGGCTCATGGTCAGTCGCTGATGCGGCACGGTCGGTGCCAGCATCGGATAGCACCGACGGGTGCCGTCGACTTTCAAGGCATCGATCAGGTTCGGGCTGTTGGGGAACAACGAAGCGGTGTGACCGTCATCGCCCATGCCGAGGATCAACACATCGATCGGCGGCAATTCGGCGAGCAAACGGTCGGCCTGCTCGGCGGCCAGCTCAAGGTTCGCGGTGGCGCTGTAGAGGCTCAGAAACTGAGCCTTGGCTGCCGGGCCTTGCAACAGGTAACGCTTGAGCAGACCGGCATTGCTGTCGGCATGCTCGACCGGCACCCAACGCTCGTCGGCCAGGGTGACGACCACCTTGGACCAGTCGAGTTTCTGCTTCGCCAGGTTCTGGAAGAACGCCACCGGGCTGCGGCCACCGGACACCACCAGCGTCGCGCTGCCGCGAGCGTCGATGGCGTCACTCAGTTGCTTGGCCACATTCAGCGCCAGACCATCGGCCAGCAACACCGGGCTTTTGAACTCATGGGCGCTGACGCCCTGAGGCAGTTTCAATTCAGATATCGCCATACCACGACCTCCCATCCCGCGTGATCAGAGCAATGGAGCTCATCGGTCCCCAGGACCCAGCCGCATACGGCTTGGGCGCATCACCGGATTTTTTCCACCCGGCGATCAACTGGTCACACCACTTCCACGCGGCTTCGATTTCATCTTTACGGACAAACAGGTTCTGATTGCCGCGCATCACTTCCAGCAACAACCGCTCGTAGGCATCGGGAATCCGTGCGCTGCGATAAGTGTCGGAAAAATTCAGCTGCAACGGACCGCTGCGCAACTGCATACCCTTGTCCAGGCCTTGTTCTTTGGTCATCACACGCAAGGAAATGCCTTCATCCGGTTGCAGGCGGATAATCAGCTTGTTGCTGATTTGCAGGCGCTGCTCGGGGGCGAAGATGTAGTGCGACGGTTCCTTGAAGTGGATGACGATCTGCGACAGCTTCTGCGGCATGCGCTTGCCGGTGCGCAGGTAAAACGGCACGCCGGCCCAGCGCCAGTTGCGGATGTCCGCACGCAGGGCGACGAAGGTTTCGGTGTCGCTTTGGGTGTTCGAATTCGGTTCTTCCAGATACCCCGGAACCGGTTTGCCTTCGCTGTACCCGGCGATGTACTGGCCGCGCACCACTTGTGTAGTCAGGCCTTCCGGGCTGATAGGCGCCAGGGCCTTGAGCACTTTGACTTTCTCGTCACGGATGCTGTCGGCGGACAGGTCGGCCGGCGGGTCCATGGCGATCAGGCAGAGCAGTTGCAGCAGGTGATTCTGAATCATGTCCCGCAGCTGACCAGCCTTGTCGAAGTAACCCCAGCGGCCTTCGATGCCGACCTTCTCGGCCACGGTGATTTCCACGTGGGAGATATAATTCTGGTTCCACTGGGTTTCGAACAGGCTGTTGGCGAAACGCAGGGCGATCAGGTTCTGGACGGTCTCTTTGCCCAGGTAGTGATCGATGCGGTAGGTGCGGTTCTCCGGGAAAAACTGCGCCACGGCGTCATTGACCTTGCGCGAGGATTCCAGGTCCGAACCGATGGGCTTTTCCAGCACCACGCGGGTGTTTTCAGTCAGGCCGACCTTCGACAGGTTCTCGCAGATCGCGCCGTAAACGGCGGCCGGCGTGGCGAAGTAGGCAATCACACGCTGGGCGCTGCCGGCCATTTCGGCCAGGGCGACGTAATCGTCGGCCTTGAGGAAGTCGACATGCAGGTAGCTCAAACGGGCCAGGAAGCGTTCGACCACAGCTTCGTCCAGCTCTTTGGCGCCTACATAACGGCGCAGTTCGGAGGCGATGAACGCCAGGTGTTCCTGCTCGCTGCCTGGCTCACGGGCCAGCGCGATAATCCGCGTTTCCTCGTGCAGCAGGCCTGCGCCATCGAGTTGATAAAGGGCAGGAAACAATTTGCGCAGGGCCAAGTCACCGAGGGCGCCGAACAAGGCAAAGGTGCACGGTTCAACCGTAATCGAAGGCATGATGTTTGTTCTTTTATCAAGTTAAGCTACAAATACCTTTTTTCAAGGCATCACTCAAGGGAAAATGTAGTAATAACCACAACATTTTCGCAAAATACAGATTCCGAGTGGTGGTCGGTCGGAGCCATCAGTAGGATAGGCCACCGTGACGGGCCCGATCAAAGTCCCAATTTGCATAGCCGGGGCCCTTATTTGCATTGCTCTCTTGTTTGCGGAGCTAAGGAACATATATGGACCGCGTGCGAAATTTACTGGAACAGATCCAGAATCGCCTTGAAGACCTGAACAAGGCGGAACGCAAAGTCGCCGAAGTGATCCTGCTCAACCCTGAGCTGGCCACCCGGTTCAGCATTGCCGCGCTTGCCCAGGCCTCGAAGGTCAGCGAGCCGACGGTCAACCGTTTCTGCCGTTCGTTCGGCGTCAGTGGCTACCCGGAGCTCAAGCTTCAACTGGCCCAGAGCCTGGCCAGCGGCGCGGCGTATGTCAGCCGTGCTGTCGAGGCCGATGACAATCCCGAGGCGTACACCAAGAAGATTTTCGGCAGCGCCATTGCGTCGCTGGACAGCGCCTTGCAGGCACTGGACCCGAACCTGATCAGCCGCGCCGTCGACCTGTTGATCCAGGCCCGGCAGATCCACTTCTTCGGCCTTGGCGCCTCGGCCCCGGTGGCTCTGGACGCGCAGCACAAGTTCTTCCGCTTCAACCTGGCGGTCACCGCCCATGCCGACGTGCTGATGCAGCGCATGATTGCGTCGGTGGCGCATACCGGCGAGTTGTTCGTGATCATTTCCTACACCGGCCGCACCCGCGAACTGGTGGAAGTGGCGCGTATCGCCCGGGAGAACGGCGCTTCAGTGCTGGGGCTGACGGCCGAGGGGTCGCCTTTGGCCAAGGCCAGCACCTTGAGCCTGAACATTCCGTTGCCGGAAGACACCGACATCTATATGCCGATGACGTCGCGGATCATCCAGCTGACCGTGCTGGATGTGCTGGCCACCGGCATGACCTTGCGCCGTGGCGTGGACTTCCAGCCGCATTTGCGCAAGATCAAAGAGAGCCTCAATGCCAGTCGGTATCCGGTTGGGGATGAGTTTAACTAGGTCAATATCTTCATTGCCTGTCCTGGCCTCATCGCGAGCAGGCTCGCTCCCACATTAGATCTTCGGTGGACACTGTATTTGTATTCAAAGCAGGTCCACTGTGGGAGCGAGCCTGCTCGCGAAAGGGCCAGCCCAGGCGCAAAGATTCTGGAACTAAACCCCCACCCGCGCCTGCAAACTCAAATGCGCTTTCTGCCCCGGCGCCAGGCTCAAACTGTCGGTCCCGCCACTCGCCGCCTCGACACACACAAATTCTGAAATCTCGTTCCAGCTCACCCCCAGCAACGGTCGCGCCCCCGGATGCCAGACCACCGTGTCCGCATGGTCGCCGGTGTCGATGCACAACTCGCGCTGCCAGGCGTGGTCCTTGAGCTGCAATTCACCGTCATGCTGGAACACCCGCTGACACCCACCGTCGACTCTCAACTCGCCTTCCTGCTGGCAAACCTGGCGGTTCAACTGGTCGTAACCGTGAGCGCCATCGAGCCCGGACAGCGCTATCTCACCGACATCACCAATACGCCAATAGGCATGCAACGCCTGGCTCAATTGGCACGGCAGGCTGTCCTGATGCTCGGTGCTCAGGCGCAGATCCATGCGTTCGCCCAAGTGTGCGTGCAGGTCCACTTGCCAGTCACACAGCTGAAGTTGCCAATGCAGGCGCACGCCATCGTCGTCATGGCTGCTGTCGAGCAGTTTCCAGTCGATCAACCGTGCCCAGCCATGAGAAGGCCAGGCGTTTTCGCTTGGATGACGGCCATACCACGGCCAGCATACCGGCACACCGCCACGAATCGCGCCGACTTGTGGCCACTTCGCCGCGCACCAGAGCCAGGGCTTCTGGCCCTTTGGCTGGAAGTGCAGCAACTGCGCGCCCTGCCGACTGAACACCGCCTGACACAGCGGGTGATCAATCACCAGCACATCGCGCTTCTGATAGCGCTCCCACGCAAACACCGGACGTTCGCGCAAGGATTTGAAGAAGCGTTGTAGCGGATGCTCATGCATGTGCCACGGTCCTGAAAATCATCCGGGGTGCGCCGCCCCAAAAAAAAGCGGACAGCCAAGGCTGTCCGCAAAAATGCGCACATAGAGAAGAGCTTATCGCAACAGCGTTAGAACACCGACTGAATTTTCAGGCCGGCCACCAGCGCGTTGTCGACTTCATCCACACCGCCCGGGTGAGTGATGTATTGCAGGTTAGGACGCACGGTCAGCCAGTTGGTGACGTGGAAGCCGTAGTTGATCTCGTAGTTGTACTCAGTGTTACGCAGCGGCGCGAACAGCGGGTCCTGATAGTCAGTGACATTGTTGGAGGCGTTGACCAACTCTGAGTTTTTCTTAACGTCATCGTTGACATGGATACGGGCGGCACCGATACCGAAGTCATCCTTCGGCCGTGCATCGAACGGGCCCTTGTACACCAGCATCAGCGACTGGTAGTTATCGACGAAGTTGGTGTCCTTGTCGTGGAAGGTAGCGTTGGCAGCAATGTTCAGACCGCGGGAAGCGTCACCGTTGTGGGTGGTGAGTTGTTGCTGCGCCACGAACCAGTAGCCGGACTTGCTGCTGTGGCTGCGATAGGCGTTACCGCTGGTTGCGGCGTCATTACCGTTGTCGTCTTCACGAACGTCATCGGCCTTGGCCGTGCTTTTGTAGTAACCGACACGGTATTCGCCCGCCAGGTTGCCAGGGTTAGGCAACCAGACCAGTTCGACCGGCAACACGGTGCCCTTGGTACCACTGCCGCTAAGCTTGAAGCCGTTACCGTGCTCCAGTTGCGACGGGTTCTGGTTGTACGCGCCGATCTGCGCATACCACTCAGGCGAGATGTTGTACTTCACGCGGACCGCAGCCTGCATGACCGGCCAGTTGTACCAGATGTTGGTCGCCCAGTTACCCGCTTGGGAACCGCAGAACGCCAGGTTCTGGAACTCGCACGGGAAGGTGTTGAAGTCTTCGCCTTCGCCGAAGTAACCGGCCTTGACGTCCAGTTTGCCATCGAGGAACTGGTGCTTGATCCACAGTTGGGTCAGGCGAACCATGTGGCCACGGCCGTAGACTTCCTGGGAGGAACTCAAGGTGCCGGCACGCGGATCGCCGACACGGTCATTGGAGATGTTCTCACCGTTACGGTTGGTGAGCTGGACCTTGGCCTGGGTGTTATCCCAGCCCCACAGCTTTTGCAGGTCCAGCGCCACGCCCAGGCCAAACTGGTCGGCGTAACGCGCGGTCTTGTCGTTGTTGTAGCCACCGTGAAGGTTGCTACCGACTTCACCGACGTAGTCCATCTTGATGTCGATGCCCCGCTCGATCAGCTTGGTCCGCTCGCCACCCCAATCGCCGGTCATCCATTCGGAATCGGCGCTGAACGCGTCAGCCGCGTGCACACTACCGGCCAGCATCATGGCCGCAACCGCGGACAACTGGCAGATAAGCTGAGCGTTGTTGTTCTTCTTCATCCCTACATCCTCGTTTTATTGTTATTAACTGTTTTTATTTAACGCGGTTACATCAGGTGCGGAGAGCGACAGGCCGCTCACCGCATATCCCCCCTGCAGGAGCCAGTTTTGCCGGCGAAGGCGACCCTGAAATCGCCTTCGTCGGCAAGCCTGGTTCCTACAGTTTTAATCTTCAGCGGCCCTTGAATTGGGCAACGTTCGCGCCGTGGCTCTCGGCTTTTGGCTGACCGGCCACCCCCAGGCGCTCCCCGGTCTTGGCATCGAACAACAGCACTTTCGATGGATCGAATTGCAGGGTCAGGGTCTCGCCCACGTTCGGCGCGACGTCCGGCGCCAGGCGGCAGCAGACTTTGGTGTCGTTGAGATTGACGAACACCAGGGTGTCGGGACCGGTCGGTTCGGTGACCTGGACTTCGGCGCGAATGGTCGGCAAACCGTTCGGCTCGCTGCCCGCCAGAACGATCTGCTCCGGGCGCAGGCCGAGGATCACTTCACGGTCTTCCAGACCGGCGTCCTGCATGCCCATCGGCAATTCGCAACGCGCCTGGCCGCTGTCGAGCAGCGCCACCAGACGACCGTCCTTGCGCTGCAAACGCAGCGGAATGAAGTTCATCGGCGGCGAACCGATGAAGCTCGCCACGAACAGGTTGGCCGGGTTGTTGTAGATGTCCTTTGGCGTACCGAACTGCTGAATGATCCCGTCCTTCATCACCGCAACCTTGTCGCCCAGGGTCATCGCTTCGATCTGGTCGTGGGTCACGTAGACCGTGGTGGTTTTCAGGCGCTGGTGCATCAGTTTCATTTCAGTGCGCATCTCGACGCGCAGCTTGGCGTCGAGGTTGGACAGCGGTTCGTCGAACAGATAAATCTTCGGCCGACGCGCCAGGGCACGGCCCATCGCCACGCGCTGCTGCTGACCACCGGAGAGCTGACCGGGCTTGCGGTTGAGCAAGTGTTCGATCTGCAACAGCTTGGATACCCGCGCCACTTCCGCTTCGATATCGGCGGCGGGCATTTTGCGGATCTTCAAGCCGAAAGCGATGTTCTCGCGCACGCTCATGGTCGGGTACAGCGCGTAGGACTGGAACACCATGGCGATGTCGCGGTCTTTCGGGCTCATGCCGCTGACGTCCTGATCACCGATCATGATCGCGCCGCCGGTGATGGTTTCCAGGCCGGCGATGCAATTCATCAGGGTCGATTTACCGCAACCCGAAGGTCCGACCAGGATCAGGAACTCACCGTCCTTGATCGACAGTTCGATGTTCTTGAGGGTGTCCGGCAGGCCGGGACCATAGGTCTTGTTTACATTGCGAAGTTCGAGCGTAGCCATGATTACCCCTTGACTGCGCCGGCCGTCAGCCCGCGCACGAAATACTTGCCTGCGACCACATAGACCAGCAGGGTCGGCAGCCCGGCGATCATCGCCGCCGCCATATCAACGTTGTATTCCTTGGCGCCGGTACTGGTGTTGACCAAGTTGTTCAACGCCACCGTAATGGGTTGCGAATCACCGCTGGAGAACACCACGCCGAACAGGAAGTCGTTCCAGATCTGGGTGAACTGCCAGATCAGGCAGACCATGATGATCGGGGTGGACATCGGCAGGATGATCAAGCGGAAGATGGTGAAGAAACCCGCGCCATCGAGCCGCGCCGCCTTCACCAGCGCATCGGGAACGCTGACGTAGTAGTTACGGAAGAACAGCGTGGTGAACGCCAGGCCGTAGACCACGTGCACGAACACCAGGCCGGTGGTGGTGCTGGCCAGGCCCATCTTGCCGAGGGTGAACGAGGCCGGCAGCAGGACGGTCTGGAACGGCAGGAAGCAACCGAACAGCAGCAGACCGAAGAACAGTTGCGAGCCACGAAAGCGCCACATCGACAGCACATAGCCGTTCAGTGCACCGATGGCGGTGGAGATCAGCACCGCCGGAACGGTGATCTTGATCGAGTTCCAGAAGTACCCGTCAACCGTGCCCCAGGCCTTGACCCAGCCAATGCCGCTGACCACGGTCGGCCAGCTCAGCAGGTTGCCGGAGTTGATGTCTTCCGGCGTCTTGAAACTGGTCAACAGCATGACCACCAGCGGTATCAGGTAAAGGAATACCGCCAGGATCAGCACGCCGTAGATGGCGATGCGACTCAGGCTGATGGATGGTTTGGCAGCGAAATTAGTCATGACGCTTGGTCCTCAGCTCGGAGTACAGGTAAGGCACGATGATTGCGAGAATCGCACCGAGCATCAGAATCGCACTGGCCGAGCCCATGCCCATCTGGCCGCGACTGAAGGTGAAGGAATACATGAACATCGCAGGCAGGTCAGAGGAATAACCCGGGCCACCGGCAGTCATTGCCGCCACCAGGTCGAAACTCTTGATCGCGATGTGGGCCAGGATCATGACCGCGCTGAAGAACACCGGGCGCAGGCTCGGCAACACCACTTTCAGGTAAATGCGCGGCATGCTCGCGCCATCGATCTGGGCAGCACGGATGATCGATTGATCCACGCCACGCAGGCCGGCGAGGAACATCGCCATGATGAAGCCCGAGGCTTGCCAGACCGCCGCGATCACCAGGCAATACACGACGCGATCCGGGTCGATCAGCCAGTCCAGGCGAAAGCCTTCCCAACCCCAGTCACGCAGCAATTTGTCCAGGCCCATGCCCGGGTTGAGCAGCCACTTCCAGGCGGTACCGGTGACGATCATCGAGAGCGCCATCGGGTACAGGTAAATGGTGCGAATGAAACCTTCGCGACGAATGCGCTGGTCAAGAAACACCGCCAGCAGCACACCGATCACCAAGGTGATGCCGATGAACATGCCGCCGAACACCGCCAGGTTCTTGCTCGCTACCCACCAACGGTCGTTGTCGAACAGCCGCTGGTACTGCGCCAGGCCCGCCCATTTGTAAGTCGGCAGGAAGGTCGAGGTGGTGAACGACAGGATGAACGTCCACAGGATATAGCCATAGAAGCCCACCAGGACGATGAACATGCTCGGCGCCAGCACCAGTTTCGGTAGCCAGCGCTGCAGTGCATCGAACGGCGAGGCCTTGCTGAACACAGCAACAGAACTCATGGGAAGATCCCGTACGAGAGAAAATTTACGTTGGAAATGCTGACCCTTGCAGGCGTGAGACTGCTTGCGATAGCTGAGTGTCAGACTCTGGATGTATCAACTGATACACCGCTATCGCGAGCAGGCTCGCTCCTACAGGGGCCAAGCATTACTTGGCAGCTTTGACGGCCGTGCCCAATTGCTTGGCGGCAGTCGCCGGATCGGCTTTCGGGTCGTTGATGAAGTTGGTCACCACATCAAAGAACGCGCCCTGTACCGCCAGCGTGGTCGCCATGTTGTGCGCCATGCTCGGCTGCAGGCCGCCGGACTTGGCGTCCACCAGGAAGTCCTTGGCAGCGGTCTGGGCGCAGGAGTCGAAACCGTACTTGCCCATGTCGTTCAGCATGTCGATTCGAACCGGGATCGAGCCCTTGTTGATGCTGAAGACTTTCTGGAAGTTCTCACCCAGCACGACCTTGGCAATGTCCTGTTGAGCAGCAGCAGTGCCTTTGTCTTTCTGCTTGAACACGGCCAGGGAGTCGATGTTGTAGGTGAACGCCTTGTCGGTGCCCGGGAACGCTACGCACTCGTAGTCCTTGCCGGCGACTTTCTTGGCGGCAGTCCACTCGCTCTTGGCCCAGTCGCCCATGATCTGCATACCGGCCTTGCCGTTGATGACTTTGGCCGCTTCCAGGTTCCAGTCCTGGCCTTTGCCGTCGGCGTCCATGTAGGTCGCGACTTTCTTCAGCTCGGTCAGCGCCTTGACCATTTCAGGACCGGTCAGTGCTGCGTTGTCCAGGTCGACCAGGGCTTTCTTGTAGCCGTCGACGCCCATGACCGACAGGACCACCGCTTCGAACACGGTGCTGTCCTGCCAAGGCTGGCCGCCGTGGGCAAGGGCAATGAAGCCCGCTGCCTTGAGCTTGTCACCGGCGGCGTAGAATTCCTGAAGGGTGGTTGGCGCTTTTTCGATGCCGGCTTTCTTGAAGACTTCCGGGTTGATCCACAGCCAGTTGACGCGGTGAATGTTCACCGGCACGGCCACGTAGTCACCTTCGTACTTCACGGTATCGGAGACTTTCTTGTCGAGCAGACTGTCCCACTTCTCGGTTTTGGCCGCGTCTTTCAAGACGTCGGTGTCGAGCAGACCGGTAGACGCCCATTCCTGGATGTCCGGGCCTTTGATCTGTGCGACGCCCGGTGGGTTGCCTGCAACGGCGCGGCTCTTCAGCACGGTCATGGCGGTCGCACCGCCACCACCGGCAACGGCGCCGTCCTTCCAGGTGAAACCGTCTTTTTCGACTTGGGCCTTGAGGACATCAACGGCCGCTTTTTCGCCACCGGAGGTCCACCAGTGAACGACTTCTACCGAACCTTTGGAATCGGCGGCAAGCGCACTGACAGGGAATGCAGAGATAGGGAGCAATGAGGCAAGAGAAATGACAGTAGCGAGGCGAGAAATCGCATTCATCTAGAATTACCTTTCTTGTTGTTATGCATGCAAGTCTGGTGCTTGCGCTGCATAGGATTTTAAACAGGAGTTATCCCCTCGCAGGTAACGAAGGGACGCTTGAATGTCACCACATGGTTACACAGGAGCGCTCTGGGACAACTGCCCCAAGGCCGTGGCCATGCTCGGCGCCAGTGGCAGGCGCGGGATCAGGACGGCTTGCCAGGCGTGATACAGATCCGGTTTACCGGCCCAGATATCGGCACTTGGACGGTTTTGCGGGTCGAGCTCATGGTGCCAACTGCCATCGCAGCGGTCGATGAAATGACTGTCACAGAAATCCCAGAACCGCCGGTACCAGGTTTCGTATTGCGTATCCCCAGTGCGTTTAAGCAACGCGCTGGCGGCGGCACTGGCTTCGCAATGGGTCCAGTGCAAGCGATGGCGAACCACCGCGCGATTGTCCCAGTCGAGGGTGTAGACAATCCCGGGCAGCCCGTCGATATCCCAGCCGTGACGGCAGTTGTGATCGAAGAGTTTTTGCGCGTCGGTGGCCAGCCAACCCGGCGTGAGCATGCCGGCTTGCACGCGTGCCGCTTCGAGGTGCAGCAACAGCCGCGCCCATTCGAAACCGTGGCCCGGCGTGGTGCCGTAAGGGCGGAAACCGTCGGCCGGGTTGTCGTGGTTGTACTCGCGCAGCGGCTGCCAATCGCGATCGAAATGCTCGACCACCAGGTAGTCGTTGGCAGCGGCGTGACCATGAATGACGCGCTCGACGATGCGCTGAGCGCGGACCAGCCAGCGGTGGTCGTCGGTGACATCGGCCAGGGCGAGAAAGGCTTCGGTGGCGTGCATGTTGCTGTTGGCGCCGCGGTAGGCTTCTTCACCGCTCCAGTCGCGCTCGAAGGATTCGCGCATTGCGCCCTCCTCCTCGCTCCAGAAATGCGTGTCGATGATGTTTATCGCATCGTCGAGCAACGCCTGTGCACCGGGGCGCCGGGCGACGACCGCCGAACTGGCCGCGAGGGCCACGAAGGCATGCAGGTAAGCGGCCTTGTCGGTGTTGTCATCGTGATGATGGGCAGCGGCAAACCAGCCGCCGTGTTCGGCATCACGCAACGGGCCGCTGAGCGCCTGAATGCCGTGATCGACCAGCTCGGCAAACCCCGGCAAACCCTGAATATGCGCCATGGCGAAGCTGTGAGTCATGCGGGCGGTGTTCATGGTTTCGGCGTGGGCGTTGGCCGGGAGACGGCCCTTTTCATCGAGATTGCCGAAGCCTTCGGCAAGCTTTGAAGCCTTGGCAAATGCCAACAGGCGCAAGCCTTCGGCCGCGAGCCATTGCTGATGGGCAGGTGCATTCAGCCAACTGCTGAAGGCAGGTTGGAAGGTGTCCATGGGGTGCCTTTTTTGTTGTTTTGACTGAGGGCAGTCTAAACAACGGGCGGGGGCGGGCTTGTAACGAAGGGGGCGAGTTATGTCACCGGTTTGTGACATTTAGCTTGAGAGATTTGTTTAATGGTCTGACGCCTTCGCGAGCAGGCTCGCTCCCACATGGGTTCCGCGGTGCACACAAATCCCCTGTGGGAGCGAGCCTGCTCGCGAAGAACGATAACGCGGTCAATCTAGTCAACACTGCGCGGCAACTGCAACGTCACCCGCAACCCGCCTTCACGCAGGTTTTGCAGGCTGACTTCACCGCCATGGCTATGGGCAATGTTGCGCGCAATCCCCAACCCCAAGCCATATCCCTGCTGCTGCCCGGCCAACCGGAAGTGCGGTTCGAACACCTGCTCCATCCGTTGCTCCGGCACGCCTGGCCCTTCGTCATCGACATGCAGGATGAAGGCGCTCTCGTCGTCATCGATATGCAAATGCGCGTTCTGCCCATACTTCAATGCGTTGTCGATCAGGTTGCCGATGCAGCGCTTGAGCGCCAGCGGTTTGCCCGGGTACGCCGCCAGCGCCCGGCCCTGCTGGGTGACGCGACCATTGCCGTTGGGCGCCAGGTACGGTTCCACCAGACAATCGAGCACATGGTTCAGATCCACCGGCTCGATGTTTTCGTGAATATCGGTGTCTTTCACGCATTGCAGCGCGCCCTTGACCAGCAATTCCAGCTCATCCAGATCGCGGCCGAACTTGGCTTGCAGCTGTTCGTCTTCAAGCAATTCGACCCGCAGCCTTAACCGGGTAATCGGCGTGCGCAGGTCATGGGAAATCGCGCTGAACAACTGGCTGCGCTCGGTCAGGTAACGGCTGATGCGCTCGCGCATCGCATTGAAAGCGCGGCCCACTTCGACCACTTCACTGCCGCCGCCTTCGGCCACCGGTTCGACTTCGGCACCGAGGGACATGTCCCGCGCCGCCCGCGCCAGGCGTTTGAGCGGACGACTCTGCCAGTGCACCAACAGGCCGATGAACAACAGCAAAAAGCCACTGGTGAGCACAATGAACCAGACCTGCTGCGCCGGCAGGCCCTGTTCTTCAAGGCTGGTGTAGGGCTCGGGCAACAGCGAGGCGATGTACAACCACTCGCCCGGCGCCATCTGGATTTGCGTGACCAGCACCGGCGGGTTCACCGGCTCCAGCGTCAGCGCGTAATGCGCCCATGAGCGCGGCAACTCATCGAGTTTCAGCCCGCTGTTGAAGATCCGCAGGTCTTCGGGGCTGACGAAGGTCACCGAGATATCCGTGTCTTGGCCGAGGGACTCGCGCAACACCTGATCCACGGCCTTGAGCACGGCTTCCTTGCGCGGGGTGATCGGCAACACTTCCATGCCCAGCGGCTTGTCGTTGAGGGTCACCACGAAACGGGTGCCGCCCATGCTGCGCAATTGGTCGAGCACCAAGGGACGAAACGCCACCGGCAGCGAACGAAAATAACTGACGCTGGCCGTCATCGAATGGGCCAGGCTGCGGGCACTGGTGACCAGGCCTTCAAGTTGGGTGGCACGCAGTTGCGACACCCAGATCACGCTCGACAAGGTCTGCGCGAACAGCACCGCCAACAGGGTCAGCAGCAACATGCGCCCGAGCAGCGAACGCGGCATCGGCACGCGGGCGGCGAGCTTGCGCAACCACTCAGTGGCCATTGCTGGCAACCACATTGGCGGCCAGTTGGTAGCCGCTGCCACGCACGGTACGGATCAATCGCGGCGGTTTTTCGGTATCACGCAGGCGCTGACGCAAACGGCTGACCGCCATGTCGACGATGCGATCCAGCGGCATCAGATCGCGGCCACGGGTGGCGTTGCCGATGGTGTCGCGGTCGAGGATTTCCTGCGGATGATCAAGGAACAGTTTCAGCAGCGCAAAATCGGCGCCGGAGAGAATCACTTCTTCGCCGTCAATGTGGAACAGCCGGTGGCTGACCATGTCCAGCCGCCAGTCGTCGAACGCCAGCACTTCACCGCCGGAACGTTCCTGACCGAACTGCGCGCGGCGCAACAAGGCCTTGATGCGCGCCTGCAATTCACGGGGGCTGAATGGTTTACCGAGGTAGTCGTCGGCGCCCAGTTCCAGGCCAATGACGCGGTCGGCCTCGTCGGAGCTGGCGGTGAGCATGATGATCGGCACCTGCGCCTGACGCGGGTGTTGGCGGATCCAGCGGCAAAGGCTGAAACCGTCTTCGTCGGGCAGCATCACGTCGAGGATCACCAGATCGCTCGGCGCTTCGTTCATCGCTTGGCGAAAGCCCGCGCCATCGGGCGTGGTGCGGACCTGGAAACCGGCGCGGGTCAGGTAGGTGTCCAGCAACTCGCGTATCTCTTGATCATCATCGACCAACAAAATCGACTTGTTGACTGAGCTCACGGGGCGGCGTCCTTGTTGTTTGAATTGGGCGGATTATGCCTTAAGCACCGTTTTCACAAACACCACAAAACTACTGTAGGAGTGAGCCTGCTCGCGATTGCGGTTTTACATTCAACGCATTGGTTGACTGATACACCGCTATCGCGAGCAGGCTCACTCCTACAGGTTGATCGCATTTCAGGCCTGATCGAGCGCCACACCCGCACCCATCAACCCGGAATACGGCGCCGTCACCAGCCACACAGGGATGCCTTTGAAGTAATCGCTCATGCAGCCCTTGTCGGCGAAGCACCGGGCAAAGCCGCTTTCAACGAAGAAATCGGCAAACCGCGGAATCACTCCGCCGACGATATACACGCCACCGCGAGCCCCCGTGGTCAGCACGTTGTTGCCGGCGACACGACCGAGCCAGCAGCAGAACTGCTCCAGCACTTCCAGCGCAATCGGGTCACCCGCCAGACCGGCAGCGGTTATCGATTCCGGAGTATCGAGCACCGGCTCATGACCGTCCACCGCACAAATCGCCCGGTAGACCCGCGGCAAACCGCTGCCGCTCAACGCCGTTTCAGCGCTGACATGCCCGATCTCATTGAAGATGTGTTGCCACAGTTGGGTTTCACGCAGACTGCTCAAGGGCAGATCGACGTGACCGCCCTCCCCTGGCAAGGCGGCAAAACGGCCTTCGCCCAGGTCCAGCAAGGTGCCGACACCCAGCCCCGTGCCCGGACCGATCACCACGGCAGGTCGCAGCGGCTCAGGCGTGCCTTCGCAAACCACCCGAAACTCACCAGGCTGCAAACGGGTCATGCCCAGCGCCATCGCCGAAAAATCATTGACCAGCAACAACTGATCGACCTGCAATGCCTTGCAAAAATCTTTGCGACTGAGCCGCCAGTGATTATTGGTGAACTTGAATTCATCACCGCTTACCGGGCCGGCCACCGACAGGCATACCGAGCCGATCGAACCCGGCGCCAGGCCAAGCCCGCCCAGATAGAGGGCAATCGCCTCTTCCGGGCTGGCGTGGTCGGCCGTTGCCAGCACCTGGATCGCTTCCAGCTGCTGGTTTTTCCACAACGCGAAACGTGCGTTGGTCCCACCGATGTCACCGACCAAAGCCAGTTTCAATTAAGCGTCTCCAGGGCAGAAGTAAAGGCGCTGGCGCCCTGCTCTGCGGAGCTGAAGGCCATGCGCATGAAACCAAACAGTTCGCGACCGCTGCCAATGTTGTTGCCCAACAGGCCCTTGGCCGGGGTGCGCGCTGCAAATTCTTCGGCGTCCACCTTAAGCTCCAGGGTGCCTTTGACGCCATCGACGCGGATGATATCGCCCTCTTGCACCCGCGCAAGAGCACCGCCGACATAAGCTTCGGGACTGACATGAATCGCTGCCGGGATTTTCCCCGACGCGCCGGACATGCGCCCGTCGGTCACCAGCGCGACTTTGAAGCCGCGATCCTGCAGCACGCCGAGGAACGGCGTCATTTTGTGCAGCTCCGGCATGCCATTGGAGCGCGGGCCCTGGAAGCGCATCACCGCGACAAAATCCTTCTCCAGCAAACCGGCCTTGAACGCGTCGGCCAGGTCCTGCTGATCCTGGAACACCATGGCTGGCGCTTCGACGATCTGGTTTTCCAAGGCAACGGCGGAGACTTTCATCACGCCTCGTCCGAGGTTGCCTTCCATCACCCGCAAGCCGCCCTCAGGCGAGAACGCACGCGCGACCGGGCGAAGAATGGTTTCGTCGAGGCTTTCGATCGGGCCTTCGCGCCAGACCAGCTCGCCGTTTTCGAGGAACGGCTCCATGGTGTAACGGCTCAAGCCGTGGCCCAACACCGTGTTGACGTTTTCGTGCAGCAGCCCGGCTTCCAGCAGTTCGCGGATCAGGAATGACATGCCGCCCGCCGCCTGGAAATGGTTGATGTCGGCTTTGCCGTTCGGGTAGACGTGGCTCAGGGTCGGCACGACTTCGGAGAGGTCGGCCATGTCCTGCCAGGTCAGTTGAATGCCGGCCGCCATGGCGATGGCGGGCATGTGCAAGGTGTGGTTGGTCGATCCGCCGGTGGCGTGCAGCGCCACGATGGAGTTGACCAGCGAACGCTCGTCGACGATTTCGCCGATCGGCATAAAGTCACCGTTCTGCTTGGTCAGACGCGTCACCTGATGCGCCGCTTCGCGGGTCAGGGCATCGCGCAACGGGGTGTTCGGGTTGACGAACGAGGCGCCCGGCAAGTGCAGGCCCATGACTTCCATCAGCAACTGGTTGGTGTTGGCGGTGCCGTAAAAAGTGCAGGTACCCGGGCTGTGGTAGGACTTCATTTCCGATTCCAGCAGCTCTTCGCGGCTGGCCTTGCCTTCGGCATAACGCTGACGCACATCGGCTTTCTGCTTGTTGGAAATGCCCGACACCATCGGCCCGCCCGGGACGAAGATCGTCGGCAGATGACCGAAACGCAGTGCGCCCATCATCAGGCCCGGGACGATCTTGTCGCAGATGCCGAGCATCAGCGCGCCATCGAACATGTTGTGGGACAGCGCCACGGCGGTGGACAGCGCGATCACCTCACGGCTCGGCAGGCTCAGCTCCATGCCCGGCTCGCCTTGGGTCACGCCATCGCACATGGCCGGGGTGCCGCCGGCGAACTGGCCGACGGAGCCGATCTCGCGCAGGGCTTTTTTGATCTGTTCAGGAAAGACTTCGTAAGGCTGATGCGCCGAGAGCATGTCGTTATATGACGAAACAATCGCAATGTTGGCGGAGTTCATCATCCGCAGACTGTGCTTGTCTTCAGTGCCGCAACCGGCCACGCCGTGGGCGAAGTTGGCGCATTGCAGCTTGCCGCGCATCGGACCGTCGCTGGCTGCATCGCGAATAAGCGCAAGGTAAGCCTCACGGGTTGCGCGGCTACGGGCGATAAGCCGTTCGGTGACCTCAAGGACGCGGGGATGCATGTGTAGAACTCCAGGCTAACGGATGTGGCGACCTGATTGTCTATGCTGAGCAAGAGCCGGTGTCGATGGGATGACAGACGGTTTTCTTGATCGGTCGGACCAGTTGATTCAGGTCACTCGTTGTAGATTGAACAAAATATTGCCATTAAAAAGGCTTGTTTTCTATTTTTATGCGAATAATCTTGTAATTCCAACAACAAAACGACGGCGGCCCTGTTAAATGACTCTTCGAATCGCAATCAATGGTTTTGGCCGAATTGGCCGCAACGTCCTGCGCGCACTGTATACCCAAGGCTATCGCCAGGATCTGCAGATCGTTGCCATCAATGACCTTGGCGACAGCGCGATGAACGCTCATCTGCTCAAGTACGACACCGTTCACGGCACGTTCGACGCCGATGTCCAGCACGATCAGGAAAGCCTGACCGTCAACGGTGACCGTATTGCCGTCAGTGCCATTCGCAACCCGGCCGAGTTGCCTTGGGCCGCGGAAAAAATTGATGTGGTGTTCGAGTGCACCGGTCTGTTCACCGACCGTGCCAAAGCCGCCGCGCATATTACGGCCGGCGCGCGCAAAGTGATTATCTCGGCCCCGGCCAAAGGCGCCGACGCCACCGTTGTCTACGGGGTCAACCACGACATTCTGCGCCAATCGCACCAGATCATTTCCAACGCATCGTGCACCACCAACTGCCTGGCCCCGGTGGCGCAGGTGCTGCACCGCGAACTGGGCATCGAAAGCGGTCTGATGACCACGATCCACGCCTACACCAACGACCAGAACCTGACCGACGTCTACCACACCGACCCGTACCGCGCCCGTTCGGCCACCCAGAACATGATCCCGAGCAAGACCGGCGCCGCTGAAGCGGTCGGCCTGGTGCTGCCGGAACTGGCCGGCAAACTGACCGGCATGGCGGTACGTGTTCCGGTGATCAACGTGTCGCTGGTGGACCTGACCGTGCAGCTCAAGCGCGAAGCGTCGGCCGATGAAGTGAATGCACTGCTCAAAGAAGCCGCCCAGCACTCGAAGATTCTCGGCTACAACACCCTGCCGCTGGTATCCAGCGACTTCAATCACAACCCGCTGTCGTCGATCTTCGACGCCAACCACACCAAATCCAGCGGCAAGCTGCTCAAGGTACTGGCGTGGTACGACAACGAATGGGGCTTCTCCAACCGCATGCTCGATAACTGCCTGGCGCTGTGCAACGCTGAGTAACGGGGAGCTAAACCGATGATCGGTATCAGCTTCACGCAAAAGACCATGGCGGCGCGCAAGCGTATCGCCCTGGTCGCCCATGACCACTGCAAGGTATTTTTGCTGGACTGGGCCGAGCGGCAGAAGGACAAGCTTGCGCAACATGAACTGGTCGCCACCGGCACCACCGGGCTGTTGTTGCAACAACGCCTGGAGCTGCCGGTGGAAAGCATGATCAGCGGCCCCTTGGGCGGCGACCAGCAACTCGGTGCGCGCATTGCCGAGCAGCGGGTCGACATGCTGGTGTTTTTCTGGGACCCGTTCGAACCGCAACCCCATGACCCGGACATCAAGGCGTTGCTGCGGGTCGCGGCGGTCTGGAACATTCCGGTGGCGTGCAACGAATGCAGCGCCGACTACCTGCTCAGCAGCCCGATGATGGAGCAGGCTCACGCCCACCGCATCCCCGATTACGCGACCTATCTGTTGGGTCGCGCCTGAACCGCTTTCGGATCCATCACTGACCCCCTTGAACGGATAATGGACATCATCGTCCGTTCAAGAAGGATCAGGTACGCCAGCCTCAGAATCTCCCCGCGATTTCCCCCGTTTTAAGCCCTGTTTTCGGCAGATTTTTCCGCGCAAACGTTCAACCCCTACCGTTCGTCGGGGCCACCATCATGCATCCTCGTCCCACGCCGATGAGCATTGAATGGCGCTGAATGGACTTGGCGAACCGGGTCGACATCGGCCCACAGCCAACACTTCATCCCTTCGCGAGTTCGCCCTATGTTCGACTCTCTCTCTATCCGTCTGAAAATCGTCTTGCTGTCCGGCCTGTGCCTGCTTGGCGTGGTCGCGTTGATCGTCGGTATGAACTTCTACCAGACCAATCAGAACGATGAGCTGGTCAGCGCCTCCAGCCGCAAGATGCTCACCACCAGCGTGCAGGACCTGCTCCAGGCCAAGGCCGCCGAGCAAGCGGTGCGGGTGCAGAAGACATTCGGTGAAAGCCTGTTGGTGGTGACTGCCCTGGCCGATCAGATCAAGGACATGCGCGCCATGGCCGCCAAGCGTTCGCTTGAGGCCGGGGCCCTGCGTGAGGAGTTGAACCAGAGCCTGAAAACCGCGTTTGAGCGCAACAGCAAAGTGCTGGGGATCTGGCTGGCGTTCGAACCCAACGGCCTGGACGGCAAGGACAGCGAGTTCGCCAACGATGCGGCCCGCCAGTCCAACGAATCCGGGCGTTTTGCCAGTTACTGGAGCCGTGCCGGCGGGGCCGGGATCAACACGATCATGGTCGAAGACGACATGACCAAAACCACCCTGAGCCTCAGCGGCACGCCGTACAACAGCTGGTACACCTGCCCTCGCGACAGCAAACGCACCTGCTTGCTGGACCCGTATGCCGACACCGTCGGCGGCAAGGAAATGCTGATGACCACCATTTCCGTCCCGCTGCTGGTGGACGGCAAGTCCATCGGCGTGGTCGGTGTCGACATCGCCCTCGACGCCCTGCAAGCGGCCGCGGTCGATTCCCAGCGTGACCTGTTCAACAGCGCCGGGCACATGCTGATTGTCTCCGGCAGCGGTGTATTGGCTGGTTACAGCGTCGATGCGAGCAAGGTCGGCAAAGGCATTGATGCGACCCTCGGCGCTGACGGCAAGGACATCCTGCAACTGCTCAGCGGCGGCACGCCGAAGATCCTCGAACAAGGCGAAGTGATTCGTGCGGTGTACCCGGTCAGCCCGATCAGCGACTCCAAAGCCTGGGGCGTGGTGATTGACCTGCCCAAGCAAGTGCTGCTGGCCGATTCGGTCAAGCTGCAAGCGGTGCTCGATGACGCCCAGCAAAGCGGCACGATCAAAGCGGTGCTGGTGGCTGTCGCGGCCGGCCTGGTCGGTCTGTTGCTGATCTGGCTCACCGCGTCCGGCGTGACCCGGCCGATCAACAGCGTCGCCGAGATGCTCAAGGCGATTGCCAGCGGCGACGGCGACCTGACCCAACGCCTGCACTACAGCAAAAAAGATGAACTGGGCGAACTGGTCAGCTGGTTCAACCGCTTCCTCGACAAGCTGCAACCGACCATCGCGCAGATCAAACAAAGCATCACCGACGCTCGTGGCACCGCCGACCAATCCTCGGAAATCGCCCGTCAGACCAGCGAAGGCATGCAGGTGCAGTTCCGCGAAATCGACCAGGTCGCCACAGCGTCAAACGAAATGAGCGCCACCGCCCACGAAGTCGCCAACAGTGCGTCGAACGCGGCCAATGCGGCCAAAGGTGCGGATCAATCGGCGCGCGATGGCATGTCGATCATCGAGCGCAGCACCCGCGACATCAATCAACTGGCCGACGAAGTCAGCAAGGCTGTGACCGAAGTCGAGGCGCTGGCGGTGAACAGCGAGCAGATCGGTTCGGTGCTGGAAGTGATCCGCAGCATTGCCGAACAAACCAACTTGCTCGCCCTCAACGCGGCGATCGAAGCGGCCCGTGCCGGCGAAAGCGGTCGTGGGTTTGCCGTGGTGGCCGACGAAGTGCGCAACCTGGCCAAACGCACCCAGGACTCGGTGGAAGAAATCCGCGTCGTGATCGAGCGCATCCAGACCGGCACACGCGGCGTGGTGGCCACCATGCATTCGAGCCAGACCCAGGCCCACAGCAATGCCGGACAGATCCAGCAAGCGGTCCAGGCCTTGGGCAAAATCAGCGACGCGGTCACCGTGATCAGCGACATGAACCTGCAAATCGCCAGCGCCGCCGAACAGCAAAGCGCGGTGGCCGAAGAGGTCAACCGTAACGTCTCGGCGATCCGCACCGTCACCGAAACCCTGACCGGCCAGGCCACCGAATCGGCGCAGATCAGCAGCCAGCTCAACTCGCTGACCACCCACCAGATGAAATTGATGGATCAGTTCCGGGTGTAACAGCCACAGCCCTGTAGGAGCGAGGCTTGCCCGCGAAGGGAGCGCTGCGGTTTTCAGATAGACCGCATTATCGTTCTTCGCGGGCAAGCCTCGCTCCTACAGGTTTCATCCGCTTCATCACCTGTTTGATCTATGCTCGGGCTCTCGTTCCGGAGGGCCTTCGATGACTGGTTTACTCACGTCCATTCAAGCCGCGCTTGGCTTGCCTCACACGCCAATTCCCTTTACGTCGAGCGGCGCCCTGCCCTCGGCGTTTGCCGTCACTGATCTGGCCTGTGCCAGCATCGCCGCCGCCGGCCAGGCAGTCAGCGAATTACTGCAACAACACACCGGTCGCTTGCCCAGCCTTGAAGTCGACCGCCGCCTGGCCTCTTTCTGGTTCGCCACCTCGATCCGCCCCGAGGGCTGGAGCGTTCCGCCGCTGTGGGACCCGGTGGCCGGTGATTACGCGACCCAGGACGGCTGGATCCGCTTGCACACCAACGCGCCGCATCACCGCGCCGCCGCCGAAAGCGTGCTCGGCACTTGTGCCGACCGTGCGGCGATGGCGAGCAAGGTTGCGCAATGGGCGAAAACCGATCTGGAACAGGCCGTGGTCGATGCCGGCGGCTGCGCCGCCGAGATGCGCAGCTGGGCACAATGGCAGGCGCATCCCCAAGGCTTGGCGGTGAACGCCGAGCCGTTGATTCAGTTCAGCGCCGGCAGCGGTCAACACGCGAAACCCTGGAAAGGTTCTGTGGCGCAACCGTTGGCAGGCATCAAGGTGCTGGACTTGACCCGCGTGTTGGCCGGCCCCGTCGCCAGTCGTTTTCTCGCCGGCCTCGGCGCCGATGTATTGCGCATCGACCCACCGACCTGGAACGAACCCGGCGTGGTGCCCGAAGTCACGCTGGGCAAACGCTGCGCACGGCTGGACCTGCACAACAACGACGATCGAGCGGTGTTCGAAAGCCTGCTCAAGGACGCCGATATCGTGCTCCACGGCTACCGCGCCGACGCACTGGAAAAGTTGGGTTACGGTGTCGCCGAGCGGGAAAAACTGGCGCCGGGCCTGATTGATGTGTGCCTCAACGCCTACGGTTGGAGCGGCCCGTGGCGCAACCGCCGTGGCTTCGACAGCCTGGTACAGATGAGCAGCGGCATTGCCGACGCGGGCCGGCAGTGGAAGAAAGCGGACAAACCGACGCCGCTGCCCGTTCAGGCGCTGGATCATGCGACCGGGTATTTGATGGCGGCTGCAGCGATCACGTTATTGGGACGGGGTGGGTCGGCCAGGTTGTCGTTGGCGCGAACGGCGAAATTGTTGATTGAAAACGGTGCAGGGACGGATGAGGCGCTACGAGCTGAAGATGAAAATGATCAGGGGATGTTGATCGAGCAAACGCCTTGGGGGCCGGCGCATCGGCTTCATGTGCCTTTGAAAATCACCGGCACACCGTTGCAGTGGACACTTCCGGCTTCGGAATTGGGTGCCCATCGCGCGCAGTGGTGGTGACCGTCAGATAGCTATCGCGAGCAGGCTCGCTCCCACATTGGATCTGCGTCGAACACAAAACCTGTGGGAGCGAGCTTGCTCGCGATGGGGCCAGAACACTCAATACAAAACCGGTGCCAGCCGCCACCTCACAACGACAGCAACCCGCTGTACAACCCATACGCCGCCAGCCCCGCCCCGCTGATGACGCAGGTGAAAATGCCTTTCTCAATATGGGTAAACAGCGGCTCGCCTTGCTCTCGCTTGGCCTTGGCAAACAAGATCACCCCCGGTGCATACAGCAACGCCGACAGCAGCAGATATTTCACCCCGCCCGCATACAACAACCACACCGCGTAACCCAGGGCGATGCCGCCGATCATCAGGTCCTTGGTCCGCTCGGCCGACGCGTGTTCGTAGGTTTCGCCGCGTCCGCTCAACAGCACCGCATACGCTGCCGACCACAGATACGGCACCAGGATCATCGACGACGCGAGGTAGATCAGGCTGGTGTAAGTGCCTGCCGAAAACAGCGTGATCAGCAGAAAAATCTGGATCATTACGTTGGTCAGCCACAGCGCATTGACCGGTACATGGTTGGCGTTTTCCTTGGTGAGAAAGGCCGGCATGGTCTTGTCTTTAGCCGTGGCGAAAAGGATTTCGGCGCAAAGCAGCGCCCAGGACAACAATGCACCCAACAGCGAAATCGCCAGGCCGATGCTGATCAGCAGCGCCCCCCAAGGACCGACAATGTGCTCCAGCACCGCCGCCAGTGACGGGTTTTGCAGGGTGGCCAATTCCGGCTGGCTCATGATCCCCAGGGACAACACATTCACCAGTACCAGCAATGCCAACACGCCGAGAAAACCGATCACCGTTGCCCGGCCGACGTCCGAGCGTTTCTCCGCCCTGGCCGAGTACACACTGGCGCCTTCAATGCCAATGAACACGAACACGGTGACCAGCATCATGTTGCGCACCTGCTCCATGACACCGCCGAAATTCGGGTTGCTGCTTCCCCAGATATCGCGGGTGAAGACGTCCGCCTTGAAGGCCACGGCGGCGATGACGATGAACATGATCAGCGGCACGATCTTGGCCACGGTGGTCAGCTGGTTGATGAACGTCGCCTCCTTGATCCCGCGCAGCACCAGAAAATGCACGGCCCACAGCAGCACCGAGGCGCAACCGATGGCGATCGGCGTGTTGCCCTGGCCAAACACCGGAAAGAAATAACCGAGGGTGCTGAACAGCAACACGAAATAACCGACATTGCCCAGCCAGGCGCTGATCCAGTAACCCCAGGCGGATGAAAACCCCATGTAATCGCCGAACCCGGCCTTGGCGTAGGCGTACACCCCGGAATCCAGTTCGGGTTTGCGATTGGCCAGGGTCTGGAACACGAAGGCCAGGGTCAGCATGCCGACCGCAGTGATCGCCCAACCAATCAATATCGCCCCGGCATCGGCACGCGCCGCCATGTTTTGCGGCAAGGAAAAAATCCCGCCGCCGATCATAGAACCGACGACCAGGGCGATCAGCGCACTGAGGCGAAGCTTTTGCGTCGTTTGCACCATCTTGCGTCCCTTTTTTACGGCATGGCCATTGAGGCATAACTTTAACTAAATGGATAACGGGTTTAAGCGTTTATTAACTAACGGAAAATAACGCCTTCTATTTATAGCCGATAATTCTATGGGATCGGTGTGTAACAGTTTTGTATGTCAATTTTGATAAATCCATTCCACACCGAAAACAGATGACAAAATTGGCAGAAAGCCAAAACCGGACTAAGGTCAAAATTCAAAAGTGCTATGCATCATTCACGCCTGAACTGGCCGAAGCCTCTGGAAAGGGCTTTTCCAGCGATATCCTTATGCCCGTAAAAGTTTCATAAGTCTTTCATTAACATTGGAATGTGTCGATGTACTGATCTATGTCAGATGTCTGAATAGCTAACAGCATTAATCTGCTGTCTCTTTTCTCCTGCATTGGAGGTCATGCAATGTCTGAATCCCCCGGTAAACTGAAACTCGGCGCACTTGTGGCGCTGGTTGTCGGCTCAATGATTGGTGGCGGGATCTTCTCTTTACCGCAAAACATGGCCGCCAGTGCCGATGTCGGTGCCGTGCTGATCGGTTGGGCGATTACCGCGGTCGGCATGCTGACCCTGGCCTTCGTGTTCCAGACCCTCGCCAACCGCAAGCCTGACCTGGACGGCGGTGTCTACGCCTACGCCAAGGCCGGTTTCGGCGACTACATGGGTTTCTCGTCTGCCTGGGGTTACTGGATCAGTGCGTGGCTGGGCAACGTCGGTTATTTCGTGTTGCTGTTCAGCACCCTCGGCTATTTCTTCCCGATCTTCGGCGAAGGCAACACCGTCGCTGCGGTGATCGGCGCGTCGGTGCTGCTCTGGGGCGTGCATTTCCTCGTGTTGCGCGGGATCAAGGAAGCGGCGTTCATCAACCTGGTGACCACCGTCGCCAAGGTCGTGCCACTGGTGCTGTTTGTGCTGATCGCGATTTTCGCCTTCAAACTGGACATCTTCACCGCCGACATCTGGGGCCTGAAAAACCCGGACCTGGGCAGTGTGATGAACCAGGTGCGCAACATGATGCTGGTCACCGTGTGGGTGTTCATCGGCATTGAAGGCGCGAGTATTTTCTCGGCCCGAGCAGAAAAACGCAGCGACGTCGGCAAGGCCACCGTAATTGGTTTTATCACCGTGTTGCTGTTTCTGGTGCTGGTGAACGTGCTGTCGCTGGGCATCATGACCCAACCGGAACTGGCCAAACTGCAGAACCCGTCGATGGCCGCGGTGCTGGAACACGTCGTCGGTCCATGGGGCGCCGTGCTGATCAGCGTCGGCCTGATCATCTCGCTGCTCGGGGCGCTGCTGTCGTGGGTACTGTTGTGTGCGGAGATCATGTTCGCCGCCGCCAAGGACCACACCATGCCGGCGTTCCTGCGCAAGGAAAACGCCAAACAGGTGCCGGTCAACGCCTTGTGGCTGACCAACGCAATGGTGCAGCTGTTCCTGGTCATCACCCTGTTTTCGGCCAGCACTTACCTGTCGCTGATCTACCTGGCCACCTCGATGATTCTGGTGCCGTATCTGTGGTCCGCGGCTTATGCCCTGCTGCTGGCGGTGCGTGGCGAGAGCTATGAAAACGCTGCGGCTGAACGTCGCAAAGACCTGTTCATCGGTGCCGTCGCGTTGATTTACGCGGTCTGGCTGATCTATGCCGGCGGCGTCAAATACCTGCTGCTCTCTGCCCTGCTCTATGCCCCCGGCGCGATCCTGTTCGCCAAGGCCAAGATGGAGCTCAACAAACCGATTTTCACCAACGTCGAGAAGCTGATTTTCGCCGCTGTTGTCGCTGGCGCCCTGGTGGCGGCCTACGGCCTGTATGACGGCTTCCTGACCCTGTAACACTCGACTCATTTGTCATCTGGAGGATCACTGTAATGACCACCGAAAAAGTTAAGTACGGCGTCCATTCCGAAGCCGGCAAACTGCGCAAAGTCATGGTTTGCTCCCCAGGCCTGGCCCACCAGCGGCTGACTCCGAACAACTGTGACGAACTGCTTTTCGATGATGTGCTGTGGGTGGCCCAGGCCAAGCGTGACCATTTCGACTTCGTCACCAAGATGCGCGAACGCAACGTCGAAGTGCTGGAAATGCACAACCTGCTGACCGACATCGTCGCCATCCCCGAAGCCCTCGACTGGATTCTGGAACGCAAGGTCACCGCCAACTCGGTCGGCCTCGGCCTGATCAACGAAGTGGGTTCGTGGCTGCGTAGCCTGGAACCGCGGCATATCGCCGAGTTCCTGATTGGCGGTGTCTCCGCCGATGACCTGCCGGACAGCTTCGGCGGCAAGACCATCCAGATGTTCCGCGACTTCCTCGGCCACTCCAGCTTCATTCTGCCGCCGCTGCCCAACACCCAGTTCACCCGCGACACCACCTGCTGGATCTACGGCGGCGTGACGCTGAACCCGATGTACTGGCCGGCGCGACGTCAGGAAACCCTGCTGACCACCGCCATTTACAAATTCCACCCACAGTTCACCAACGCCGATTTTGAAATCTGGTACGGCGACCCGGACCAGGATCACGGCAGCGCCACCCTGGAAGGCGGCGACGTGATGCCCATCGGCAACGGTGTGGTATTGATCGGCATGGGCGAACGTTCGTCCCGACAGGCCATCGGCCAACTGGCGGTGAACCTGTTCAAGCACAACGCCGTGGAGAAAGTCATCGTCGCCGGCCTGCCCAAGTCCCGCGCAGCGATGCACCTGGACACTGTGTTCAGCTTCTGCGACCGCGACCTGGTGACGATTTTCCCGGAAGTGGTAAACCAGATCGTCGCCTTCACCCTGCGCCCTGACGACAGCAAGCCGGGCGGCATCGACATCCGCCGCGAAGAAACCAACTTCCTCGACACCGTCGCCAAGGCCCTCAACCTCAAGGCGCTGCGCGTGGTGGAAACCGGCGGCAACAGCTTCGCCGCCGAACGCGAGCAATGGGACGACGGCAACAACGTGGTGGCCGTGGAGCCCGGCGTGGTGATCGGTTATGACCGCAACACCTACACCAACACCCTGCTGCGCAAGGCCGGTGTGGAAGTCATCACCATCAGCGCCGGTGAACTCGGACGCGGCCGTGGCGGCGGCCACTGCATGACCTGCCCGATCATTCGTGACCCTATCGACTATTAATTTTTATGCCCTGCTTCGCGCTCATAAAGCGCGAAGCAGGCGGATAACCGAAACCCAAGGAGATCCAAAATGGCTTTCAATATGCGCAACCGCAGCCTGCTCTCGCTGATGCACCACACCACTCGCGAGCTCAACTACCTGCTGGACCTGTCCCGCGACCTCAAGCGCGCCAAATATACCGGCACCGAGCGTCCGCACCTGCAAGGCAAAAACATCGCGCTGATCTTCGAAAAAACCTCGACCCGCACCCGTTGCGCCTTCGAAGTCGCGGCCCATGACCAGGGCGCCCACGTCACCTACATCGACCCGGTGTCGTCGCAGATCGGCCACAAGGAAAGCATGAAAGACACCGCCCGCGTGCTGGGGCGGATGTTCGACGCCATCGAGTACCGGGGCTTCGAACAGGAAATCGTCGAAGAGCTGGCCAAGTTCGCCGGCGTACCGGTGTTCAACGGCCTGACCGCTGAATTCCACCCTACACAAATGATCGCCGACACCCTGACCATGCGTGAGCACAGCGACAAGCCGCTGCACGACATCAGCTACGCCTACCTGGGCGACGCCCGTTACAACATGGGCAACTCGCTGCTGATGATCGGCGCCAAACTCGGCATGGACGTGCGCATCGCCGCGCCCAAAGCCTTGTGGCCGCACGCTGATTTCATCGCCCAGTGCAAAGCCTTCGCCGAAGAAAGCGGCGCGCGCATCACCATCACCGAAGACCCGAAAGCAGCGGTCAAGGGCGTGGACTTCATCCACACCGACATCTGGGTGTCGATGGGTGAGCCGGTAGAAGCGTGGGACGAGCGCATCGAGCAACTGCTGCCGTACCAGGTCAACGCCGCGATGATGAAAGCCTCCGGCAACCCGCGGGTGAAATTCATGCACTGCCTGCCGGCGTTCCACAACAGCGAAACCAAGGTCGGCAAGGACATCGCCGCACGCTATCCGCACCTGGCCAACGGCGTGGAGGTGACTGAAGAAGTCTTCGAATCGCCGGCCAACATCGCCTTCGAGCAAGCGGAAAACCGCATGCACACCATCAAGGCGATCCTGGTGTCGGCGTTGGCGGATATCTAACGGCCCACCCGGCTCTCCCGGCTGGAACAAAGCCCCTGCGGGAGCGAGCCTGCTCGCGATAGCGGAGTAACAGTCAACGTCTCTGTTGAGTGTTAAATGGTCATCGCGAGCACGCTCACTCCCACACTGATCGGGTTTCACCAGGGAGACCGAGTCACCTCATTTAGAAGGACTGCATTATGCGTATCGTCGTTGCTCTGGGCGGTAACGCCCTGCTCCGCCGTGGTGAACCCATGACCGCGGACAATCAACGCGCCAACATCCGGATCGCCACTGAACAGATCGCCAAGATTTATGCTGGCAACGAACTGGTGATCGCTCACGGCAATGGCCCGCAAGTCGGGTTGCTGTCGTTGCAGGCCGCCGCTTACACCTCGGTTTCGCCTTATCCGCTGGACGTACTCGGCGCCGAAACCGAAGGCATGATCGGCTACATCATCGAACAGGAACTGGGCAACCTGCTGGACTTCGAAGTGCCCTTCGCCACCTTGCTGACCCAGGTCGAAGTCGACGCCAACGACCCGGCGTTCCAGAACCCCACCAAACCCATCGGCCCGGTCTACGCCAAGGCCGAAGCGGAAAAACTTGCCGCCGAAAAAGGCTGGGCGATTGCCCCGGACGGCGACAAATACCGTCGCGTGGTGGCCAGCCCGAGACCGAAACGCATCTTCGAAATCCGCCCGATCAAATGGTTGCTGGAAAAAGGCAGCATCGTGATCTGCGCGGGCGGTGGCGGCATCCCGACGATGTACGGCGCCAGCGGCAAACTGCAAGGCGTGGAAGCAGTGATCGACAAAGATCTGTGCTCGGCGCTGCTGGCCGAACAGCTGGAAAGCGATCTGCTGGTGATCGCCACCGACGTCAACGCCGCCTGCATCGACTTCGGCAAACCGACCCAGAAAGCCATCGCCCGAGCCCACCCTGACGAAATGGAAAAACTCGGCTTCGCCGCCGGCTCCATGGGACCGAAGGTGCAGGCCGCCTGCGAGTTTGCCCGCCATACTGGAAAAACCGCGGTGATCGGTTCACTCTCGGACATCGAAGCGATCGTCCAGGGCACGGCCGGCACGCGCATCAGCACGGCGACACCTGGCATTACTTATTTATAAGGAGAAACGTCAATGGCAACGTTCGCCCCCGGTCACTTGCACATCGAGCGCCACGCGCTGACCTCGGATGATGTCAGCTACAACCTGCACTTCGACTATGAGGTCAGCAATAACGACAAAGGGGAAAAAGGCATCCAGTTCACCATGCATGGCAGCATTCAGGGAAAGGATATGAGCGAAACCTTCTTTCTACCCAAGGTTGAGGCCTACAACTTCGCCAACAACATAACGAATATCGCCGAGAAGTACGGTATTCCAAGGACACACAGCCAGATCGGCTCGGTTCACAAAAATTACGACGAGGTATTTGAAGACATTCGGAAGAAGCTGGATATGAAATCCGGCGACCCGGTAGATCTCAAAAACTTTGAGTAGCCTGCGTCCCCTTGTGGGAGCGGGCCTGCTCGCGATGACGGACTTTCATTCGCTATGGATGCCGACTGAAAGACTGCGGCCCCACGACCTGTAGGAGCGAGGCTTGCCCGCGAAGCTTTTAGTGGTCTTGATGGCCTCTACGCGGGCAAGCCTCGCTCCTGCAGGTTGAACACGTGCATTTCACCTGAGACCCGCCCCAAGGCATACTTGCCCCCCTCCGCTTGCCAGATTGAAAACCGCCCCATGCGTATCCACGTCAGCTTCATCGACCGCGTCGGCATTACCCAGGAAGTCCTGGCCCTGCTCGGTGGGCGTAATCTCAATCTGGATGCGGTGGAAATGGTCCCGCCCAACGTGTACATCGACGCTCCGACCCTGAGCCCGGAAGTGCTCGAAGAGCTGCGCGATGCGTTGCTCAGCGTGCGCGGCGTGCAAGCGATGACGGTGGTCGACATCCTTCCGGGGCAACGGCGGCACTTGCAGCTCGATGCGCTGCTCGCCGCCATGACCGACCCGGTGCTGGCCCTGGACAGTGACGGCAAAGTGCTGCTGGCCAACCCGGCGCTGATCGCGTTGTATGGTCGCGAACCGGCCGGTGAAAGCGTCGCCGATCTGTTTGCCGACCCGGCGCTGCTTGGCGTATTACTCGAAAACGGCTTCCGCCTGCCGCTGCGCGAGATCACCGTCAACGGCCAGACCCTGCTGCTGGACGCCACCCCGATCACCGACGCCGGCGCCCTGCTGACCTTGTATCAACCGAACCGCATCGGCGAACGCCTCTCGGCGCTGCACCACGACCATGCCGAAGGTTTCGACGCGTTGCTCGGCGAGTCCCCGGCGATCCGTACCCTCAAGGCACGCGCCCAGCGCGTGGCAGCACTGGATGCGCCGTTGCTGATCCAGGGCGAAACCGGAACCGGCAAAGAACTGGTGGCGCGGGCCTGCCACGCCATCAGCGCCCGGCACGGTTCGCCGTTCCTGGCGCTGAACTGCGCCGCATTGCCGGAGAACCTCGCCGAAAGCGAACTGTTCGGCTACGCCCCTGGCGCCTTTACCGGTGCGCAACGGGGCGGCAAACCGGGGCTGATGGAACTGGCCAACCAGGGCACGGTGTTTCTCGATGAAATCGGTGAAATGTCGCCGTACCTGCAGGCGAAGTTGCTGAGGTTCCTCAATGACGGCAGCTTCCGGCGAGTCGGGGGTGATCGCGAGGTAAAGGTCAATGTGCGAATCCTCAGCGCAACTCACCGCAACCTGGAAAAAATGGTCAGCGAAGGTTCGTTCCGCGAAGACTTGTTCTATCGCCTCAACGTCCTGAATGTCGAAGTCCCGCCCCTGCGCGAACGCGGTCAGGACATCCTGCTGCTGGCGCGCTATTTCATGCAGCAGGCCTGCGCACAGATCCAGCGCCCGGTCTGTCGTCTGGCGCCCGGGACTTATCCTGCACTGCTGGGTAACCGCTGGCCGGGCAACGTGCGGCAATTGCAGAACGTGATCTTCCGTGCGGCGGCGATTTGCGAAAGCAGCCTGGTGGACATCGGCGACCTCGACATCGCCGGCACCTCGGTGGCGCGCCAGAGTGACAGCGATGTCGATAGCCTGGAGCAAGCGATGGAAGAGTTCGAAAAGACGCTGCTGGAAAAACTCTACGTCAGCTACCCTTCTACTCGGCAACTGGCCAGCCGCCTGCAAACTTCCCACACGGCGATCGCCCATCGACTGCGCAAGTACGGCATTCCCAATAAGCCGTGAGGCCGGATATACAATCTCCCAACCGACACAAAACAACTGTAGGAGTGGGGGGGGGGGGGGGGGGGGGGGGGGGGGGGGGGGGGGGGGGGGGGGGGGGGGGGGGGGGGGGGG